>NZ_CP031240.1:638773-958160 GCF_003351405.1 Haemophilus haemolyticus
TGAACTTTGCGAGTTCTGTGGAAGACTTGGTTGCGCAGACTATTGAAAAAACAATAGAAGAAGTCAATGCGGATCGCTCTGTTGCCAATAATACTAAAAACCGACAAATCGTCCTTTCTCTTTACGAAAAAGGTATTTTTGATATTAAAGATGCGATTAATTTAGTCGCAGAACGTTTAGATATTTCCCGACATACGGTTTACCTGTACATCCGCCAAATCAAACAAGAGCAAGAATAATGCGCTATGTTATCGCCGTCAAAAGCCCTGTTTACGGAAAACAAGGGGCGTTTTTAGCTTATCAATTTGCAGAAGCCTTAATCAAAAAAGGACACGAAATCTCACAGATTTTTTTCTTTCAAGATGGAGTGAGTAACGGAAATGCATTAGTGTATCCAGCTAATGATGAAGTTAATTTACAAAAACATTGGCAAATGTTTTCCATCACCCACAATGTTCCTTTGCATTTATGTGTTGCAGCATCTCAACGACGAGGTGTTGTTGATAACTTAACAACATCAACCACAGATCACTACAATCTTGCAGAGGGATTTACGATTGCAGGCCTTGGTGAATTTATGGCAGCAAGTTTAAAAGCAGATCGAGTAATAACCCTATGAAGATAGCCTTTTTATTTCGCACATCTCCACATGGCACATCCATTTCACGAGAAGGCTTAGATGCAATTCTTGCCGCAACAGCTTTTTGTGAGCCAGATGACATTGGCGTATTTTTTATAGATGATGGTGTACTAAATCTTATTAATCATCAACAACCTGAACTCATTCAACAGAAAGACTTCATTAGAACCTTTAAATTATTAGATTTATATGATGTAGAACAACGCTTTATCTGCACGGAATCTTTACAGAAATTTAAGCTAGAGGATAAGCAACTCATCCTATCTTGTGAAAAAATTGACCGCTCTTTATTGATAGAAAATCTTAGTCAAGCAGAAAAATTGTTTACTTTCTAAGGAATATTATGCTTTATACATTTTCCCAGTCAGACTACCCCAAAACTGAACTAGATGACTATTTTTCATATATTACAGAAAAAGATGCGGTAGTATTATGGCAAGATGGTGTGCTATTGGCAGTAAAATATCCTGATTATTTTGCAAAATGTAAAGGGAATTGCATGATATTGAAACAAGATATTTTAGCAAGAAATCTCACCGCACTTTTACCTCAAAGCAGTAAGATAAAATTAATTTCAATAGAAGAACTTGTTGGAATCACTGAAAATCATTCACCACAGCTATCGCTATAAAAATCAAATAAATACTTAACCGAAGTATCAAATATAGAATAAACAAAAAGTGCGGAGAATTTTCCCCGCACTTTTCTTTTGTCTTCTTTCTGTCTTTAAGACATTTAAGAATCCATCAATTATTTGATGATTTTCGCTACAACGCCCGCACCAACTGTACGACCACCTTCACGGATTGCGAAACGTAAACCTTGGTCCATCGCGATTGGGTGGATTAAGCTTACTGTCATCTTGATGTTATCGCCTGGCATTACCATTTCCACGCCTTCTGGTAGCTCGATTGTACCAGTCACGTCAGTTGTACGGAAATAGAATTGTGGACGGTAACCTTTGAAGAATGGAGTATGACGACCACCTTCTTCTTTTGATAATACGTACACTTCTGATTCGAAGTCAGTGTGTGGCGTGATTGAACCTGGTTTCGCTAATACTTGACCACGTTCGATTTCTTCACGTTTGGTACCACGTAATAATGCACCGATGTTTTCACCCGCACGACCTTCGTCAAGTAATTTACGGAACATTTCAACACCCGTTACAGTAGTTTTCGCTGTTGGTTTGATACCTACGATTTCTACTTCATCACCAGTACGGATAATACCACGTTCTACACGACCAGTTACTACTGTACCACGACCTGAGATTGAGAACACATCTTCAATTGGAAGAAGGAACGGTTGGTCAATCGCACGCTCTGGCTCTGGGATGTAAGTATCTAAGTGGTTTGCTAATTCAAGGATTTTTTCTTCCCATTCTGCTACGCCATTTAATGCTTGTAATGCAGAACCACGTACGATTGGAGTGTCGTCACCTGGGAAGTCATATTGAGATAGAAGTTCACGAACTTCCATTTCTACTAATTCTAATAACTCTTCGTCATCTACCATGTCGCATTTGTTTAAGAATACGATGATGTATGGAACACCTACTTGGCGACCTAATAAGATGTGCTCACGAGTTTGTGGCATTGGACCATCAGTTGCTGCTACTACTAAGATTGCACCATCCATTTGTGCCGCACCAGTAATCATGTTTTTAACATAGTCGGCGTGTCCCGGACAGTCAACGTGTGCATAGTGACGAGTTGCTGTATCGTATTCAACGTGTGAAGTGTTGATGGTGATACCACGCGCTTTTTCTTCTGGCGCGTTATCGATTTGGTCAAATGCGCGAGCTGCACCACCGTAGTGTTTAGATAATACGGTTGTGATTGCTGCTGTTAAAGTTGTTTTACCGTGGTCAACGTGGCCGATTGTACCCACGTTTACGTGCGGTTTTGTACGTTCAAATTTTTCTTTAGACATTTAAAGAGTCCCTCTAAATAGACACGGTTATCGATGGGTAAATTAAACCACATTAACCAATAAAATTGTTTGCTATAATTGAAGGAAGAGAGAAATGAAGGATGGTGCTGATAGGCGGATTTGAACCGCCGACCTCACCCTTACCAAGGGTGCGCTCTACCAACTGAGCTATATCAGCGTTTGGAGCGGGCAGCGGGAATCGAACCCGCATCATTAGCTTGGAAGGCTAAGGTAATAGCCATTATACGATGCCCGCAAGTCCTAAATTCGTCTGTCCCATCAGGATTCATCTAAAAGATGGTGGAGGGAGAAGGATTCGAACCTTCGAAGGCTGAGCCAACAGATTTACAGTCTGCCCCCTTTGGCCGCTCGGGAACCCCTCCACGCTAAATGAATACTTGATACGAAAGAATGGTGCCGACTATCGGAATCGAACTGATGACCTACTGATTACAAGTCAGTTGCTCTACCTACTGAGCTAAGTCGGCGTGTCGTAAGCAAGTGAGGCGTATTATATGGAAAAAACTTTTCGTGACAAGTTTTTTTTCTAAAAAAATTATTTTTTTTGCGTGTTCGTTTAAATCACAAGCAAAAATGTGAATTTTTAACCAAATCTTATTAAATTTACTGAAAAATAAATGCGAACATGGCGGTTATAGAGTATATTTTTCTTCGTTTATTTAGCTATCAAATAAAATTATTGTGGAATTTTCAACTCAGCAAACACCTTTTTTAAGCTTTAATCGTGAACAATGGGCAGAACTTCGTAAATCCGTTCCATTAAAATTGACAGAACAGGATCTGAAACCGCTTTTAGGTTTTAATGAAGACCTTTCATTAGATGAAGTAAGTACAATTTACCTACCATTAACTCGTCTTATTAACTATTACATTGATGAAAATTTACATCGCCAAACGGTACTACATCGCTTTTTAGGCAGAAATAATGCCAAAACACCTTACATAATTAGTATTGCTGGCAGTGTTGCTGTTGGGAAAAGCACTTCTGCACGTATTCTACAATCTCTGCTTTCTCATTGGCCAACTGAAAGAAAGGTTGATCTCATCACAACAGATGGGTTTCTTTATCCATTAGACAAGCTTAAACAAGATAATCTTTTACAAAAGAAAGGTTTTCCTGTTTCTTATGACACACCTAAACTCATTCGCTTTTTAGCCGATGTAAAATCAGGTAAAAGCAATGTTACAGCACCAATCTATTCTCATTTAACATACGATATTATTCCCGATGAATTTGATGTGGTAGATAAACCCGATATTCTCATTTTAGAAGGATTAAATGTGCTTCAAACAGGCAATAACAAAACAAATCAAACCTTTGTGTCAGATTTTGTTGATTTCTCTATTTATGTCGATGCCGAAGAAAAATTATTGAAAGAATGGTACATCAAACGCTTTTTAAAATTCCGAGAAAGTGCATTTAATGATCCTAATTCTTACTTTAAGCATTACGCAAGTTTATCAAAAGAAGAGGCTATTGCGACGGCAAGTAAAATTTGGGATGAGATTAATGGGTTAAATCTCAACCAAAACATTCTTCCAACCCGTGATCGAGCAAATTTAATTCTAAAAAAAGGTGAAAACCATCAGGTAGAATTAGTTAAATTGAGAAAATAGCTCAAAAGTGCGGTCAAAATTCACCGCACTTTTTTATATAGCTAATATAAAAAAGGAGCATCATTTGATGCTCCTAAAATTTAAACCGAACTTAAGCGTGCTCTTCCGCTTTTTCAACCGTTCCTTTGACTGTCAAACAAATTTCCGCTGAAATCAAATGAGAAAGTGTTGACGCCAAATATTCTATTTTTTCAAGATTGCCATTGCCTGATTCATCAAAATAACCTTGCTCTTTCAAATTCGCAATGAACATAGAGAAGACGGCTTTATCAAAAAACTCTGGAGCATTAATACCGTGAAGTACAGATAATCGTTGCGCGACAAGTTGGCTTTCTTTTTCGAGTTCTGCACGTGAAATATCTAGTTGTTTTTGCAAAATTGTCACTGTGATGTAATAACGTTGCAAGATTTCACGCATTCCCGCAGACCAAAGTTGTAAAATACGTACTTTCGATTTATTGATAGATAAGAAATTATCATTAGAGTTAATCACCTGTTGGCGCGCAAATTCATCAATAATTTGGTGAATTTGAGTTTTTAACTCTTCTTCACTAAAGTGCAAGAATAACTCGCCTTTTAAGAACGGATAAATCTTGCCGACTGCTTCGACTAATAAATCTTTTTGAATCGCCTCATAATGCAAAATGATACTTGCAACTAAAGATGGCAATACAAATAAGTGTTGAATATTATTGCGATAGTAAGTCATCAACACGGCTGATGCGCGTTCTAAACGCACAATTTCCCCAAAGTTATCTTTTTCGACTAACACGCCAACACGATCAAGCGTTAATACATGGTTTAACATCATTTCAGGCGTAGCTGTTGGCAATACAACATCTGCGGAATAAGGCACGTTTTGTAGTAATTGTTGGTAACTTGCCAGTTGTTCTAAAAGTTGCTCACGAGAAAGTGCACGCTGACGAGAAGACAGTAATGCCGTCCCAACTAAATTCATTGCATTCACTGCTGCGGCTTTATTAATGTTTACCATCACCTGTTTTGATACAGAATCAACTGCAGGAGCAAACCATTGTGGTTTTTCTTCGTGGTTTTGCTCTTTCCAATCAGGAAAATGTTGGCTCAAATAGTTGGAAAGCGTAATTGGCTCACCAAAATTCACAAAACCTTGACCAAGATTGCGTAATTTTTTAATTACTCGAATAACCAAACCTGCATTTTCTTTTTCTTTCGCCGCACCACGCAATTCTTTTGCGTAAGTATCCACTTCCAATACATGCTCATATCCCACATAAACTGGAACAACAGAAATTGGACGAGTTTGATTATGTTGCAACGCTTGAAGAGTCATCGACATCATGCCTGTTTTTGGCGCAAGTAAACGACCAGTGCGCGAACGACCACCCTCAATAAAATATTCTACCGAATAACCACGATGGAATAACTCTGACAAATATTCACGGAAGATTGCAGAATATAATCTATTTCCTTTAAAAGTGCGGCGAATAAAGAATGCGCCCCAACTACGGAACATTCTACCTACAGGCCAGAAATTTAAATTAATTCCTGCTGCGATATGCGGCGGAACAAGCCCTTGATGATAAAGCACATAAGAAAGCAATAAATAGTCGATATGACTACGGTGACAAGGCACATAAACAATCTCATGACCTTCAAGTGCTAATTTACGTACGCGATCTGCATTTTGCACATCAATACCAGAATAAAGTTTATTCCAAAGCCAACGTAAAAAACGATCAGCGGCTCGTAAACTTGAATGACTTACATCTGCAGCGATTTCATCCAAAATCTTATGCGCTTCTTTTTGCGCTTTTTCAATACTGATATTTTTCGATTTTGCTTCATCTTCAATCGCACGTTGAATCGCTTCTGATTGCAATAATTTATTAAACATAGCTTGGCGATTCGGTAAACGCGGGCCTGTAGCAGAAATGCGCTGTTTAGCAAAATGCATTTTTGCCACTCGAGCCAGCTTTTGCGCAATTTTTTCATCAGAGCCATGCTCATTCACCATATAACGTAATGAAACGGCTTGAGAAAAACGTACAAAAGTATCACGTCCAAACCAAATAGCAGCAAAAGTTTTTTGCATACCATTTAATAAACGCAAATTAGGCAAGCCAGATTTATCTTCATGCCCAGGAGAACGACCCCAAAGAATGGAAACTGGAATAAGTTGCACATCTAAACTCTCAGAAGTGCGGTGTAATTCGAGGTATTTATTGAAGATCGTGGTGGTTTCATCTTTCGCACCTTTCGATTTAAAAATGCGGCGCCCCTCATCTAAATACACATAACGAGGCAACTTCACACCATCAATTTCATTTTTCTCAGCAGGATCAGGCAAACCTAGCGTCAAACAATTTCGACGGAAAATAACGAAATCGGTTTGAGAGGTATAAGGCAAAACATAAACAACAGGTTGGTGAATATTGAGGAAAAGCTCTTCTATCGGATTGGCTGGAATTGGATTATTTTTCACTAATACTGACAGAGGCAAGCTCAATAATTGACGATACATATTTACAAAATTTGCCATGATAAATTTTCTCTTTGTTGTAAATTTGAAATATTTTAACACATCCGATCTCAACCGCTTTAAAAAATTTAGTGGCAGAATGTGACCTAATACACAGATTTAAAAAATAACTATTGCAACTTCACACAATCTGTATACAATACCAGTTATCTGTATTTAAAAACAGGAGTGTATATGAGACCATTAACAGCACGCCAACAAGAAGTGTTAGATTTATTAAAACGTCATTTAGAAACAACAGGTATGCCACCAACACGAGCCGAAATCTCTCGAGAATTAGGCTTTAAATCACCCAATGCGGCAGAAGAACATTTAAAAGCGCTTTCACGCAAAGGTGCAATCGAAATTATTCCAGGTGCATCTCGCGGTATCCGCATTTTAGACAATAGCGCAAATGAAGAATTTGATGGTTTACCGCTCGTGGGGCGCGTAGCGGCTGGAGAACCGATTCTTGCAGAACAACATATCGAAGCAACTTATCGCGTAGATGCCGATATGTTTAAGCCACAAGCAGATTTCTTACTCAAAGTGTATGGTCAATCCATGAAAGACATTGGTATCTTAGATGGTGATTTGTTAGCTGTACATAGCACCAAGGATGTACGTAATGGGCAAATTGTCGTTGCCCGCATTGAAGATGAAGTGACGGTAAAACGCCTTGAGAAAAAAGGTTCTATCATTTACCTACACGCAGAAAATGAAGAATTTGATCCAATCGTAGTAAATCTTGAAGAGCAAGAAAACTTTGAGATTGAAGGCATTGCAGTAGGAATCATTCGCAATAATGCTTGGATGTAATCTGAGTAAATTAGCGAATAAAGTGCGGTAAAAATTTCCTGTGTTTTACCGCATTTTTCTTAGTTTAAAATTCTGAATTTGCCATTCTTTTTACCGCTCTCTATAATGCAATCAATCTTGAATTTAAATAAAGGATGGAAAAATGCAGTTTTCCAAAATGCACGGATTAGGCAACGATTTTGTTGTGGTTGATGGTGTTACTCAAAATGTTTTTTTCACGTCAGAAACCATTCAACGCTTAGCTGATCGCCACCGTGGAATTGGTTTTGATCAGCTTTTGCTTGTTGAACCACCTTATGATCCCGAACTCGACTTTCACTATCGCATTTTCAATGCCGATGGAAGTGAAGTTTCGCAATGTGGAAATGGTGCCCGCTGTTTTGCTCGTTTTGTGACATTAAAAGGGCTAACTAACAAAAAAGACATCGCGGTTAGCACGCAAAAAGGCAATATGGTTCTAACAGTAAAAGACGATAACCAAATTCGTGTGAATATGGGCGAACCTATTTGGGAGCCAGCAAAAATTCCATTTACCGCAAATAAATTCGAGAAAAATTACATCCTACGCACAGACATTCAAACCGTCTTATGTGGTGCCGTTTCAATGGGCAATCCTCATTGCATTGTACAAGTAGATGACATTAAAACAGCAAATGTTGAACAGCTCGGTCCTTTGCTAGAAAGTCACGAGCGTTTTCCTGAGCGTGTCAATGCTGGTTTTATGCAAATCATCAATAAAGACTATATTAAACTTAGAGTTTATGAACGTGGTGCAGGAGAAACGCAAGCCTGTGGAAGTGGCGCTTGTGCAGCTGTTGCAGTTGGAATTATGCAAGGTTTATTGAGCAATCGAGTTCAAGTCGATTTGCCAGGCGGTTCATTAATCATTGAATGGGATGGCATTGGTCATCCACTTTATATGACTGGCGAAGCAACCCATGTATATGATGGTTTTATAACCCTTTAATCTTCTTATCCCCATCAAATTCTTAAAGATGGGGATTTTATTTTCAGCTCACGCAAACGTTTTCGTCTTGGTGTTTTTCCTTTATAATAGCCCGCGATTTTTACCTCAAACACAACTCAAAGGTACCCGTATGTTTCAAACTTTTCGTGGCTAACCCGCCCTTTCCGAATTCCGTATCCAAGGCTTAATGCAAAAATTCCAACAAAATCAATTGCCGGTGAAATCGGTTTATGCGGAATGTTTGCATTTTGTGGAATTAAATCGACTGCTTGTTAGCGAGCAGGAAGCAAAATTAAAAGCGTTGTTACATTATGGCCCAACTTTGGCAGAACACGAAGCCAAAGGTGAAACCTTTATCATAATTCCGCGTGTAGGCACGATTTCTTCTTGGTCTTCTAAAGCGACGAACATTGCGTATAACTGTGGTTTAAGTGAAGTGGAACGTATTGAGCGTGGTTTGGCGTATTATTTTGAGTTAAGCCAACCGCTTGATGAAAAAACAACAGAAAAATTGACCGCACTTTTACACGACAGAATGATGGAAACGGTGGTGCGTCGTCCTGAAGATGCGGAAATTTTATTCCGTCATCAAGATCCGAAACCGTTTAAAACCGCGGATATTTTAAAAGGCGGACGTGAAGCCTTGGTCACAGCTAACGTAGAATTAGGTTTAGCACTGGCCGAAGATGAAATTGATTATTTGGTGGAAAATTTCACCCAATTAGGGAGCAATCCGCACGATATTGAACTTTATATGTTCGCGCAAGCCAACTATGCCGAATACCGCTACAACATTCCGATTGCTGAATCAAACCCAGATTGGGTGTTTGATGACTTTTTGAAGTTATTAGATATTCTTTAATTTATTAATTATTATCTAGTTTTTTTATAAAAATAAAGCAAGCGAAAGCTTGCTTTATTGTTTTTTTATTAATTATTGTTTCTTGGCACCAAATACTGCGCTCCAGCTATTATCTTTAGATTGTATTAAACCGGCCAGTTCTTTTGCTTGTTCACCATAAAATTTACCCTCTACTGGTGATGTAGGCATCGAGTAATTAATAGAGGAGCTCGCATATCCGCTTAAATTATTTCCTGAAATATATCCATCTATATTTATAGCTCGGATATCATTAATATCTAATGAACCATTAAATGATTTATTACCAAAGTCAACATTAAATTGTGAATTAGCAGCATAGGAATCTTTACCATTTAGTGTTGGAATATCGGCAATGATAATAGCCTTACCTAAATAGGATGCTTGACCACTTGTCGGCATATCGGATGTAGGGTTTCCATTATAGAATAAATAACTATTGCTATTACCGTCTAAACTATTAGCTATACCAAAACGAGTGTCAGAATAACTACCACAACATGTTTCTAATTTTCTTCCATTTGCGGTAATTTTTGACCAACTACCTGATTGAATCCCTGGATATCCAATTACTACATTAGTACCATCAACATTGATACTAGTGGTGTTATAGTTATCTATAGCTATGCGCTGACCAGAAAAGTTATTATTGCTACCAGATATTACAAGGGCAGCACCTGTTTCTATTTTTTGTGTTTGTTGGGTTTCATTGCTATTAATAGGAGCGCCAGAGCTATTTTGTTCTACTTGATTGTTAGTCGGTGCAGTATTTTCGTGATTGTCATTATTGCTACCATTACCGCTACTACAACCAGATAATACGAAAGCGATCAATAATGTTGAGCCAAATTTTAAAACATGATTTAAAGAAAACATACTAATATTCCTTATTGAAAAAGTAGCCATAAAATACCTTCAAAGGTATTAGACTGGACTGTATCATTAGAAATTCAATTTGTCTATAAGTTAGTTAATTTTATAAGGTTAAGTGTTTTAATTTAAAAGTAAATTACAATACTTATATTTTATTAAACCTCCCACCAAATCAACGCCCATTTGCGTTGTCCGTGTTTTATCGGTTCATTGTTTATTTGTTTTTGTTGATAGAATTGAGCCAAACTTTGTTTTTCTTTTTCGGTGAGATTGCCGAGAGAAAATTCCACAGAATTTAATAAATCCTCAAAGGTTTCGCCTTGGAAATGACCGGATTCGGTTTCAATAAAACTCACATTCGCGTGAATGCCTTTTTGGTAGAGACGATTGACTAAATAAATATAAGTTGGGAAGCCCACGTCATCACGACCAATGGCTTCAAATACGCCTTCATCGAGAAAATGACGTTGGGTCACTGAGGTTAAAAAAACGCGTTTTTTAGCCTTGCTTTGCAGCTTTTCAATCATATCATCCAAATCATCCACAAGCGTCGAGCGAGAGGCGAGTATTACATCCGCTTGAGGCACATCATCCCAGTTATCGGACCATGATTTATGTAGAAGGGTAATATTATTCAGTTGATACTTTTCTTTGTACTGTTGCACCATCTCTAACATCCCTTGGCTGTAATCGAGAGCATACACGGCTTGGCATTGTTGGGCTAAAGGAATCACAAACGTGCCGGGGCCACAGCCAATATCTAACACCGTTTCATTGGGTTGCACATTCATGGCTTTAAGCAACGTTTCGTTATAACGGCTTGGTTTACCCACTAAATTCTCGGCCATTTTAGGTGCTTTTTTATCCCACTTTGTTGGTGGAAGATTATAGTGATTGCAGGCTTTCAGATGTTGTTGATAGAGATCGTTGAAATTGATGTCATTGATGATCATAGTGGTGCCCCAAAGTGCGGTTAGTTTTCGGATTGTTTTTAAATTGCTTGATGATTATATGCTTTCTCCCACTGAAAATCATTTGAAAATGATTGACGCAAACGTTTTCGTTTTGGCGTGTTTTCCTTTATAATAGCCCGCGATTTTCATCTCAAACACAACTCAAAGGTACCCGTATGTTTCAAACTTTTCGTGGCTCACCCGCCCTTTCTGAATTCCGTATTCAAGGTTTAATGCAAAAATTCCAACAAAATCAATTACCGGTAAAATCGGTTTACGCGGAATATTTGCATTTTGTGGAATTAAATCGACCGCTTGTTAGCGAGCAGGAAGCAAAATTAAAAGCGTTGTTACATTACGGTCCAACTTTGGCAGAGCATGAGGCCAAAGGCGAAACTTTTATCGTGATTCCACGCGTTGGCACGATTTCTTCTTGGTCTTCTAAAGCGACGGATATCGCACATAACTGCGGTTTAAATGAAGTAGAGCGTATTGAGCGTGGTTTGGCGTATTATTTTGAATTAAGCCAACCGCTTGATGAAAAAACAACTGAAAAATTGACCGCACTTTTACATGACCGAATGATGGAAACCGTGGTGCGCAATCCTCAAGATGCGGAGATCTTATTCCGCCATCAAGATCCGAGACCGTTCAAAACGGTGGATATTTTAAAAGGTGGACGTGAAGCCTTAGTGACAGCCAACGTAGAATTAGGCTTGGCACTGGCAGAAGATGAAATTGATTATTTGGTGGAAAACTTTACCCAATTAGGACGCAATCCGCACGATATTGAACTTTATATGTTCGCGCAAGCCAACTCTGAGCACTGCCGCCATAAAATCTTTAATGCGGATTGGATTATCGACGGCAAAAAACAGGATAAATCCCTGTTTAAGATGATTAAAAATACCTTTGAGAAAACCCCTGATTACGTACTTTCAGCCTATAAAGATAATGCTGCAGTGATGGAAGGCTCAAAAGTTGGCCGTTTCTTTGCGGATCAAGACGGACAATATCGCTATCACAATGAAGATGCACATATCTTAATGAAAGTGGAAACCCACAATCACCCAACCGCAATTTCGCCATTCCCAGGTGCCGCAACAGGTTCAGGCGGTGAAATTCGTGATGAAGGTGCAACCGGTCGTGGCGCAAAACCAAAAGCAGGTTTAACCGGTTTCTCTGTATCAAACCTTGTCATTCCAAACTTTGAACAACCTTGGGAAAATCCACTCTCCAAGCCAAACCGTATTGCTTCAGCCTTAGATATTATGATTGAAGGCCCATTAGGTGGCGCAGCATTCAACAATGAATTTGGTCGCCCTGCGTTATTAGGTTATTTCCGTACCTATGAAGAGAAAGTTAACAGTTTCAACGGTGAAGAAGTGCGTGGTTATCATAAGCCGATTATGTTAGCGGGGGGTATTGGTAATATTCGTGGTGAGCACGTTCAAAAAGGCGAAATTCCAGTTGGCGCAAAATTGATCGTATTAGGTGGCCCCGCCATGAACATCGGCTTAGGCGGTGGCGCAGCTTCTTCGATGGACAGCGGTAAATCAAAAGAAGATTTAGATTTTGCTTCCGTTCAACGTGAAAACCCAGAAATGGAACGCCGCTGCCAAGAGGTGATTGACCGCTGCTGGCAATTAGGTGATGAAAACCCAATTCTCTTTATTCACGATGTGGGGGCGGGTGGTTTATCCAACGCGATGCCTGAATTGGTGCACGATGGTGAACGTGGCGGTAAATTTGATTTACGCTCAATCCTTTGCGATGAAAAAGGTATGTCACCATTGGAAATTTGGTGTAATGAATCGCAAGAACGCTATGTCTTAGCAGTTGCGCCAGAAAAACTCGAATTATTTACCGCACTTTGTGAACGTGAGCGTGCGCCATTTGCGGTCATTGGTGAGGCAACGAAAGAGAAACATTTAACCTTGCACGATAGCCATTTTGACAATAATCCAATTGATTTGCCAATGAATGTATTATTAGGCAAAACACCGAAAATGACACGCGAGGTTTCGTCAAAAACTGTCGAAAATCGACCGCTTGCAACGGAAAATATTCAATTAAAAGAAGCTTTCCATCGTGTATTACGCTTACCGGTGGTAGCAGAAAAAACCTTCTTAATCACTATTGGCGACCGTTCGGTAACAGGTATGGTGGCGCGTGATCAAATGGTCGGTCCGTGGCAAATTCCGGTGTCTGATGTGGCCATCACAACCGCTTCATTAGACAGCTATCACGGTGAAGCCATGGCTATGGGCGAACGTGCACCAGTAGCGTTATTAGACTTTGGTGCTTCAGCACGTTTAGCGGTGGCTGAATCCATTACTAACATTGCAGGCACCAATATTGGTGATATTAAACGCATCAAACTGTCTGCAAACTGGATGTCTGCAGCGGGTCATGGTGGTGAAGACGCAGGCTTATATGAGGCGGTGAAAGCAGTCGGTGAAGAACTTTGCCCAGCATTAGGTATCACCATTCCAGTGGGTAAAGACTCCATGTCGATGAAAACCACTTGGGAAGAAAATGGCGAGAAAAAATCAGTAACAGCTCCGCTTTCTTTAGTGATTTCCTCTTTTGCGCGCGTGGAAGATGTGCGTAAAACTGTCACACCTCAATTGCGTACAGACAAAGGCGCAAGCCGTTTATTGTTGATTGATTTAGGCGAAAGAAAAAATCGCTTAGGCGCGACCGCACTTGCGCAAGTGTATAAACAATTAGGTGACAAACCAGCCGATGTGGTGAACGTAGCCAAACTGAAAAACTTCTTCGATGCAATGCAAGCATTGGTGGCAGAGCGTAAATTATTGGCTTACCACGACCGTTCAGACGGAGGTTTAATTACCACACTTGCAGAAATGGCATTTGCAGGTAACTGTGGCGTGGATGTTGATATTTCTCCGTTATTCGATAGCGGAAAAGGATGGGCGCTTGAGCTCGGTGCGGAACACTATGCGCAAGAAATTTCCGAGTTAGCCATTTTATTTAACGAAGAATTAGGCGCAGTGATTCAGGTATTAGAGGCGGAACTTGACGCTATTTATACGGTGTTGAAAACACATGGATTAGAGGGAATTACCTACGACATCGGCAAGGTTAGCAACAATGATCGCATTGTGATCCATCAATTCGGAAGGAAAATTTTGGATGAAAAACGCTCTGAATTGCGTGGCATTTGGGCGGAATTGACCCATCAAATGCAACGCTTACGCGACAACCCGGAATGTGCCGACCAAGAATTTGAAGCGAAAAAAGCAACAGACAACAAAGGTTTATCCGCTCACTTAACCTATGATGTGAATGAAGATATTGCTGCGCCGTACATCAGCAAAGGCGTGAAACCAAAAGTGGCAGTATTACGTGAACAAGGCGTAAACAGCCACGTTGAAATGGCAGCCGCTTTTGACCGTGCAGGTTTTGCCGCGATTGATGTTCACATGAGCGATTTAATGGCAGGCCGTTACGACTTAAACGACTTCAACGCAATGGTAGCCTGTGGTGGCTTCTCTTACGGTGACGTATTAGGCGCAGGTGGTGGCTGGGCGAAATCCATTTTATTTAACCCACAATTACGCGCTCAATTCAGCCAATTCTTCGCTAATGAAAACACCCTTTCATTAGGCGTATGTAACGGCTGTCAATTTATCTCCACCCTTGCGGAAATCATTCCTGGTGCAGAAAATTGGCCACGTTTCGTACGTAATAAATCTGAACGCTTTGAAGCGCGTGCCGCGATGGTGAAAATCAACGACACCAACTCATTGTGGTTTAAAGGCATGGCTGGCTCACATATGCCGATTGCGGTTTCTCACGGTGAAGGACGCGTAGAATTCAAAACACCTGAGAATTTAACCGCACTTCAATCGCAAAACTTGATTGTGGCACAATATATCGACAGCCATTTAAACGTGACCGAAACTTATCCATCCAATCCGAATGGTTCGGCATTAGGGATTACAGCAATTTCTAACGTGGACGGTCGTATCGCTGCGATGATGCCTCACCCAGAACGTGTATTCCGTGCCGTGAGTAACTCATGGTATCCAGAAGATTGGTCTGAAGATGGTGCTTGGATGCGAATTTTTAGAAATGCGAGAATAAATTTCAAATAATGTGAAATTGCTCACAGAAGATTAATACAAAATAAGAGATACTGGGTGAGTCAGTATCTCTTATTTATACTGAACAATTCTTGGATATTTTGTCCGTAATATCAATTGAACTATATGAGGAGTTCTTAATGAGTAGTTTAGTTACATTACTAGCTAATATTGTTGCGCCATTGCAACGTCAATTTATTAACTTTATCCGCATTGCTATTTGTGTAGTGATGGTTTGGATTGGTGGCTTAAAAGTTTGCCAATATGAGGCAGATGGTATCGCACATTTTGTGTCAAATAGTCCTTTCTTAAGCTTCCTTTATAAAAATGGAGCAAATATGGTAGAAAATGATAAGGGTGTTTTGGTAAAAGAATATACCTTATATAAAAACCCTGAAGGCAAAATGGTCGCAAAAAATATTGAATGGCATAAAGCTAATGGCACCTATACAGCTTCTTATATTATTGGCGCGATGATCGTGACCATTGGTATTTTAGTATTAGCGGGAATTTGGTCTCCAACATTAGGTTTATTTGGTGGTTTACTCACCTTTGGCATGTCGATAGTCACGCTGTCGTTCCTGATATTTACGCCAGAAACCTGGGTACCTAATTTAGGTGGAGACTTCCCAACACCTAATTATGGCTTCCCATATCTATCAGGTGCTGGCCGACTCGTGATTAAAGATATTATTATGATGGCAGGCGGCTTAGTTGCAGCAGCAGAATGTGCGAAACGTTATTTAGAGAATAAAAAGCAGTTTGCGTAATAGCTAGATTTTAAAAGGCTTGCTGGGATAAACAGCAAGCTTTTTGTTATTAAGAGATACAAACCAAGAACAAAGAAAGGAGACTGAATTCAAAACTTTTGAACATTTGACCGCACTTCAAGCCCAAAGCTTGATTGTGGCGCAGTATATCGACAGTCATTTAAATGTAACTGAAACCTACCCAGCCAACCCGAATGCTTCGGCATTAGGGATTACCGTGATTTCTAAAGTGGACGGTCATATTGCTGCAATGATGCCACACCCTGAGCGTGTATTCCGTGCCGTGAGCAACTCATGGTATCCTGAAGATTAGTCTGAAGATGGCGCTTGGATGCGAATTTTTAGAAATACTAAAGTAAATTTCAAATAATGTGAAATTGCTCACAGTAAATTAATTAAAAATAAGAGAAGCTAACACTAGTTAGTGTTTATTATTAAGAGGTATATATGTATAAATATGAAGATTTGTCTAACATATATTATGGAGGTGTCTTTGCCTTAGTTGAAACAATGTAAGACAATACTTTTTCTTTCCTTGGAACAGCTTTTGTTTGTAATTTTAAAGGCTATTTAGCTACTTGTTCACATAATATAAACTTATCAACCGCAAAAAATTTACACATAGTTTCTATTGATGTTCCGCTTAATGAGTTTACTCCATTAACTCATAATAGAGTTAATGTTAGTCCTGTAAAAGTTATTCAATTTGATACAAATTCAGATATTTGTTTATTAAAAACAGAGCCATCATCAACTTTTAATACTCCAGAAAAATTCTTACTTGAGACAGAAAGTATAAATGTAGACCGTAGATGCCTCTATATTGGATATCCTTTTGGAGACCAAGGATTTCATAAAGTTAAAGTATCATCTGCAATGGTTAGTAGTAAGATTATTAATGAACAAGGTGTAAAACAATATTTACTTGATACAATGGTTCATGAGGGAACAAGTGGAGGACCAGTTATTGATCTAGAAACGGGATATATTTTTGCAATCATTCTTGTTTTAACCGTATTGAAATTGCATAAAACGGATGGGGATCATTTGGGGAAAAAAGGTGTAATAAAGAGTTATTTTTGTGATGCTTTTTGTATTTGAGAATAATTTGCATTGAAATAGTTGAGTAAAAGTGTCAGAATTAGAACATCTAATTCAAAACACAGAAGGAGACTTGTTATGAAAAAAATGTTATTAGCCTCATTACTCAGCTTTGGTATTGCCTCTATTGCACAAGCAGATATTGGTGTAGTAAAAGATGGCTTCGGTAAAATTATGCAAACGGAACAGTTTACCGTGGTGAAAAAAGCCTTGAAGAAAGGAGAGCAACTAAAACGTCATAACCACGAAGGCGATAGTGTGATTTTTACCGTACTAAGCGGAAAAATGAATGTGGTATTGAATGATAATGAAAAACATGAAGTCAACGTAGGGCAAGTGCTTAACTTTGATGGAAAATACTTTATTCAAGGCGAAGCTGCGGAGGACTCAGTCATTATGGTGACATTAGTTGAGGTAGATGATGCCCCACATAAGCATCATCACGATCACAAACACTAATTAAAGCAAAAGCGGTTCAAAATGGTAAAACTTTTACCAAATTGAACCGCTTGTTGATCTGCACCCCAAAACCTGGACACCTAATTTGAGGTGCAGATTATGTCCTACTCTTATCAATTTCGTTTGAAAATTATCAAACTCGTCACTGAACAGGATTATGGTATCCGTTAGGTGGCTAAACTTCATCAAATTTCCCACTCTCTCGTTATTTATTGGCTAAAAGCATTTCGCGAAAGAGGGCTTGATGGCGTAAAATCGCCTTATACAAACCTTCAAACACCGAAAATAGTGAAGCCAAAGATGAAAAAGAAAGAAATTGAAATCCTAAAAACAATATACTTTTCTAATTCCACCACACTTTATTTTTCCAAATGACTTTGACCAACTTTACAATCTTGCATTAGAATACGAGCCTTTAATTTTTGCTGTAAGGAATAGAAATGGAAGAATCTCCAGAATTAGAAAAATTGCCACGAATTATTACTGGTGTATTGAAAATCGTGCTTTGCACGGCATTGATTGCGTTGGCGATTGTACTCATTATTGCTCTTGGAAAAATCACTTATACTTTAGCGATGATGGTGCTTAATACTTCTACCGTTGTGCCTTATGACGTGGCTGAACAAGCTGTGATGTTTTTCTTATATTTCGGGTTTATTGGTTTGATTGTGCAGTATTTTAAAAGCGGCTATCACTTCCCTTTGCGCTATTTTATTTATGCTGGGATCACTGCGATGCTGCGTTTAATCATTGTTAATCATGAAAGCTCGGTGGATACCATCTTATTTGCAGGCGCAATTTTGATTATGGTGATCGCACTCTGTTTGGTGTTATATTCTAATAAACTGAAAAATATATAGTTTTATATTCAAAGAAACAAAAAACGCACTTCAATTGAAGTGCGTTTTGTCTTTTAAGTTGAGTTACTCAGATTTGCTTTCTAAAAGTGCGGTTGAATTTTCTTCTATTTTTTCTTCCGCACTTTCTGGGGCGACACCCTGAATTGCCATCACTGATTTCAAACTATCTTGGCGAACTTGCTCAGCTAATGCTTTATCACCCGCTTGTTCAAATACATAAGATGCCATCATCAAATCATTTGGCTCTAACTGTTCAGGGCAAGCCATCACGTTTTTGAATACATCTGCTGCTTTAGTAAATTCATTATTACGAACATATAAATAACCCAAAGCACGATTGATACAGCATTTTTGTTTTTCATCTGCACGTTTTACACGTTTTTCGATTAACTTGAGAAGTTTACTATTATCTTCTGGTTGTAAACGTGTAATTTGAGTACAAAGTTCTTTGCTAATGCTGGTGTTATCACCAATTTTCTTCAATACTTCGACAGTAAATTCTGATGCTGACTCATGATCATTACAATCAATTAAACGCTGAATTAAACCAACTTTGAGATCAATATTATTACGACGACTACGAGACTGAGCATCCCACCATTCAAGCAAACCATCTACGCCTTCTTCATTCATTTTCTCATCGAGCAAACCGTTTTCTGTTTGAGAACGAAGATCTTTGAACTCTTCAGCACTGAATAAACCGCTATTTTCAACACCGTCTAAAATCTTATCGAGGGCTTGATAGGCTTTAGAACGAAGATAAATTTCTACCGCCAGTTTTAACACTTCTTTATTGCGACCAGCCATTTCTAGCAAGCTATCCACAGAACTGCGCGCTGCTGGCAATTTGTTTTGTTGCAATAAAATACGCGTACGGGCAATTTCCACCAGTAAATTATCCGAACCAGCTAATTCAGTGGCTTCAATCAAATAGCGATTTGCACTAAATTCATCACCACGTTGTTGTGCTGCTTCAGCCGCTTTGATGAGGTTTAACACAGGCTCAGCAGAATGTTTGGCATTCTTACCAATCAATTTTTCTGCTTTGGCGTAATCCCCTTCATTCATCTTCATCAAACCTTCAAGGGTTTGTTTTTGTGCTCTCACACGCTTACGGCTAGAAAACCAATTATAAGAACCGCGACTTAAACGTAGAAAACGTGTCACGATCCATTCCAAACCATAAATAATCGCTAAAGCAATCACGAAGAAAATCACTAATGTCGTAATCGACATTTCAACGATATTATTTGTTGTTTCAATTCGAACATAGCCTTGCTGACCAGAAAGATAAGGCCCTGCAATCAACCCTGCAAGCAATGCTAGCATTAAAAAAAGCACTCTAAACATAGGCTATCCTTATTTTTGTGGCTCAGCTTTTGCCGGTTGAGATTCTTGTTTTTCCGGTGCAGATGCTTCTGTTGCCGCACTTTCAGCTTTAGGCATAGTTTCAATGGCTTTATCCGCTTCAATTTCCACCTTTTGAACATCTAACGGCGCACGATTGAGATATTTATCAAGCAAGGTCAAACTTTGTAATTGCCCTGGCACATCGACATAAATAGAAGAATCAGCCAGCTCATCTACTGATTTTAAGAAATTTTGCGTCACTTCTGCATTCGTATCAAAATAGCTACGAACCCAAGAAGCAACCGCATCTAAAGATTGTTTATAAAGTTCATCTTGCTGGCGTGGCACGGCCATAATAGCAAGTTGTAAACGTAAACGAATGTTCTCACGCAGATAAATATCTTGGTTTGGTGCAAGCAATTCTTTTTTATCCGCACTTTGTTTTGACGAAATACGAATGAAGTGATTTAAGAAAGAAGTTGCGCTCTTTTCCACATTTTGCTGCCAATCTGCAATATCATCGGATAATTTACCGCTCTTTTCTGGCGTTTCATCAAAATTCACATTCAGTGCTTGTAACTCATCCACCGTATTGGCAAGCTGTGAAAGTTTTTGCATTACTGCATTTTGGTCTACACTTGAAAGTGAAAGAAGCTGTTTTAAATCTTGGTTGATTGCAGTACGAATCGCATTCGCTTGTGAATTGTTTACCTTAACAAGTGTTTCATCAGCCAATTTTAATAAAGAAACAGCCGTATCAACATCGTTATCTAACACAAGTTTACGCAAGGCGTTATTTAACAAGAAATCTGCTTCGGAAAATAACCAGTCACTCGGTTGTTGTGCACCAGCCAGTTGACTAACTTGTTTTACTTGAGCTTGTAGTACAGCAATTTCACCTGTTTTGCCTGAAACTAATTGCTCAAGTTGCTCGACTTTATCTTGTACGGTTTTTAAGCCTTGTTCTAATTGTGCAAGCTGTCCACTATTATCAGACACAGGGGCAGAAACAGCTACACCACTTTGGCTTTCAAGTGCGGTTAATTTTTGCTGAATTTCAGCTACTTGTTGCTGACCAAAATAATAACCAGCCCCACCCACACCTAGCGCAATGAGAATCGCCAATAAACTCAATGCTGTGCCCGTTTTTTTCACAATAGTTTGTGGAACTGGCTGCATCGTTTCAGTTTTTTCAACCACCGTTTCCGGCGTATCACCGACGTGGTCAGTGATGTCGTTAGATTGATCTTTTGCCATATCAATTCCTTAATAAGTCAGATTAAGTAAGGTATTCAATAAATTCAAATTATTGCCCTTTAGGAAAATCACAATATTTTTCCCTTAGGCTTATTTTTAAAATCTGTAATGCGTTCGCTTTGACAAGAAAAATACGGAGCGGTTCTTCCACAAACTGTAAAGAAATGTAAATCCTTACATTAGTGAAATTAAGTAATTTACGCAATGAAATTGAGGGTTATCCTATCACTCTTAGGTTAAAAAGTCATTTTGATTGTTGATATAAGAAACACCTCAGATATGAGAAATTGAATTAAAAATAAGATTTTTAGTCATTTATTTTGCTTTCTGATAATTTAAAGTCTCTGATTCTTTAAAAACTGTGATTTGCATCACAAATTTTTGCATTTATACTCCCTAAGTGGTAAATTGTTCGCCAATTTTTGTTGTTCTGGTAGGGACACCGCGTGGAATGTAATCTAGCACAAGCAAAACAATGGGTTAGTACCTTGGATCAACGCCGTTTTGAGCGTGCATTACAAGGTTCAGACGATGCATTCCAACACGTTTTAGCGGTTGTTCCTTTACTTTTACACCTAAACCACCCGCAACTTCCCGGCTATGTTATTCACGCCCCCTCAGGTATTGCAAGTTTCCTCGCATCTGATTATCAAAAAAAGTGGCTAACCAATGAATACGGTATTCACTATGCCGATCATAAGCCTTCAACACTCAAAAGTGCGGTAAATTTTCACGAGGTTTTACCACCAATTCTAGGCGTTTATTTAATGGGTAGCTTTGGCTCAATAAGTCAAACCTCTTCTTCCGATCTTGATACTTGGATTTGTGTCCGAGACGACTTAACCACTGATGAACACGATCTTCTTAGCCAAAAAACTAAACGGATTAGTGAATGGGCCATGCAATTTAATGTAGAAATTAATTTTTATTTAATGGATCAACAACGTTTCCGCAATGAACATTATGCTGACCCACTAACTATTGAAAATAGCGGCTCTGCGCAATATATGTTATTGCTTGATGAGTTCTATCGCTCCGCCGTACGCTTAGCTGGTAAACCTCTACTTTGGTTGCATTTATGGGTGGAAAATGAAAAAGACTATGAAAAAGAGGTGGCTCGTTTAATTACTGAAGGGGAAATAGATCCAAATGATTGGGTGGATTTTGGCGGTTTAGGACAATTTTCTGCAAACGAATATTTCGGTGCTAGCTTATGGCATCTTTATAAAGGGATTGATTCGCCTTATAAATCTGTGCTCAAAATTCTATTGTTGGAAGCCTATTCCAAGGAATACCCAAACACTTGCTTAATTGCCCGCACTTTTAAGCGAGATTTACTTGCAGGTAATACCAATCCAAATCACCATTTTGATCCTTACATTGCCATTCTTGCAAAAGTAACCCAATATTTAACCGCACTTTCTGAATTTAAACGTTTGGATTTTGTGCGCCATTGTTTCTATGTGAAAGCAACAGAAGATCTTGCGCGTTACCAAGCCAATAATTGGCGTATTCGTCATATGAAAATCCTTGCGCAAGAATGGGGATGGTCTGCAGAAACGGTGAAACACCTAAATAAGCGTCCATTCTGGAAAATTAAGGATGTAAAAGAAAACCACGATAACATAATGAAATTTTTAATGTTGAGCTATCGCAATTTAGTGGAATTTGCGCGAAAGCATCACATTCACTCGAGCGTCGTGCCACAAGATATCAACATTCTTTCTCGTAAACTTTATACTGCTTTTGAAGAACTTCCTGGCAAAGTGTCCTTACTCAACACACAGATATCTCACAATTTATCAGAAGCACACCTGACTTTTGTCGAAGTCCGTGGCAATAAACATTTTAAAGATGGTTGGTACCTTATCAATCAACCAACGCACCATATTATGTTCTCCAAAGAACGGGTGATTGAATATGGAGAAAGCCTAAATAAATTAGTCTCTTGGGCATATTTTAATCATCTGCTCACAGAAAAAACGGGGCTTTCTATTTTTAGCAAGAATGTGACTTTGAGCACATTGCAACGCTTTGTTGCTAACTTGCGCCAGTCGTTTCCAAGCACCATCACCAAACAACCCAAAAACAGCGATTTATTGAACCAATGCGAAATTCGTAGCTTGTTTATTGCCATAAATCTCACCACAGATCCAACATCCAAAGTAGAAGAAGTGTTAACGGGTATTTCATCGCGAGATTTATTTAGTTTTGGACCGCTCGAACAAAGCCTTGTGGGCAGTATCGATTTTACTTATCGCAATGTGTGGAATGAAATCCGAACGCTCCATTTTGAAGGGCAAAATGCCATTTTACTTGCACTAAAAGTGCTTTCTAACAAAATTTATCGTGGCGTTAATCGCCCTGACTCTATCCAAGTCTATTGTTATAGTGAACGTTATCGCCAAGATTTACGGCAATTAGTGATGGGATTAGTAAATCGATGCGTTAGCATCCAAGTTGGCGATATTCAACAACCTTGCCAAACGTCGCGCTTACGCGTAGCGGGTAAAAACTGGCAATTATTTTTTGAAGATCGCGGGATTAGCTTACAAGAAATCGGAAATGAATCTGTCTGCAATGAAGATGAAAGTGCGGTGGATTTTGACGAAGTTTTACAAATGCCAATTGAAGATAGCGAGACAAACCAAGAAAGTCGTCGCTATCCGTCAGAAATGGATGCCTTCGCAAGTGAAGGATTCCTACAATTCTTTTTTGAAGATAATTCAGATCACAGCTTCAATGTTTACATTTTAGATGAATCTAATCGTCTCGAAATCTATCGCCACTGTGATGGTGAAAAAGATGAAAAAGTGCGGGAGATTAATCAGCTTTATCAAAACGCCAAACAAGAAGGCGATAAAAATCCTTACAATATCGTTCAACGTAATTTTAACTACCCTCAATTTTATCAACTAAAAAATGGGAAAAATGGCATATCCATTGTGCCGTTTAAATTCCGCCCAATAAATAAGTAATATCCTCGTTAGAAATTATTTTTGGCCTGTTTCACTTTTGTTTTTAATAGATCTTTCCGTGCATACACAAATTCAGCTATGATTGACATATGTAAACGTATAGTCTGAAAGCAGGCAACAGGAGGAAAAATGACATTAGATGTGTGGCAACATATTCGCCAAGAAGCCAAAGAACTTGCCGAAAACGAACCTATGCTTGCCAGTTTTTTTCATTCTACGATTTTAAAACATCAAAATCTGGGCGGAGCGCTAAGTTATTTATTGGCTAACAAATTAGCCAATCCTATTATGCCCGCCATTTCTCTCCGAGAAATTATTGAGGAAGCCTATCAAGCCAATCCATCGATCATTGATTGTGCTGCTTGCGATATCCAAGCTGTTCGCCACCGAGACCCTGCTGTAGAATTATGGTCCACCCCATTGCTTTATTTAAAAGGCTTCCATGCGATTCAAAGCTATCGAATCACCCATTATTTATGGAATCAAAATCGTAAATCCCTTGCCCTTTATTTACAAAATCAAATTTCTGTGGCTTTCGATGTCGATATTCATCCAGCAGCGAAAATTGGCCACGGCATCATGTTCGACCATGCAACAGGTATTGTTGTGGGGGAAACATCTGTAATCGAAAATGATGTCTCAATTTTGCAAGGTGTAACACTTGGCGGTACGGGAAAAGAATCGGGAGATCGTCATCCCAAAGTACGCGAGGGAGTCATGATTGGGGCGGGAGCAAAAATTCTCGGCAATATTGAAGTGGGTAAATACGCCAAAATTGGGGCAAATTCTGTTGTGCTTCACCCTGTGCCGGAATATGCCACAGCAGCAGGTGTACCTGCTCGCATTGTGAGTCAAGATAAAGCGGCAAAACCTGCTTTTGATATGAACCAATATTTTATCGGCATTGATGATGGAATGAATTTAAATATATAGGAAACACCATGATCAACAAAGATACCCAACTCTGCATGTCTTTATCTGGTCGCCCAGGTAATTTTGGTACCACCTTTCACAATTATTTGTACGACAAACTAGGATTAAATTTCATTTATAAAGCCTTCACCACGCAGGATATTGAGCACGCCATCAAAGGCGTGTGCGCATTAGGCATCCGTGGTTGTGCAGTGTCAATGCCATTCAAAGAGGCTTGTATGCCATTTTTAGATGAAATTCATCCGTCAGCACAAGCCATTGAATCCGTAAACACAATCGTGAACGATAATGGCTTTTTACGTGCATATAACACTGATTACATTGCCATCGTAAAATTAATTGAAAAATATCACTTAAATAAAAATGCTAAAGTCATTGTTCATGGCAGTGGTGGTATGTCAAAAGCCGTTGTGGCGGCCTTTAAAAATTCAGGTTTTGAGAAGTTAAAAATTTACGCACGCAACGTAAAAACAGGTCAATATCTAGCCGCACTTTACGGCTATGAATACATTGATTCTTTAGAAGACCAGAAGGCTGACATTTTAGTCAATGTTACGCCAATCGGCATGAAAGGTGGCAAGGAAGAAATGGATTTAGCCTTTCCAAAAGCACTCATTGATAATGCTAGTGTCGCGTTTGATGTAGTGGCTATTCCTGCCGAAACACCCTTTATTCGTTATGCTCAAGCACAAGGAAAACAAACCATTTCTGGCGTAGAAGTGATTGTACTTCAGGCTGTAGAACAATTTGAACTTTATACACATCAACGCCCAAGCGATGAATTAATCGCTGAAGCTGCGGCGTTTGCTCGAGCCAACTCTTAACATCAAAAGTGCGGTGATTTTTCACCGCACTTCTAATCTTTAATAAAACCAAATTCTCCGCTTTCATCCATTTTTAAAATTGACGCGTAATTTTTTCTCCAATCCCCTAATACAATTCGGGTAAATCCTTCTTGTTGATGAATTGCCTCACGGTGTGTATGCCCATGAATTAATAAATTTACACCAAACTCTTGTATTTTTTCTGTCGTAAAGGCTTGATTTACATCCATGATTTCCTGTGATTTGGCTTGTTTATCTTGATTACTCTTTGCCCGAATTTTCTCCGCAATTTTCACCCGCACTTTTAATGGTAAGCACAAAAACAAACGCTGCAGCCATTTTTGATGAACTCTGCGGCGAAATTGTTGGTAAGCCTCATCATCAATGCAAAGCGTATCGCCATGACAAAGTAAGATTTTTTTATCATAAAGTGTGATTAATTGATAATCAGGTAAAAGCTGAGCTCCCGTTTCTTTTGAAAAACGTTCGCCAATCAAGAAATCACGGTTGCCATGCTGAAAATAACATTGCACACCTTGCTCGCTTACCGATTTAATTAAATCTTTAACTTGTCGAATCAATGCAGATTGCTCATCATCACCAATCCAAAAATCAAAAAGATCACCTAAAATGTAAAGCCGTTCGGCCTGTGGGGCAAGATTCTGCATAAAATCGACAAAAAGTGCGGTCAATTCAGGCCGATTTTCGCTTAGATGCAAATCAGAAATAAAATAGCTATGTTTCATAAAAATTCCACGATTTTTGTTTAGATTAGCACATATTGATATTGAATTTGCTATACTTTAACGAAATTTTGTATAGGACATCCTCATGTTAAAACTACTTCGAATTTTCCTCGTATTAATCTGCTGTATTCTAATTTGTGTACTGGGTACGATTTATTCTTTTATCCGCTTTAAAAATCCAAGCAACGTAGGCATTGTTGCACGTTGGTTTGGGCGTTTATATCCACTTTTTGGCTTAAAAGTAGAACATCGTATTCCTCAAAATCAAGAGCAGATTGGCCGCGCGATTTATATCGGTAATCACCAAAATAATTATGATATGGTGACGATCTCTTACATGGTGCAACCTCGTACAGTAAGTGTGGGTAAAAAAAGTTTAATTTGGATCCCCTTCTTCGGTATTCTGTATTGGGTAACAGGCAATATTTTCTTGGACAGAGAAAACCGCACAAAAGCACACAGTACGATGTCTCAGCTCGCACGACGAATTAATGAAGATAATTTATCTATTTGGATGTTCCCGGAAGGCACTCGCAGTCGTGGTCGCGGTTTATTACCTTTTAAAACGGGGGCATTCCATGCGGCAATTTCAGCAGGTGTGCCGATTATTCCTGTGGTTTGCTCAACCACGCATAATAAAATTAATTTAAATCGTTGGGATAATGGCAAAGTAATTTGCGAAATAATGGAGCCAATTGATGTTTCAGGCTATACCAAAGACAACGTTCGAGATCTTGCGGCTTATTGTCACGATCTAATGGAAAAACGCATTGCCGAACTTGATGAAGAGATAGCAAAAGGAAACTAAAATGCCACGCTTTTCCCGCCGTCAATTATTAAAAACAGCTGCGATTTCTACCGCACTTTCCACAGTGCCCGCACCATTGTTAGCGGCAAGCCGTGAAAAATTAGTTGTGCCGCCACTAATCGAAGTTCGTCGCGGTCGCCCGATTGTATTAACAATGCAGGAAATGAATTATCCCCTAGATGGCTCACACAATGTGACAGTATGGGGATTCAACGGTAATTATCTTGGCCCAACCATTAAAATCAAATCAGGTAGCTTTGCCAAACTTAATTATCATAACAATTTGCCACAATCTGTTGCCTTATCTATTCAAGGTTTACAAGCATCAGGTGAACTGTTTGGTGGGGCGGCTAGAATACTAAAAAAAGGCGAGTCTTGGGCACCCATCGTGCCTATTGAACAACCCGCAGCAAGCTGTTGGTACCGTTCTGCAACATTAGCCAACTCAGCCTATCAAACTTATCGTGGCTTAGCTGGAATGTGGTTGATTGAAGATGAACAAAGCCTAAAAGCTAATCTTCCCAATAAATACGGCGTTGATGACATTCCATTGATTTTACAAGACATGGAATTTAATAATGATGGTCTCCAATTATTCAAACAAAATCAACCTCACTTTGTAGGCAATCGCTTATTAGTCAATGGTATTGAAGCACCATATTTAGAGGTCGCACGGGGTTGGATTCGTTTACGTTTGCTAAATGCTTCATTAGCTCGCGCTTATGATTTACGCTTGGATAATAATCAAGAAATGCTACTTATTGCACAAGATTTAGGTTTCTTACCAAAAGCTAAATCGATCAAATCTCTGGTTCTCTCGCCAGGAGAACGCGCAGAAATACTGGTTAATATGAATGAAATTGACAACGTATCTCTCATTAGCGGAAGTAAACGTGGCTTATACGACAAAATGAAAAATATGTTGATCTCAAGTGATGAACTCGCTGATAACACCGTCCTTGAATTGCGTGCCAAGGGAGAAATGTCAGCATTTAATAAACAACCGAATCTCACTTTCGAAACGGATGCACCAGCAATATTACAACAAGCCGTTGCACAAACTAGAGAATTTAATATTGATGTCACAAACGGTTTAATTAACCAAAGACGTTTTGACCCACGCAAAGTTAATGTAATAGCCCGAAAAGGAACAATTGAACGCTGGATTTTAAATGCCAGTTTACCTGTAGGATTTACTATTCAAGGTGCCAAATTTGTGGTGGAAAGCCAAGGAGAACATCAATTCCAAGCTGAAGAATTAGCTTGGAAAGATACAGTTTGGGTAAAAAACAAAACTCAAATTTTAGTGAAATTTGATCAAGCATCTTCTGGCAACTACCCATTCTTATTTGGCGTATCGAATTTAATGCTAGAAGATATGGGATGCATTGGTGTACTGATGGTACAATAGCTTCAACTGTCCCAAAAACACCATGAATTTTAATCATTCATACTTTATTTAAAGAGGAAAATCGTAATGAAAAAATCATTAACATTAGCCGTACTTTCTTTATGCGCAGCATCATCTGTATTTGCTGCGTCCGATGTTCCACAAGAACCGCAACCAACACTTTACCTTTCAACCTATGATATGTCTGGGAAAACCCCAACTGATTTAGGTAAAAAAGATATTTCTCGTTCAGCTAAAGCACACCAACTTTGCTGGGTTGCTAATGGTAATTTTGCGAAACAAATTACTGTTACCGAAGTCTTTAAATCGCCTGAAAAAACAACCTTTGCTGTATCAGAAAATCCAAATGCCGTTAAAGTTTCTGAAGATAAAAAGACTCACACAATCACAACAACTCGTGACGCATTAAACCAAGGTAAAACAGTAGTAAATTGCTGGAAATTTGATGAAAAAGATCCTAGAGGCCAATATACAATTCAAGTTCAAGTAGGCGAGATTGTTTATGACCCGTTAACATTTAACGTGGTAAAATAAGAGAAAATAAAAACTCAGCTTTTGCTGAGTTTTTTAATTTTATGCAAGAAAAATTATAGAAAATCCAGATACATCCCATCAACAGTTTATTGAAAAATATTACTAGCCTTGACCTTTTTCCAGTATAATCTGACCAATTTTCTGACAAATTAAAACAAGACGATGAATAAAAAACACACTTTAATTTCACTTGCTATTTTGACCGCACTTTATAGCCAACAAAGTTTGGCGGATTTGCATGAACAATGTTTAATAGGCGTGCCAAAATTTAGCGGTGAAGTCGTGATGGGTGATATTAATTCTCTGCCTGTATATATTGAAGCGGATAATGCAGAAATTAATCAGCCAAATGATGCGACCTATCAAGGTAATGTAGATTTGAAACAAGGCAATCGTCATTTGTTAGCACAATCCGTGCAGGTCAAACAATCAGGAAACCAATCAACGCCTTTACGCATGGCTTATGTCCGCGATGGATTTGATTATAAAGATAATCAGATCAATATGTTAGGTAAAGATGCGGAGTTTAATTTAGATAGTCACGATGGTAATTTAACAAATTCAGAATATGAATTTGTCGGTCGTCAAGGTCGCGGTAAGGCTGATGATATAACATTAAGTAATAACTATCGCGTAATGAAAAACGCCACCTTTACTTCATGTTTACAAGGTGACAATGCTTGGGCTGTAGATGCGTCAGAAATTCGTCAATATGTGAAAGAAGAATATGCAGAAATGTGGCATGCTCGTTTCAAAGTGCATGGCGTTCCCGTCTTTTATACCCCTTACTTACAATTACCCATTGGAGATCGTCGTCGTTCTGGCTTATTGATTCCAAGTGCGGGGACATCTAGTCGAGATGGTCTTTGGTATGCACAACCAATTTATTGGAATATCGCACCTAATTACGATCTTACTTTTACCCCGAAATATATGTCTCGCCGTGGTTGGCAAGCAAATGGGGAATTTCGCTATTTAACCCCTATTGGCGAAGGTAAAGTCGCAGGAGAATATTTAGGTAAGGATCGTTACTCTGAATATTCTAGTGATAATCGAAAACGTCATTTGTTCTATTGGAATCATAATTCTAGCTTTTTGCAAAATTGGCGCTTAAATATTGATTATACCCGAGTAAGTGATAAACGTTATTTCAGTGATTTTGAGTCCGTTTATGGTCGCAGCACTGACGGCTACGCAAACCAATATGCTCGCATAGCTTATTATCAACCAAATTATAATTTTTCTCTTTCTGCACGACAGTTCCAGATTTTCGATGAAGTGGACATCGGCCCTTATCGTGCAATGCCACAATTAGATTTCAATTATTACAAACATGATTTGGCTAACGGATCGTTAAATTTCAAATTACATTCACAAGCTGTTCGTTTTGATAATAACAGTGAATTAATGCCAACTGCATGGCGTTTCCATGTAGAGCCTAGCCTAAATTCTTTAATGTCAAATAAATACGGCAGTTTGAATATTGAAACTAAACTTTATGCTACTCGCTACGATCAGAAAAAAGGTTCAGGAAAAAATGCAGAGGACGTGCAAAAAACTGTAAATCGAGTGATTCCACAATTTAAAGTTGATTTACAAAGCGTATTAGCACGCGATACAACGTACTTAAAAGACTATACACAAACTTTCGAACCGCACGTGCAGTATTTATATCGCCCTTACCGAAATCAAAGCAATATTGGTTCAAAACTTAATAATGAGTATTTAGGATTTGGTTACGATTCAGCATTAGTACAGCAAGATTACTATTCGCTATTCCGTGATCGCCGTTATAGTGGTTTAGACCGAATTTCATCGGCGAATCAAGTTACCTTGGGTGGCACAACGCGTTTTTATGATATTGGTGGCGAAGAACGCTTTAATTTATCTGCAGGTCAAATTTATTACTTAAGTAATTCTCGTATTGATGAAAACCCAGCAAATAAAACACCGACTTCATCATCAGCTTGGGCCTTGGAATCTAATTGGAAAATGAGTGATAAATGGCATTGGCGTGGTAGCTATCAATTTGATACTCATACCAATTCAACATCATTAGCAAATACATCACTAGAATATAATCCTGAAAAAAATAATTTAATTCAGTTAAATTATCGATATGCGAACCAAGAATACATTGACCAAAACTTGGGTAAATCGGCTAACGCATATCAACAAGATATCCAACAAGTAGGATTGGTTGTAGGCTGGGAAATTGCGAACAATTGGGCTGTAGTAGGACGCTATTATCAAGATCTCGCCTTACAAAAACCAGTAGAACAATATATTGGCGTCCAGTATAACAGCTGTTGTTGGGCGGTTGGTGTCGGTGCTAGACGCTATGTCACAAGCCACCAAAATCAAAAGCATAATGAGGTCGTTTACGATAATAGCATTGGCGTAACCTTAGAATTAAGAGGTTTAGGCACCAATGACCATCAAAGCGGTATTCAAGAAATGCTAGAAAAAGGGAAACTACCTTATATTCGAGCATTTAGTTTGGACTAAACATGGTTCAATATAAACGTTAAATCTACAAAAAGAGCGGCTAAAAAATAGCCGCTCTTTTGTCACAATATACAAAATAAAATACTGATTAGCAATTACCTAACTTTTCGTTTAAAACGCTGAGCAACTGATCTTTACTAATCATTTCTTTTTCACCAGTACGGCGGTTCTTATATTCAATTTCACCGTTCTCTAGGTTTTTCTCACCGATTACCACCATATGCGGTACACCGATAAGTTCCATGTCTGCAAACATCACGCCTGGGCGTTCTTTACGATCATCAAAAATCACATCTACGCCTTGTGATTGTAAAGTGCGGTAAAGTTCTTCAGCGTATTTTTGCACGGCTTCAGATTTGTGCATGTTCATTGGCACAATCACTACAGTAAATGGTGCAATTTCATCTGAAGGCCAAATAATACCGCGATCATCATGATGCTGTTCAATCGCTGATGCCACCACACGAGTTACGCCAATACCGTAGCACCCCATTGTCATCACAAGAGGTTTACCGTCTTCGCCTTGAACGGTCGCTTTCATCGCTTCAGAGTATTTTTTACCCAGTTGGAAAATATGTCCCACTTCAATACCACGTTTAATTTGAAGAGTACCTTTACCATCTGGACTTGGATCGCCTTCCACTACATTACGTAAATCAAATACTTCTGGTATTGAAACATCGCGTTCCCAGTTCACATTGAAGTAATGTTTTCCATCAATATTCGCGCCACAACTAAAATCAGACATTAACGCCACAGTGCGGTCAATAATCACTGGAATATTTAAATTCACAGGGCCTAATGACCCCACGCCAGCACCAATTTTCGCTTTGATTTCTGCTTCATCTGCAAACTCAAGAGGATCTGCCACTAATGGATGTTTTTGAGCTTTAATTTCATTTAATTCATGATCACCACGAATAATCAAGGCAATAAGCGGTTGGTTTTCATCTGCTCCTTTTACAATCAACGTTTTCACAGTTTTAGTGATTGGTTGATTAAATTGTTCTACAAGTTCATTAATAGTTTTCGCATTTGGTGTATCAACCAATGTCATTTCTGCAGTTGACGCTTGACGCTCACCGATAGCTACCGCTTCAGCAAGCTCAATATTCGCTGCAAAATCCGATTCTGTTGAGAATACAACATCATCTTCCCCGCTTGAAGCTAACACTTGGAATTCGTGAGAAGCAGAACCACCGATAGACCCCGTATCCGCTTGCACCGCACGGAAATCTAAGCCTAAACGGTTAAAAATGTTACTGTACACTTGGTACATCACATCATAGGTTTCTTGCAAACTTTCTTGTGTAGTGTGAAACGAGTAGGCATCTTTCATAATAAATTCACGTGAACGCATCACACCAAAACGAGGACGCACTTCATCACGGAATTTGGTTTGAATTTGGTATAAATTAAGTGGAAGTTGTTTATATGAAGAAACTTCTCGGCGGACTAAATCAGTAATCACTTCTTCGTGAGTTGGCCCAAGTACAAAGTTACGGTTTCCACGATCTTCAAAACGAAGAAGCTCAGGGCCATATTGCTCCCAACGACCAGACTCTTCCCACAATTCAGCAGGTTGCACCACTGGCATTAATACCTCAATTGCCCCCCCTTTGTTCATCTCTTCGCGAATAATCTTTTCTACTTTTTTCAATACGCGAATACCCGTCGGCAACCAGTTATATAAACCAGATGCCATTGGGCGAATCATACCTGCACGCAACATTAATTGGTGGCTAACAACCTGAGCATCATTTGGCGTTTCTTTAAGAGTGGAAAATAAATATTGACTTGTACGCATGGAATTAACCCTAGATTCTGAAAAAAATTGGCGAGAGTATAACAAAAAGTACGGTTGTTTTTAACCGCACTTTTAAGTTATGTAAAAAATTTTCTGCCCATTACCACAAACGCGCTTTTTCTTTACCCGCGATCAAGGATGTCCAATCATTTGATAATTGATTTTTACTTTTATCAATATAATCGAGAATTTTCTGATATATTTCTAAATGTGCCTCTTTTAATAGTTGCAAGGCTAATTTTGTGTCATCATCCAAAAGCTCATAACAATGCATCGCATAGTTATGCATCTCTGTAATAGAATTTTTTATCGACGAAGACAGCATTGGTTTTGCACCTAATAATGAAATAGTCTCCGTATAAATATCATAAAAATTCTTAAATAAACTTTCTTGGTTTTTAGAAGAAACATATCTACTAATAGAACCTTCTCTATCCCTTCTATACATATAGAAAGGATTTGGATAAATCACATAATTATTAATATGTCGAATGAGCGAGAATGTCCAAACCACATCCTCAAAAAGCCGTCCTTTAATAAAATAAAGCTTATTATCTTTGATGATTTTTCTTTTTAAAATTTTTGTATAAGCAAAACCAACAAAAATTCCTTTTTCACTTAAATACGCATATTCACTATTAAAATTACCTGCAATCTTTTTTATTGGCCGTATGTGGTTTATTGTATGATTAGGGTATACACTACTCATATAATTAATAATCAACTCAGGCTGTTGATATTCATCAATTAATGCTTCAATATCATTTAATATTTGAGTACCATTCCAATAATCATCACTATCCAAGAAAATAATATATTCACCGCGTGCAATATCAATACCACAATTCCGAGACTCTGAAAGCCCGCCATTTTGCTTGTGAATAAAGACAATATTTTTATGTTTTTTCGCATAACGGATACAGATATCCATTGAAGAATCCGTTGATCCATCATCAACTAAAATTAACTCATAATTCACAAATTCTTGCGCTAAAACAGAATCAAGGCATTGCTCTAAATATTTTTCTACATTATAAACCGGCACAATAATACTAAATAAAGGAGTATCTACTGCTTTTAGCGATTTATCTTTGATCTGTTTTCCTAAAAATGTTGAACTTTGTGCAATATTTTCCGGATTATAGAATTCCCCCCACTGCTCCGCTAACCAATAAGGTTTAATTTCATTATTTTTTTCTACTAATTGTTGGGCCACATTTTTTCTAATTAAATAGAGAGACGTCCCTTTGTTATAATGGTTCGCCTCAAAGAAAACAATAGCATGCGCCTCATCGTCTGCTTGAGCGAGTTCTTCTTCACCATCTCGCTGTAATTTAATGACGCCATAATGAAAATATTTTCTAATATAATCTTGAGTCAGTCGTTCATAATTCTCAGCTAATTCAACATTACTTTCAGAAATCAATACAAATTCATCATCTTGAATATCTGAATTTTCCACAATAGTTTTCCAACATTTTATATGAGAAAGTGTTCTTGATATTTCTTCATTAGTAATCTTTCTATGTAAACATTTAGTAGCTTTTTCTATATTAAAAAAGAAACTTAGATCAGAAATATGACTCACTTGATTTTCATCAAATGAAAAAACCGGTATAAACTCAGGGTGTTTTTCAATAAAAGATTGAGATATTTTTGATTTATCCTCTGAATAAATCACATAACGTTTTAATTTAGACATAAATTCCCTTTAGTATTTATATTAGTTATTTTTTTCCAAAATCGCCTTATGCTCTTGGATTAATCGCATAAATGGTAAACCAAATCTCTCTAATTTGATTGTTCCCACGCCATTGATTTGCAACATTTCAATATTACTTGTTGGCATATATTGTGCCATTTCTTGCAAAGTCGCATCATTAAAGACAATGTACGGCGGAATATTTTCTTTATCGGCGATTTGTTTGCGTAAGAAGCGCAGGCGTGCAAATAAATCCTTATCGTAACTTGCAACACTTTGACGTTGTGGATTATGGGCAATCTTACTGATTGCAGAAATACGAGGCATTGCCAATTCTAATGGTTCTTCGCCTTTCAAAATCACTTTCGCACTTTCGGTAAGCTGCAACGTTGGATTTAATTCACTGATGACCTGTTGCACAAAACCCAAATGAATAAGCTGACGAATGACAGACTGCCAATGCTCTTTGCTTTTATCTTTTCCGATACCATACACTGAAAGTTTATCGTGTTGGCGTTCAATAATTTTCTGATTGTGCATGCCACGCAACACTGCAATCACATAATGTGCACCGAAACATTGCCCCACTCGATAAATAGTAGACATTACTTTTTGCGCATCGACTAATCCATCATATTTTTTAGGAGGATCAAGGCAAATATCACAGTTATTGCATGGTGTTTGTCGATGCTCACCAAAATAATTGAGAAGAACTAAACGGCGACAAGTTTGGCTTTCAGCAAATTCACCGATGGCCTCCAATTTATGCTGTTCGATTTGGCGTTGAGGCGTTTCCGGTTTTTCTAACAGAATTTTTTGTAACCAAGCGTAATCCGCAGGTTCATAAAACAAAACAGCCTCAGCAGGTAAATCATCACGTCCTGCTCGCCCTGTTTCCTGATAGTAAGATTCAATGCTGCGAGGTAAATCAAAATGGGCAACAAACCGCACATTGGATTTATTAATCCCCATTCCAAAAGCAATAGTTGCGACTACCACTTGAACATTATCACGCTGAAAATCCTGTTGCACACGCTCACGCAGTGCTGTTTCCATTCCTGCATGATAAGCTGCAGCAGATATGCCTTTATTGCGTAAACTTTTCGCAATTCGCTCAACCTTATTTCTGCTGTTGCAATAAATAATTCCACTCTTGCCCTTTTGAGCCAACACAAAACGCGTCAGTTGCTCCATTGGTTTATATTTTTCTTCTAAGGTATAACGAATGTTCGGTCGATCAAAACTACCAATATATCTATGTGGATTCTCCAGATTGAGGTGAGCCAAAATATCTTGGCGAGTCGCATAATCTGCTGTCGCAGTGAGTGCCATAATCGGCGCATGAGGGAAACTAGCTTTTAAACCGCCAAGCTGGGTATATTCAGGGCGAAAATCATGCCCCCATTGAGAAATACAATGCGCTTCATCAATCGCAATAAAGCTGACTTTGCTATAAGAAATAAGTTGAAAGAAACTGTTCGTCATCACTTTTTCTGGCGACACATAAAGCAGTTTAAGTTGCCCAGAAATCAGTTTATTTTGTACTTGTTGCTGCTGTTCTAAAGTCTGACTAGAATTAAGAAAATCCGCCTCAATTCCATTAGCTTGAAGCTGATCCACTTGATCTTTCATCAAGGAAATCAGCGGAGAAATCACTAAAGTTAACCCATCAAAACAAAGTGCGGGAATTTGATAACAAAGCGATTTACCATTTCCCGTTGCCATTACCACCAAAGCATCTTGTCCGTTTAAAACGGCATTGATGACATCTTCCTGCCCTTTACGGAAAGATTGATAACCGAAAACCGATTTCAAAACAGAAAGTGCGGTTGATTTTTCTATTATTTTTGGTGATAAATGAGAATCAAGCATCTTAGAACTGCACGTTCTCGCCATGTGCAGCACAAGCTTCAACTAAACAATCCCAAAAACGTTTTCCGTCGTTAGAAACCCAGTCACCATTTTTAAAAGCAAAATGAAAACCGCCTAATTTACTCGCAATCCAAAGCTCAAGTAATGGTTCTTGCTTGTTAATCACTATTTGTGTACGATTATCAAAGGTGATGGTAAATACTGAACCTTGCGTTTCACAATCTACATCCGCACCTTGCTCTTCTAATTCTTCTTCAATTTTTTGCCAAACTTGTTCAATATTTTGGTGAAATTCTGCAATATTCATAAAATGTTCCTGTTTAAATCTGATAGAATGCGGCAAATTATAAAGCCTTTCTTAAGCTTGTGAAAGGCGGATTTACCGATAAGTAAGAGAGAGAAAAATGAAAAAACTACTATCAATTTTAGTGCTTAGTGCAATTTGCATTCTAGCAACAGGATGCGGCGTAAAAGGCCCTTTATATTTCCCAGAAAAAGAACAAGCACAACAAACCAAATAAGCGATTATCCAATTACAATCCCCCAAAAAACAGGAACACAACATGAATTTCTTCCAATATAAAAATAATAAGCTTTATGCTGAAGATATTCCGGTTCAACAACTTGCTGAACAATTCGGTACACCTCTTTATGTATATTCTCGCGCAACACTTGAACGCCATTGGCATGCTTTTGACTCAGCCTTCGGTAAGCGCCCTCACTTAATTTGCTTTGCCGTAAAATCTTGCTCGAATATCGGCGTATTAAACATCATGGCAAAACTAGGTTCAGGTTTCGATATTGTCTCGCGAGGCGAACTTGAGCGTGTACTTGCAGCAGGTGGCGATGCATCAAAAGTAGTTTTTTCGGGCGTTGCTAAATCCCGAGAAGAAATTATTCGAGCACTAGAAGTTGGAATCCGTTGCTTTAATGTGGAATCAGTTTCTGAACTCAAATACATTAACCAGATCGCAGGCAAGATGGGGAAAATAGCGCCAATATCTTTACGAGTGAATCCAGATGTTGATGCGCATACACACCCTTATATCTCAACAGGATTAAAAGAAAATAAATTTGGTGTAAGCGTAAATGAAGCTCGAGAAGTATATAAATTAGCCTCAACGCTGCCAAACATAAAAATAACAGGGATGGATTGCCACATAGGCTCACAGCTCACTGAATTACAACCATTCTTAGATGCAACAGATCGATTAATTGTCCTAATGGAACAATTAAAAGAAGATGGAATTACATTAAAACATCTCGATCTGGGCGGTGGTTTAGGGGTGACTTATACGGATGAAACACCACCTCACCCAAGCGATTACGCAAATGCATTGTTAGAAAAACTAAAAAATTATCCTGAACTTGAAATTATTCTTGAACCGGGTAGAGCAATTTCTGCAAATGCGGGAATTTTAGTGGCCAAAGTGCAATACCTAAAAAATAATGAAAGTCGTAATTTCGCAATTACCGACACAGGAATGAACGATATGATCCGCCCTGCATTGTATGAGGCTTATATGAATATCTTAGAAATTGACCGCACTTTAGCAAGAGAAAAAGCCATTTATGATGTTGTCGGGCCAGTTTGTGAAACGTCAGATTTCTTAGGCAAACAACGAGAACTTTCTATTGCTGAAGGTGATTACATAGCTCAATGCTCAGCAGGCGCCTACGGAGCAAGCATGTCATCAAACTATAACTCAAGACCCCGTACTGCAGAAGTTTTAGTAGATGGCGATCAATCCTATTTGATTCGTCGTCGAGAAACCTTACAGGAACTTTGGGCATTAGAGTCGACCATTTAATCTTTCTTATCCTAAAAGAGCGGTAAAAAATTATCCATTTTTCTACCGCTCTTTTTCTATCCATCAATCAACCTACCTCAAACAGTAAGTTTGTAAGATAAATCAAATTTTTTTCTATTCTAGATTGGCATAGAATGGAATTCTTTATAGAATATTATGTTTTTTAAAGTGGACTTTTGCCACTAAAGGGGAAATTATGCAAGAAAAACTAAAGGTTTTATTGATCGACGACCATCCGTTAATGCGTCGTGGCATTAAACAACTTATAGAATTAGATGATAACTTTGAAGTGGTGGCTGACGTAGGCAGCGGCACAGAAGGGATTTCTGTGGCATTACAAACATCACCTGATGTGATCATTCTAGATCTCAACATGAAAGGACTTTCTGGGTTAGATACGCTCAAAGGATTACGCTCAGAAGGCGTTGATGCGCGAATCTTAATTTTAACAGTGTCTGATGCAAAAAATGATATTTATACTTTGATTGATGCAGGTGCAGATGGTTACTTGCTAAAAGATACAGAACCAGATACTTTGCTAGATCAAATAAAGCGCATTGCACAAGGTGAAGTCATTCTGAGTGATTCTATTAAAAATTTATTGTTAGAACGTACTCATGAAGAAAATCCATTAGACATCCTAACGGATCGTGAAATGGGCGTACTTCGTCAAATTGCGACAGGTCTATCAAATAAACAAATTGCAGCACAACTGTTTATTTCAGAAGAAACCGTGAAAGTACATATCCGTAATTTATTACGCAAATTAAATGTACATTCTCGCGTTGCCGCAACCGTATTATTTTTTGAACAAAATCGTTAACAAAAATAATCATAAAAAATGCGCTAGGATAAACTTAGCGCATTTTTCTTTACAGTCAAAATATTTACATTAACTCAATAGATTTAATATCTTCTAATAATACATACAATTCTTTTTTAATATCTTGTTCAAATTGTACTTCTGCACTTTCCCGATCTAAATCTAGACGCATTCTTGCTCTTTTATCAAGCAATTTACGAGCATCATGTGTAGGCATATCACGCACAACTTCATATAAGTTAGCCATCGCAGGATAAGTAGATAAATTCTTACCAAAAGGCCTTAATAGCATTGTAAGACGAATTACGCCTTCAGAAAGATTACATTCTCCAGACTGCATTGCTCGCGCAATAATATCAATGCTCTCTTTTAATCGTATAACCCGATTATTCTTAGCTTTAGCAATCAATTCCTTTTGAACTTTTAACTGCTTTAATAAAAGGATTCCATATAAACTCAATCCAGTTAAAAAGAAAAGTGCAATGACAAGAAATATCCAAATCATAACTTATCTAAATTGGTTAATATCGATACGCTCGAAAGTTCGGTATAAATCATCTTCACTTTCATCTTCGTCTTCAATGCCAAGTTCTTCCATTAATTCAGAAATTCTATCTAAGCATTCATCTACAAATTGTTGATCTGCTTTACTAATAGTTTTACCTTCATCTAAAGCATCCAATAATTCATTAAGAATTTCGTTATTTTCCAGATTTTCAAGCTCTTTCATTGGATCTTGTTTTTTCACCTGTTTTATTACAGGAATTAATTGACCTTTTTCAGGTTTATTAATAAATTCAACAACCAACGGTATCTTTTTCTTACTACCAATTTTTGGATCTTTAATTTCATTTTGAAGTTTATTCGCTTTTTCTTCAACCGCACTATGACGAGATCCAGAAGCCAAACCTTTATGCTTACGTTTTTTCTTATCTTCACGAGCTTTAGCGTCCAATTCATAGCGTGTAAGCTTTTTACCAGAGCGTGCCTTTGTTATATCTATTTTTTTATCTGCTTTTCGAATTGGCATAATATCGGTAATTCGACGTGTTTTTTTCTTACGAGCCATAAGGTATCCTTCTAAAAATTTTGCGGATTGTATCACTAGTGCATATTTTTCTCACTAACAAACACAAACTTTATCTAAACTTATTTTGTTAAAGTATAAACACCTAAAAAACAAAACCCCCAGTTATTCAACTGGGGGTTCTTTTGTTTCTATTTAATTTAGATATGTATTTAGTAACCTGGCGGTGCCCTACTCTCACATGGGGATGCCCCACACTACCATCGGCATTACAGCGTTTCACTTCTGAGTTCGGTATGGTGTCAGGTGGTTCCACCGCACTATCGCCGCCAGGATAATTCTTTGATAACGTTTATTCTAACTTCTATCTATGTTCTTCATTGGCCACAAGCTGAACGTTTAGTTAATTTCTTTTTCTTTCACTCTGTTTTCCAAAAACACTTGAGCGTTGTATAGTTAAGCCTCTCGGGCAATTAGTATGCGTTAGCTCAATGACTCACATCACTTACACACCGCACCTATCTACGTCTTAGTCTTAAACAACCCTTACAGGTTTATAACCTGGGAGAACTCATCTCTTGGCAAGTTTCGTGCTTAGATGCTTTCAGCACTTATCTCTTCCGCACTTAGCTACCCGGCAATGCGTCTGGCGACACAACCGGAACACCAGTGGTGCGTCCACTCCGGTCCTCTCGTACTAGGAGCAGCCCCAACCAATTCTCCAACGCCCACGGCAGATAGGGACCGAACTGTCTCACGACGTTCTAAACCCAGCTCGCGTACCACTTTAAATGGCGAACAGCCATACCCTTGGGACCTACTTCAGCCCCAGGATGTGATGAGCCGACATCGAGGTGCCAAACACCGCCGTCGATATGAACTCTTGGGCGGTATCAGCCTGTTATCCCCGGAGTACCTTTTATCCGTTGAGCGATGGCCCTTCCATTCAGAACCACCGGATCACTATGACCTACTTTCGTACCTGCTCGACTTGTCTGTCTCGCAGTTAAGCTTGCTTATACCATTGCACTAACCTCACGATGTCCGACCGTGATTAGCAAACCTTCGTGCTCCTCCGTTACTCTTTGGGAGGAGACCGCCCCAGTCAAACTACCCACCAGACACTGTCCGAGACCGCGTTCCGCAATCTTCGTTAGAACATCAAACGTTAAAGGGTGGTATTTCAAGGACGACTCCATAATCACTGGCGTGACTACTTCTAAGTCTCCCACCTATCCTACACATCAAAATTCAATGTTCAGTGTCAAGCTATAGTAAAGGTTCACGGGGTCTTTCCGTCTAGCCGCGGGTACACCGCATCTTCACGGCGATTTCAATTTCACTGAGTCTCGGGTGGAGACAGCCTGGCCATCATTATGCCATTCGTGCAGGTCGGAACTTACCCGACAAGGAATTTCGCTACCTTAGGACCGTTATAGTTACGGCCGCCGTTTACTGGGGCTTCGATCAGGAGCTTCTCTTTCGATTACACCATCAATTAACCTTCCAGCACCGGGCAGGCATCACACCCTATACGTCCACTTTCGTGTTTGCAGAGTGCTGTGTTTTTAATAAACAGTTGCAGCCAGCTGGTATCTTCGACCGGTTCAACCTTCAGGGGCTAGCCCTTACAATCTACGCCGGCGCACCTTCTCCCGAAGTTACGGTGCTATTTTGCCTAGTTCCTTCACCCGAGTTCTCTCAAGCGCCTGAGTATTCTCTACCTGACCACCTGTGTCGGTTTTCAGTACGGTTTAGATAAACCTGAAGCTTAGTGGCTTTTCCTGGAAGTGTGGTATCGGTTACTTCAGCTCCTTAGAGCCTCGTCATCATCTCTCAGTGTTAAGGAAGTCCGGATTTGCCTAAACTTCCCACCTACCAACTTAAACGCACATATCCAACAGTGCGATAACCTAACCTACTCCGTCCCCACATCGCAGTTTATCCAAGTACAGGAATATTAACCTGTTTCCCATCGACTACGCTCTTCAGCCTCGCCTTAGGGGCCGACTCACCCTGCCCCGATTAACGTTGGACAGGAACCCTTGGTCTTCCGGCGAACGGGTTTTTCACCCGTTTTATCGTTACTTATGTCAGCATTCGCACTTGTGATACGTCCAGCATGCTTCTCAACACACCTTCATCCGCTTACACAACGCTCCCCTACCCAACAGACTTATGTCTGATGCCGCAGCTTCGGTGCTATATTTCAGCCCCGTTACATCTTCCGCGCAGGCCGACTCGACTAGTGAGCTATTACGCTTTCTTTAAATGATGGCTGCTTCTAAGCCAACATCCTAGCTGTCTAAGCCTTCCCACTTCGTTTCCCACTTAATATAGACTTTGGGACCTTAGCTGGCGGTCTGGGTTGTTTCCCTCTCCACGACGGACGTTAGCACCCGCCGTGTGTCTCCTGAGTATCACTCTTTGGTATTCGTAGTTTGCATCGGGTTGGTAATCCGGGATGGACCCCTAGCCGAAACAGTGCTCTACCCCCAAAGGTGTCCGCTCAAGGCTCTACCTAAATAGATTTCGGGGAGAACCAGCTATCTCCCGGTTTGATTGGCCTTTCACCCCCAGCCACAAGTCATCCGCTAATTTTTCAACATTAGTCGGTTCGGTCCTCCAGTTAGTGTTACCCAACCTTCAACCTGCCCATGGCTAGATCACCGGGTTTCGGGTCTATACCTTGCAACTAGTCGCCCAGTTAAGACTCGGTTTCCCTTCGGCTCCCCTATTCGGTTAACCTCGCTACAAAATATAAGTCGCTGACCCATTATACAAAAGGTACGCAGTCACCCTTTCAGGCTCCCACTGCTTGTACGTACAAGGTTTCAGGTTCTATTTCACTCCCCTCACCGGGGTTCTTTTCGCCTTTCCTTCACAGTACTGGTTCACTATCGGTCAATCAGGAGTATTTAGCCTTGGAGGATGGTCCCCCCATCTTCAAACAGGATATCACGTGTCCCGCCCTACTTCTCGTTAACTTAGTACCACAGCCTGGATGTCGAGTACGGGGCTATCACCCTGTGTCGCTAAGCTTCCCAGCTTATTCCTCTATCTCTGCTGTTATCATTAACAGGCTCTTTCGCTTTCGCTCGCCGCTACTGACGAAATCTCGGTTGATTTCTTTTCCTCGGGGTACTTAGATGTTTCAGTTCTCCCGGTTTGCCTCACTTACCTATGGATTCAGTAAGTGATAGTAGATTCTTCATCTACTGGGTTTCCCCATTCGGATATCTTGGATTAAACGCCTCTTATCGACTCATCCAAGCTTTTCGCAGATTAGCACGTCCTTCTTCGCCTCTGATTGCCAAGGCATCCACCTTGTACGCTTAGTCACTTAACTATACAACCTCAAATGTTTTCAATCACTTTAAGTTTTCACTTCAAAGTGTGGTCAATTTGATGCGTATTTTCATTCAACTAAACACTTGATTGCTTTTGTTCAATCAAGATTTTATGCAAAACAGGTTTGCTCTCAGAGTTTCCTTCTCAGTTCCCTCTTTTCACTTTCCTATTTTGCCTACTCAGACTTTCTCTCGAAAATCTCTTGTTTTCAGCTTGTTTCCAATTTTTTAAAGAACAGTAAGATAATCTAACAAAGTTATCTTTAATTGGCGTCCCCACGGGGATTCGAACCCCGGTTACCGCCGTGAAAGGGCGATGTCCTAGGCCTCTAGACGATGGGGACATCAATTAAAGATACTCTATCTTCTTTTTATCTTTCAACGTTGCTTTCGCTTCGTTTTCACTTGCTCATTTGTCTACAACTATCAGCCAATCTGTGTGAGCACTCGCTGTCTCTCGTCTTTGGTAAGGAGGTGATCCAACCGCAGGTTCCCCTACGGTTACCTTGTTACGACTTCACCCCAGTCATGAATCATACCGTGGTAAACGCCCTCCAAAAGGTTAAGCTATCTACTTCTGGTACAACCCACTCCCATGGTGTGACGGGCGGTGTGTACAAGGCCCGGGAACGTATTCACCGCGACATTCTGATTCGCGATTACTAGCGATTCCGACTTCATGGAGTCGAGTTGCAGACTCCAATCCGGACTTAGACGTACTTTCTGAGATTCGCTCCACCTCGCGGCATCGCCACCCTCTGTATACGCCATTGTAGCACGTGTGTAGCCCTACTCGTAAGGGCCATGATGACTTGACGTCATCCCCACCTTCCTCCAGTTTATCACTGGCAGTCTCCTTTGAGTTCCCGACCGAATCGCTGGCAACAAAGGATAAGGGTTGCGCTCGTTGCGGGACTTAACCCAACATTTCACAACACGAGCTGACGACAGCCATGCAGCACCTGTCTCATGGTTCCCGAAGGCACTCCCGTATCTCTACAGGATTCCATGGATGTCAAGAGTAGGTAAGGTTCTTCGCGTTGCATCGAATTAAACCACATGCTCCACCGCTTGTGCGGGCCCCCGTCAATTCATTTGAGTTTTAACCTTGCGGCCGTACTCCCCAGGCGGTCGATTTATCACGTTAGCTACGGGCACCAAGCTTTAAGCCCAATCCCCAAATCGACAGCGTTTACAGCGTGGACTACCAGGGTATCTAATCCTGTTTGCTCCCCACGCTTTCGCACATGAGCGTCAGTACATTCCCAAGGGGCTGCCTTCGCCTTCGGTATTCCTCCACATCTCTACGCATTTCACCGCTACACGTGGAATTCTACCCCTCCCTAAAGTACTCTAGTTACCCAGTCTGAAATGCAATTCCCAGGTTAAGCCCGGGGCTTTCACACCTCACTTAAATAACCGCCTGCGTGCCCTTTACGCCCAGTTATTCCGATTAACGCTCGCACCCTCCGTATTACCGCGGCTGCTGGCACGGAGTTAGCCGGTGCTTCTTCTGTATTTAACGTCAATGATATGTACTATTAGCACACATCCCTTCCTCAATACCGAAAGAACTTTACAACCCGAAGGCCTTCTTCATTCACGCGGCATGGCTGCGTCAGGGTTCCCCCCATTGCGCAATATTCCCCACTGCTGCCTCCCGTAGGAGTCTGGACCGTGTCTCAGTTCCAGTGTGGCTGGCCATCCTCTCAGACCAGCTAGAGATCGCAGGCTTGGTAGGCCTTTACCCCACCAACTACCTAATCCCACTTGGGCTCATCTCATGGCATGCGGCCTTACGGTCCCGCACTTTCATCTTCCGATACTACGCGGTATTAGCTACAGTTTCCCGTAGTTATCCCCCTCCATAAGCCAGATTCCCAAGCATTACTCACCCGTCCGCCACTCGTCAGCAAGAAAGCAAGCTTTCTCCTGCTACCGTTCGACTTGCATGTGTTAAGCCTGCCGCCAGCGTTCAATCTGAGCCATGATCAAACTCTTCAATTCAAGTTCAATCGCTCAATAAACTACTTAGCTATAAATAAAACACTACTTAAAAAGTAATTATGAATTTTCAGTTAAGCACCTATTAAGACTTCAAAATTAAAAATATTTTAAAACAAGTCAATCAACAAGTGCCCACACAGATTGTCTGATACATTGTTAAAGAGCAAAAAACAACGACGCACGTGGAAACTTAAATACTTCACAACAGTGCGTCGTTGTGTGCGGTGCATTATAGGGATTTTCACAACCCTTGCAAGTACTTTTTGCAAAAAATTATTTGAATGAACAAATTTTATTCGTCATCTAATTTTCTATAGCCTTTTAAACCATTCTTTCTCAAAATTTCGTTTAATTTCTTTAACAAACGCTCCTTTTCAGATTGACTTAAAAATTGGCTATTTTTATTTTGCAAAGCACATACTAACTTCCAATAAAAATCTAAAGTTGCTCCGCTGCCGCTTTTCTTTAATTCCACCAATGCATTTTCTGCACCAATTTCTCTTAGCATAGCAACATCAGTAATGCCAACTTTTATTAGCGCTCTTTCGTGCTTGATAGTTAAATTGGGTAAATCCTTTAATCTATTTAGCTTTCTTAAAGTACGATCTAACCTCTGATTGCGAATTTGCTGAATAGAAAGAATAATCAACTTTCTACACAACATATTATTACGCATCACCTGATCTGAAAGTGCATAATATTGAGAAAGTACAAATCTCTTATTCAACTCATTTGTTGTAAATGGTTCACAACCTAATTTACTTAATTGAATTGCAAGTTCATCCTCACCACGTAGATAAAGTTTTTTATTCTGCCAAATGGCAAACATTGTCTCTTCCTTGTGAAACAAACCGTAACCTGTAAAAAGATTTTTAAAGGTAACATTTCCTACCAACTGATCTAATAGAAGGCAAACATTATTTATATGCTCGTCTTTTATATTCATATAAATCTCCTATGAATAACAATTTTAAAGATGGTCAGTAGAAGTACTTCTGATGTGGTTTATATCATGAAGTTTTTTATCTTCCTAAGAATAAATTTCAGATTTGTGAAGCTGATCGTAAATTTGAAATTTATTTTTATGTAAACAATTGGTTTATATATAAATATACTATATTTAAAAATTTTCTCACCATTATATTTTGTATATAATTTAACCTAAAAATTCAATTAACAAGCTTTTATAACAACTCCCTCATTTTAAGATTTAGATCTGCTTTTTTTGGAATACAGATCCCATATTTTTCCAAATATGAATATTTTTCTTGACCTGTACATCAATACAGATATAATCACAAAAAACTTGAACATTCAAACAGGAATTCACTTATGGCAACTAAAGAAGAAAAACAAAAAGCACTAGCAGCAGCATTAGGACAAATCGAAAAACAATTTGGTAAAGGCTCTATTATGAAATTAGGCGATACCAAAACGTTGGATGTAGAATCTATTTCTACAGGATCACTTGGTTTAGATGTTGCACTAGGAATTGGTGGTTTACCTATGGGACGAATTGTAGAAATTTTCGGACCAGAATCATCTGGTAAAACAACATTAACTCTTTCCGTCATTGCTCAAGCGCAAAAAGCGGGAAAAACCTGTGCATTTATTGATGCAGAACACGCCCTTGATCCTATTTATGCAGCAAAACTTGGGGTAGATGTAAAAGAACTTTTTGTTTCTCAACCAGATAATGGTGAACAAGCACTTGAAATCTGCGATGCATTAGTTCGCTCTGGCGCAATTGATGTAATCATTGTGGACTCCGTTGCCGCACTGACACCAAAAGCTGAAATTGAAGGGGATATGGGTGATTCCCATATGGGGCTACAAGCTCGTTTAATGTCACAAGCTTTACGTAAACTTACTGGCCAAATTAAAAATGCAAACTGTTTAGTTGTATTTATTAACCAAATCCGAATGAAAATAGGTGTGATGTTTGGTAACCCTGAAACCACCACAGGCGGTAATGCATTAAAATTCTATTCTTCTGTTCGCTTAGATATTCGTCGCACAGGTTCTGTAAAAGATGGCGAAAATATTATTGGAAATGAAACACGCGTAAAAGTAGTAAAAAACAAACTAGCGGCACCATTCCGTCAAGTAGATTTCCAAATTCTTTATGGCGAAGGTATTTCAAAAGCAGGGGAATTATTAGAACTTGGTGTAAAACACAAGCTTGTAGAGAAATCAGGTGCATGGTATGCCTATAATGGAGAAAAAATTGGCCAAGGTAAAACTAACTCAATGAAATGGCTCAATGAAAATCCAGAAAAAGCAGATGAGTTAGAAGCTCGTTTACGCGCAGAATTAGTGGCTAATCCAGAACAAGCTTTAATGGCTGACATTGAACAATCTGAAAATAGTTCAGAATCAGAAAGTGATTTTGAATAAATCAAATCATCAACGCCAAAAGTGCGGTCATTTTTAACCGCACTTTATATCAACTCAATAAAAATAAAGGAATCATTCCTTGTCATCCCTTGCTTTTAATTACATAGTTAATCTTCTTTCTCGCAGAGAATATAGTGAATTCGAGCTCCGCAATAAAATGCAGGAAAAGAACTTTTCGGAAGAAGAAATTGATGATGCATTATCTTTATGCCAGGCAAAAAATTGGCAAAGTGATCGTCGTTTTTCAGAAAATTATATAAATTCACGCGCACAAAAAGGTTATGGTGTAGGAAGAATTCGACAAGAATTACTCCAATTAAAAGGTGTGTCTTCTGATATTATTGATGAAGTTTTAATGGAATCAGAAATTGATTGGTATGAAATGGCAGAGAACTTGTTACGTAAAAAATTCCCAAATTACAACGAACAGCAAACGCCTAGAATGAAACAAAAAATTTGGCAATATATGCTATCACATGGATTTCGTAGCGATGAATTTGCTGATTTAATTGGGCAAGACCAAAATGAATGGGATTAATGTAAAAGTTGAGAACAAATTTTATATACCCAAATTCCCAACACAGTCATAGCTAAACACCCGAATAAATGCATCATCAAAACACAAAATCCATTTAACCACTTGTCATTAAAAAATAATTCCACAACTTCGGAAGAAAAAGAAGAAAATGTGGTTAGCGATCCTAAAAAACCGGTAATTAAAAATAATCGCCATTCAGAACTAATTTGTGGAAATTGCCAAAAAAGCCCAAGTAATACACCAATAATTAAACAACCAAGCAAATTAGCTATTAAAGTTCCAAAAGCAAATGAGGAAAATAAAGGATTAAATAACAATCCTATAGCCCAACGCAATGACGCACCTAATATTGCACCACAACTTATGAATAATAATGCCTGCATTAATAATCTAATCCAAATTGAGTTTGCAAATAACGAGCAACTGATTCTTCTTTATTTGAGCCAATAACTTCTAACTCTGGACAAGCTTTTTTTAAACGAATATCTGCATCTTGCATGATACAGCCTTTACCAGCCCAAGAAAGCATTTCTACATCATTCATTCCATCACCAAAAGCAATACAGTCTTTTAACTCATACTCGCGTGATTCGAGTAAATGTTTTAATGCATCGCCTTTTGAAACATTCTTATTCATCACTTCCAAACAGGCTAATGCTGAATAAACAATCGTTGTTACGTCACCAAACTTATCTCGTAAATAACTTTCTACTTCAACTAAATCCTCAGATGTTTTACCAATAAAAAAGACTTTTTCAGTCCCACGTCCATGATGTTTGGAAAAATCAACTACGTTATAATCGAATCCAGATTCTTTATGGAACTGACGCATTGCAGGAATATCTTTATTAGTAAACCATCCTTCATCTTGATAACTATTCATGCATACTTTGGAAGTATCAAATGGCGTTTTGTAAAGCTCTAGAACCAATTCTTCAGGCAAGCTATTGCTATAAAGCAAATTACCCTGTAAATCTCGTACACGAGCACCATTTGATGTAATCATAACCGCACGTTCCGCACCAATTTTTCCAAGAATGGATGACACATCGGTATGGTTACGCCCCGTTGCTAAAATGATATCCACACCGTTTTGCTCTAATGCTCTCAGCGTATCAATGGTAAGATCACCGACTAAATGTTCAGGTGTTAAAAGTGTGCCATCTAAATCAGACACCATTGCTCGAAAAGGTAAATTCATAAAAACCTCAAAAAATAATTTGCGGTTATCATATCACTAAATATACAAATTGCCCTTGTCCAAGATCAATGTATAAAAAACCGTAATAAAAATAACCGCACTTTCGCAACAACTAGATACTTGTATTTAGTTGCTGCAAACCAGAATATATTCCTGTTTTGTTCATATTCTACTAAAAGCAACCTAATACCAATAACGAGTTAATCTATACGAGTTAATCTATTTTTATTTGAAAGAACATAAATTCTAACAATACTAAAAACCACGCAATAAAGTTCTATATATTGGCATTACCAGTTGAAAAACGATAACAAATTTCATTTTATTTCTCTTATAATGCAACTGTTCGAACGACAAGCAGTATCTCGAATGATGTATGTTTATTCCCCAATGGATAGTCAAAAAACAAGGAGATTATTATGGCTTTCAATATGAAAAACAGACATTTACTTAGTCTTGTTCATCACACAGAACGTGAAATTAAATATCTCTTAGATCTCTCCCGAGATTTGAAACGAGCCAAATATGCAGGTACAGAACAACAAAAATTAAAAGGCAAAAATATCGCGCTCATCTTTGAAAAAACCTCCACCCGCACACGCTGTGCATTCGAAGTCGCCGCTTATGACCAAGGCGCACAAGTCACCTACATCGACCCTAACTCCTCCCAAATTGGCCACAAAGAAAGTATGAAAGATACCGCTCGCGTATTAGGTAGAATGTATGATGGCATTGAATATCGTGGCTTTAAACAAAGTATCGTTCAAGAACTTGCTGATTATGCTGGTGTGCCAGTATTCAATGGCCTAACCGATGAATTCCACCCTACACAAATGCTTGCCGACGTACTTACCATGATTGAACATTGCGACAAACCATTAAGCGAAATTAGCTATGTATATATTGGAGATGCTCGCAATAACATGGGTAATTCACTTTTATTAATTGGCGCAAAATTAGGTATGGATGTTCGTATTTGTGGACCTAAAGCATTATTACCAGAAACAAGTCTTGTGGAAATGTGCGAAAAATTTGCGAAAGAAAGTGGCGCTCGTATTACTGTAACTGAAGATATCGATAAAGCTGTGAAAGGTGTAGATTTTGTCCATACTGATGTATGGGTTTCAATGGGTGAACCATTAGAAACTTGGGGAGAACGCATTAAATTATTACTTCCTTATCAAGTCACACCTGAATTAATGAAACGCACTGGTAATCCAAAAGTGAAATTTATGCACTGCTTACCTGCCTTCCATAACAGTGAAACCAAAGTTGGTCGTCAAATTGCTGAAAAATATCCTGAATTAGCTAATGGTATTGAAGTAACTGAAGACGTATTTGAATCGCCAATGAACATTGCATTTGAACAAGCAGAAAACCGTATGCACACAATTAAAGCGGTAATGGTAGCAAGTTTGGCATAAGGAGAATGTATGAGAATAGTAATTGCATTAGGCGGTAATGCGTTATTACGACGCGGAGAGCCGCTGACAGCCGAAAATCAACGACAAAATGTTCGCATTGCTTGTGAGCAAATAGCTAAGATTTGGCCAAATAATGAATTAGTGATAACACACGGTAATGGTCCACAAGTGGGTTTGCTCGCCTTACAAGGCGCTGCCTATACTGATGTACCAACCTATCCTTTAGATGTATTAGGTGCAGAATCAGTAGGAATGATTGGTTATATGATTCAACAAGAACTCGGTAATTTAGTTCCATTTGAAGTGCCATTTGCAACTTTATTATCTCAAGTAGAAGTTGATATCAACGACCCAGCTTTCAAAAATCCAACTAAACCAATTGGCCCTGTTTATACGAAAGAAGAAGCTGAACGTTTGGCAAAAGAAAAAAATTGGTCTATCGCACAAGATGGTGATAAATATCGCCGCGTTGTGCCAAGTCCATTGCCAAAACGTATTTTTGGAATTCGTCCGGTCAAATGGTTGCTTGAAAAAGGTAGTATCGTAATTTGTGCGGGGGGCGGTGGCATTCCGACCTATTATGATGGATATCATAATTTACAAGGTGTTGAAGCCGTTATCGACAAAGATTTATGTTCAGCTTTACTTGCAGAAAATCTTGACGCTGATTTATTCATCATCGCAACTGACGTTTCCGCAACCTTCGTAGATTGGGGTAAGCCAACTCAAAAAGCAATTTCTGTCGCATCACCTAAAGCTATTTCAGAACTTGGTTTCGCTGCAGGTTCCATGGGGCCGAAAGTACAAGCCGCGATCAACTTTGCGAAACAAACAGGAAAAGATGCAGTAATAGGCTCTTTATCTGATATTGTGGACATTGTGAAAGGAAAAGCAGGTACTCGTATTACGAAAAAAGCTGAAGGCATATCCTATTATGCTTAAATAATAAAAGAACTTTGAGAAATCATTCTCAAAGTAAAAAGTGCGGTCGGCTTAACCGATGTTTTTGCCAACCGCACTTTAAACGTTACACATAAGGAGCTCGCTATGGATGCGTCCAAAAAGAAGAAAACGTTTAATTTCCCATCAGCGTTTACCATTTTATTTGCAATATTAATTCTCGCTGTTGGGTTGACCTGGGTAATTCCATCTGGTTCATATTCAAAATTAACATATAACTCCACTGATAATGTTTTTGTGGTCAAAGCTTACGGCGTTGATGATAAAACTTATCCCGCCACAACAGACACTCTTGATAATCTCAATATCAAAATTAAACTCTCCAACTTCACCGAAGGCGTGATCAAAAAACCAATCGCGATTCCTGGTACCTATCAACGTGTAGAACAGCATCACAAAGGCATTGAAGACATTACAAAAAGTATGGTGGAAGGAACCATCGAAGCTGTTGATGTTATGGTCTTTATCTTTGTACTAGGTGGTATGATTGGTGTCATTAACCGTACCGGTTCTTTTAATGCTGGTTTGATGGCTCTAGCGAAGAAAACCAAAGGTAATGAGTTTTTTATTGTATTCTGCGTATCCGTCTTAATGGTGTTAGGGGGAACAACATGCGGTATTGAAGAAGAAGCGGTAGCATTCTATCCAATTCTGGTGCCAGTATTCTTGGCTCTGGGATATGATGCAATAGTTTGCGTAGGGGCAATATTCCTTGCTTCATCTATGGGAACTGCATTCTCTACAATTAACCCATTCTCCGTTGTTATCGCATCAAATGCAGCTGGTATTCAATTTACTGAAGGTATTGGTTTCCGTGCTCTAGGTTTGGTTTTAGGGGCTACTTGCGTAATCGCATATCTTTATTGGTACTGTAAAAAAATCAAAGCTGACCCAAGTTTTTCTTTCACTTATGACGATCGCGAAGAATTTCGCCAACGTTATATGAAGAACTTTGATCCAAATGCAACTATCGCATTCTCAGCTCGTCGCAAATTAATCTTAACGCTTTTCTGTATTTCATTCCCTATTATGATTTGGGGTGTAATGGTTGGCGGATGGTGGTTCCCTCAAATGGCTGCATCTTTCCTAGCCATTACTATCATCATTATGTTTATCAGTGGCTTGTCTGAAAAAGATATTGTGGAATCCTTCACAGAAGGTGCATCAGAATTAGTAGGCGTGTCCTTAATCATCGGCCTTGCTCGTGGCGTAAACTTAGTGCTCGAACAAGGTATGATTTCTGATACTATCCTTGATTATATGTCTAATGTGGTTAGTGGTATGCCGGGTAGCGTATTTATCTTGGGTCAATTAGTCGTATTTATTTTCCTAGGCTTAGTCGTACCATCTTCTTCTGGCTTAGCCGTACTTTCAATGCCAATTATGGCACCACTTGCTGACTCAGTGGGTATTCCACGCGATATAGTGGTTTCCGCTTACAACTGGGGACAATATGCAATGCTATTCTTGGCTCCAACAGGATTAGTATTGGTGACACTCCAAATGTTGCATATTCCATTTGATAGATGGGTTAAATTCGTCATGCCAATGATTGGATGTTTGTTACTAATTGGCTCCATTTTATTAGTAGTACAAGTATCTTTATATAGTGTTTAACTAATTAGCCAAATTGCCGCCTAGATCACAGTTTTTCTAGGCGGTTTCTTTTATAATAAGTTATCTTTTTTGTTAGCATAAAAAGGATTTACTATGCTTAAAAAATGTTTCGATAATATAGATACTCGAATTCTTAAAGCATTACAACGAAATGGTCGATTACAAAATAATGAACTGGCCAACGAAATAGGTTTATCCAATTCAGCTTGTTTACGTCGAGTGAATCACTTGGAAGAAAGCGGCGTAATTGATAACTATGTAGCCTTATTAAATCCTAAAAAAGTAAACTGTAATCTCATCGTTTATGCATTAGGCTCTTTTTTTGAAGAAGACCCAGAATTAAAAGAGCGGTTTATTTTTGAAGTGAAATTAATCCCTCAAATTACCGAATGTCATTTTATGGCTGGTAGCTTTGATTTCTTATTGAAACTCAATGTATCCGATCTTGATCAATTTAATTACATCAAAAACACCTATCTCAATTCTAGGCTTGGCATTAAAACCTTAAAATCAGAAGTAACACTAAAAACGGTTAAGTCAACAACTGAATTGCCTTTATAAAAAAACTCGTATTATTGATACGAGTTTTTTATAACAATTAACAAACTTCAGCCTGTTCTAATATAACTTTTTGTAAAACTTTAATTCCTGCTTCTATATCTTTCCAATCAGTAAATTCAAGAGGGTTATGACTAATTCCTAAATGAGATGGAACAAAAATCATACCTGTCGGACAAAGTGTTGCCATATGCATGGCATCATGTCCTGCACCACTTGGCATTATTTCGTAAGAATAACCAAGGGAATATGCAGTTTCAGCTATTTGGTTTACCATATTTTCAGGTAATACTATTGGATTATCTTTTGAAATAAGTTGTAACTCAATTAATAATCCTCTTTTTTCTGAAACTTTACTAATTTCCTCTTGTAATAATTCAAATACAGAATCTCTAGCTTGTACATGTGTACCTCGAATATCTACTAATAATTCGCAATATCCTGGCACAACATTCATTACTCCTGGTTTAGCTGTAATATTACCTACTGTGGCTACTGTAGAATGTCCAGCTTGAATAGCCGCTTGTTCAATAGTAAGTGATAATTCAGCTCCTCCTAACAATGCATCATGACGATAATGCATTGCTGTTGCCCCCGAATGATCCGCTTGTCCTTTAATTTTAACAATTGCACGAATCGGAGCAGCAATACCTGTCACAACACCTATTGTTTTTCCTTCATTCTCTAAACGAGGGCCTTGTTCTATATGAAGTTCAAAAAAACATTTAAATTCCTTTGCATCACGTTTTGCTTGATTAACCAAATTAAAATTCATTCCTACTTCAGCCATAGCTTCTGATAAACCCTTTCCTTGTTTATCACGTAACGAACTTAATTTTTCTTGATTTACTATGCCGCACATAACTTTACTACCCAATGTAGCAAAATTAAATCTACTCGATTCTTCACAAGTAAAAATTATCAATTCTAAAGGATAACGAGTCTGAATATTCTGTTCACATAATTGCAAAAGAATTTCCAACCCAGCAACAGATCCCAAAGGACCATCAAATTTACCAGCATTCACAACAGTATCAATATGTGATCCGAATGCAACTGCAGGTAAAAAATCTTCTTTACCTGCCTTACGAATAAAAAGATTTCCAATTGAATCTCGACGAATAGATAAATCATATTCTTTACATAATTCAATAATCATATTATGGGCCTTTTCATCCTCCTCTGTAAAAGCTAAGCGAGTCAGCTCGTTTGGTACTGATGAAATAAAAGCTAGTTTTTCAATTAAATTTTGAACACGATTAAGATTAATTGACATAGTTTTCTCCTGATACGGTTTATTTTTTGATATTCGTCAAACAATAATAATTTTTCGTTGAAAATTAACCTTTTCTAAGCGTAATATCGGTATTGCTAAATGCCTCTAAAAAGGAGTAGAAAATGAAAAACATGTTACTGCTCAGTAGCTCAAAATACAAGAACACAGGTTATCTTGAACACACCATACCTTGGTTACAAAATTTCTTGGCTGATTATCGTGGTAAAACAATTGCTTTTGTGCCTTATGCTGGGGTGCGCCGTACTTTTGATGAATATGAAAAAACTGTGCAAAATGCACTTTCTGATTTAGGGATGAATATTGTTTCCGTTCATCATGGTAAACAGCATCGAGATATCATTGAACAAGCAGATGTCATTGCTATTGGCGGCGGGAATACATTTTGTTTGTTAAAACAACTTTATGAACACAATTTGATTGATATCATTCGTGAAAAAGTAAATAACGGTACGCCTTATTTTGGTTGGAGTGCTGGGGCCAATGTAGCTGGCGCATCTATTATGACAACTAATGATATGCCGATTACTTATCCCCCTTCATTTCAAGCATTACAGCTTTTTCGTCATCAAATTAATCCGCACTTTATTTCAGGTAAAATGCAAGGCCACAATGGTGAAAGCCGAGAAGAACGTTTGGAAGAATTTTTACTCGTTAATCCAACTGCATTTGTATATGCCTTACCTGAAGGTTCTGCGCTTCATATACAAAATGAAATGGCAACTGTTTTGGGTGAAAATCCTATTTTGTGCTTCAGTGAAAATATGGAATGTGGCACATTTGATATCAATACAACTTTTTCTTATTAACTTAAAGGGAACATATAATGGAATTATTTAAATCCATCGTTGCAGTGATTGGCATTATTGCCACAATTTATTTTCTGATTAAAAAAGCCGAAACCAGAACCGTTTTAATTGGTGTTGGTTTAATAATGTCCATTCTGACGCTTAATCCAATGGGCGCATTAGATGCTTTTGCTAAAAGCATGACATCTGGCGGATTAATTATGGCTATCTGTTCTAGCATGGGTTTTGCTTATGTAATGAAATACACTCAATGTGATACTCATCTAGTGCATTTACTTACCAAACCATTAAGTGGATTAAAATTCTTCTTAATTCCGATTGCAACAGTCATCACCTTTTTCATCAATATTGCTATTCCTTCTGCTGCTGGTTGTGCAGCTGCGGTTGGTGCAACATTAATTCCCGTTTTAAAAAGTGCGGGTGTTCGACCAGCTACTGCTGGTGCAGCTATTTTAGCAGGGACTTTTGGATCAATGATGAGCCCAGGTTCATCTCACTCAGCAATGATTAGTGAAATGTCAGGCTTAACTATCGCTCAAGTAAACCTTTCACATGCGCCATATAATATGATTGCGGGAGCAATAGGTGCGGTTGTTTTAACAATTCTTGCGCTTGTTTTTAAAGATTATGGTGAACAACATCGTAAAGCTTATCTTGCAGAACAAAAAGAAAGTGAAATTAAAGTTGTTGAAGGCGTCAATGTACTTTATGCTCTTGCACCATTAATACCATTAGTTATTTTAGTGATTGGTGGAACGTCATTACAACAAGTACCGGGTCTTGAATGGACTAAAATGGGAGTTCCTCAAGCGATGCTTATTGGTGCAATTTACGGCATTATCGTAACTCGTATTTCCCCAGTAAAAATCACTGAAGAATTTTTCAATGGTATGGGAAATTCTTATGCAAACGTACTTGGTATCATCATTGCAGCCAGTGTATTTGTAGCAGGATTAAAATCTACGGGCGCAGTGGATGCTGCAATCTCTTTCTTAAAAGAATCCAACGAATTTGTACGTTGGGGTGCAACAATTGGACCATTCTTAATGGGCTTAATTACAGGTTCTGGCGATGCTGCAGCGATAGCCTTTAACAGTGCCGTCACACCACATGCTGTAGAACTCGGATACACTCATGTAAATCTTGGTATGGCAGCAGCCATTGCTGGTGCAATCGGTCGTACAGCTTCACCAATTGCAGGTGTAACCATTGTTTGTGCAGGCCTTGCGATGGTAAGCCCAGTAGAAATGGTAAAACGTACCGCACCAGGCATGATACTTGCTGTTTTATTCTTAGCATTATTTATGTTGTAGAGATAGTAAAAAATTGACCGCACTTTATTTAAGTGCGGTCTGTTTTTATAGACTTTTAAAGGAAGAAAAAAATGAACTTAGATTTAAATCAACTTGTTAAATGGCGTCGTGAATTTCATCGTTTTCCAGAAATTGGCTGGAGTGAATTTTGGACAACTTCTCGCATTGCGGATTACTTGGAAGACTTAGGTTGTTTTAAAATTTTTCTTGGTAAACAAATTATAAACCCTGACTTTGTTCGTGGACGAAAACAAGCCGTAGTAGATAAAGGTTTAGCTAATGCAAAAGCCTATGGAGCCAATGAAAAATGGCTCGAAAAAATGGAAGGGTACACTGGTTGTGTGGCATTATTTGATTCAGGTAAACCAGGGAAAACTATTGCATTGCGTTTTGACATAGACTGTGTGAATGTAACAGAAACTCGCTCACCCGAGCATATTCCAAATAAAGAAGGTTTTGCCTCAATTAACGATGGGTTTATGCATGCTTGTGGACATGATTCACATATTACAATAGGTTTAGGCGTTGCATTATGGATCGCTCAGAACAAAGATAAACTCACTGGAAAAGTAAAAATTGTATTCCAACCAGCAGAAGAAGGTGTTCGTGGTGCAGCTGCTATTGCACAAAGTGGCATAATTGATGATGCAGATTATTTTGCTTCTTCACATATTAGTTTTTGCGCGAATACAGGCACTGTTATTGCTAATCCAAGAAATTTTCTTTCCACTACAAAAATTGATATTCGCTATAAAGGTAAACCAGCCCACGCAGGTGCTGCCCCCCATTTAGGTCGTAATGCTTTATTAGCTGCAGCGCATACAGTCACTCAACTTCATGGTATTGCACGCCATGGTGAAGGAATGACAAGAATTAATGTGGGTGTGCTAAAAGCGGGTGAAGGACGAAATGTCATTCCATCCTCTGCTGAATTACAATTAGAAGTGCGAGGAGAAAATAAAGCAATTAATGAATACATGACTGAACAAGTCATGCAAATAGCCAAAGGTATCTCTATAAGTTTTGATGTAGCGTACGAAACTGAAATTGTAGGTGAAGCCGTGGATATGAATAACGATGTTGAACTTATAAAACTCATCGAAGAAATATCCCTTGAACAACCACAAATAAATAACGTAAATTCAGATTATGCTTTCAATGCAAGTGAAGATGCGACTATTTTAGGTAGACGTGTACAAGAACACGGAGGAAAAGCTATTTACTTCATTCTTGGAGCAGATCGCACAGCAGGTCATCATGAGGCTGAATTTGATTTTGATGAAAATCAATTGCTTACTGGGGTTAATATTTATACATCTTTAGTACAAAGATTATTAGCTTAATTAAATAAAAATATTTTTACTCCTTTCTTTTAAGAATCCTCTATTTTTCTTAGAATAAAGGCAATATCTACTCACCTTATAAGGAAAACTCAATGATTAATAGACGTCATTTTATTCAAATCGGTGCAAGCAGTATTCTTGCATTAAGTGCAAGCCGTTTTGCGACAGCAAAAGGTAAACATGATGTAGATTTACGTATTGTTGCTACTACTGACGTTCACAGTTTCTTAACAGACTTTGATTATTATAAAGACGCACCAACCGAGAAATTCGGTTTTACTCGTGCAGCAAGCCTTATTCGTCAAGCACGTTCTGAAGTAAAAAATAGCGTATTGGTTGATAACGGGGATTTAATTCAAGGTAACCCTATTGCTGATTATCAAGCGGCACAAGGCTATAAAGAAGGCAAATCTAACCCTGCGGTTGATTGCTTAAATGCAATGCATTATGAAGTAGGGACTTTAGGTAACCATGAGTTTAACTATGGTTTAGATTATTTAGCTGACTGTATCAAACAAGCTAAATTCCCAATTGTGAATGCCAACGTAGTAAAAGTCGGAACTGAAGAACCTTATTTCACACCTTATGTCATTCAAGAAAAATCAGTTATTGATAATCAAGGTAAAACACATAAATTAAAAATTGGTTACATCGGTTTTGTGCCACCGCAAATTATGGTTTGGGATAAAGCGAACCTTCAAGGTAAAGTTGAAACTCGTGATATTGTAAAAACAGCGCAAAAATATATCCCTGAAATGAAGAAAAAAGGGGCTGATATTGTCGTTGCATTAGCTCACACAGGCCCATCTGATGAACCTTATCAAGAAGGTGCTGAAAACTCAGCATTCTATCTAGCTGATGTACCACATATTGACGCCGTTATTTTTGGTCACTCACACCGTTTATTTCCAAATAAAGAATTTGCGAAATCACCAAATGCAGACATCGTAAATGGTACAGTAAAAGGAGTACCAGAAAGTATGGCTGGTTACTGGGCAAATAATATAAGCGTGGTGGATTTAGGATTAACAGAACACAAAGGCAAATGGATTGTTACCTCTGGAAAAGCGGTTCTTCGTCCAATCTATGATGCAGAAAATAAAAAAGCACTTGCAGAAAATGACCCTGAAATTACCGCACTTTTAAAACCTGTTCACGAAGCGACACGTAAATTTGTTTCTCAACCTATTGGTAAAGCAACAGATAATATGTACAGCTATCTTGCATTAGTACAAGATGATCCAACCATCCAAATTGTGAACCAAGCACAAAAAGCCTATGTAGAAAAAGTTGCACCAAGTGTTGCAGCAATGGCTGGCTTACCTATTTTAAGTGCGGGAGCACCATTTAAAGCAGGTGGCCGTAAAAATGACCCTACAGGCTATACCGAAGTGAACAAAGGTGAATTAACTTTCCGTAATGCGGCAGACTTATATCTCTATCCAAATACATTAGTAGTTGTTAAAGCGACAGGCGAACAATTAAAAGAATGGTTAGAATGCAGTGCAGGTATGTTTAAACAAATTGACCCTGCAAGTGATAAACCACAATCATTAATTGATTGGGAAGGTTTCCGCACTTACAACTTTGATGTTATTGATGGTGTCAATTATGAATACGATCTAACCAAACCTGCTCGTTACGATGGTGAATGTAAATTAATTAACCCAGAATCGCATCGTGTAGTGAACCTCACTTATCAAGGCAAACCAGTTGATCCAAAAGCAGAATTCTTGATTGCAACGAATAACTATCGTGCTTATGGTAATAAATTCCCAGGCACTGGCGATCAACATATTGTTTACGCATCACCAGATGAAAACCGTCAAATTTTAGCTGATTACATTAAAGTAACCAGTGAAAAAGAAGGTTCTGTAAACCCTAGCGCGGATAAAAACTGGCGCTTTACGCCAATCAAAGGCAACGATAAATTAGATGTTCGTTTTGAAACCTCGCCAAGCGAACAAGCAGCTCAATTTATCAAAGAAAAAGCACAGTATCCAATGAAACAAGTTGGTACTGATGAAGTTGGATTTGCTGTATATCAAATTGATTTATCTAAATAATAATTAGAAAAATAAAATGCCGCCTGAATATCAAAATTTAGACGGCATTTTTTCTTCTAAAGTGCGGTCAAATTTTTGAGTATTTCTGCTTAATTTTTAATTCATTCTCTTTATGTTTACGGGTAATATAGCAACTGACCACATTCCTAAATTAATCATTCAAACCTATTACTTTTATACAAGGAGATTAAATAATGAAAAAATTATTAACCACTATCCTTTCTGCTACAGCCATTCTTTTCCCTTTAACAACCTCTGCAAATACTACGGATAAAGTAGAACAAAGTGCGGTACAACCAGAAAAAGCAAAAGGGATTTGGATTGATGTACGTTCTGCGGAAGAATTTAATAGTGGTCATTTACAAAATGCGGTTAATATTCCGCACGATCAAATTATTGAAGGAATTAAAGCTGTTAGCTCAGATAAAAATGCCCCTATTAATCTTTATTGCCGCAGTGGTCGACGTGCAGAAGTTGCATTAAATGAGTTGAAAAAGGCTGGTTACACTAACGTTACTAACCATGGTGGTTATGACGATTTAATTAAAAAAGGTTTGAAATAATATCACTCAGTTTCTTATAAAATCCCCTAAATTTCTTACTAAAACATTTAGGGGATTTTTTTATTCAAGATAGAATCAAATAAAAACACCCTGTGGATAACTCATAAATAATCTGTCATAAAACTGTTTTTACTCACTTGGTAACTTTGATAAAAAATAAAGTTGTTAATAACTTTCCATTTTACACACAAGATTTTTAAAGAAAATGATCGCATTTTCACAAGATCTTTAGATCCTATAACACCAGTTTCCATAAGGATCGAATAAGGTTATTCACAACCACAAAGGATCTTAATAGTAACAATAATAAGATCTTTCTATATAAAAAGAGATCTTATTCATTAATACAAACCTGATCTTTCAAAGGATCAATAGTTCCATTCTTTTTTTGTCAGGTGTTTTAAATTTCTGTAGAATAATGCCAATTTTTTGATCCGAATAAATAGAGATAGATATGTTTTACACTGAAACTTATGATGTGATTGTGATCGGTGGTGGCCATGCTGGTACAGAAGCTGCGCTTGCACCAGCTCGAATGGGATTAAAAACCCTTTTATTAACGCATAATGTAGATACTTTAGGGCAAATGTCTTGTAACCCTGCAATTGGTGGGATCGGTAAAGGTCATTTAGTAAAAGAAGTAGATGCAATGGGCGGATTAATGGCTCATGCTGCAGATAAAGCGGGGATCCAATTTCGCACTTTAAATAGCAGTAAAGGTCCAGCAGTGCGTGCTACTCGTGCTCAAGCTGACAGAGTTTTATATCGTCAAGCTGTTCGTACTACATTAGAAAATCAACCCAATTTAGATATTTTCCAACAAGAAGCCACCAATATTCTAATTGAGCAAGATCGAGTTACAGGCGTTAGCACAAAAATGGGATTAACTTTTCGTGCTAAATCAGTGGTATTAACTGCAGGTACTTTCTTAGCAGGTAAAATTCATATTGGTTTGGAAAATTATGAAGGTGGCCGTGCAGGGGATCCTGCTTCTGTAAATCTTTCACATCGATTAAGAGATCTTGGATTACGTGTAGATCGCCTTAAAACAGGTACACCACCACGTATTGATGCGCGTACGATCAATTTCGATATATTAGCTAAACAACATGGCGATGCAGTATTACCGGTATTTTCTTTTATGGGATCAGTAGATGATCACCCACAACAAATTCCTTGTTATATTACCCACACCAATGAACAAACCCATGAAGTGATCCGTAATAACTTGGATCGTAGTCCAATGTATACTGGTGTGATTGAAGGGATCGGTCCACGTTATTGCCCATCCATTGAAGATAAAGTGATGCGTTTTGCGGATCGTAATTCACATCAAATTTATTTGGAACCTGAAGGCTTAACCAGTAATGAAGTGTATCCAAACGGGATCTCTACCAGTTTACCGTTTGACGTACAAATGGGCATTGTGAATTCTATGAAAGGTTTGGAAAAAGCGCGCATCATTAAACCAGGTTATGCCATTGAATATGATTATTTTGATCCGCGTGACTTAAAACCAACATTAGAAACTAAATCGATTTCAGGTTTATTCTTTGCGGGTCAAATTAATGGTACAACCGGTTATGAAGAAGCGGCGGCACAAGGCTTATTGGCTGGGATTAATGCTGGCCTTTACGTACAAGAGAAAGATGCATGGTATCCACGCCGTGATCAATCTTATACTGGCGTATTGGTTGATGACCTTTGTACGCTTGGTACCAAAGAACCGTATCGTGTATTCACTTCTCGTGCTGAATACCGTTTGTTATTACGTGAAGACAATGCAGACATTCGTTTAACGCCAATTGCTCATGAATTAGGTTTGATTGATGAGGCTCGCTGGGCACGCTTTAATCAAAAAATGGAAAATATTGAACAGGAACGCCAACGCTTACGCAGCATTTGGTTGCATCCGCGTTCTGAATATTTAGAAGAAGCGAATAAAGTACTTGGTAGCCCACTTGTGCGTGAAGCCAGCGGTGAAGATTTATTACGCCGTCCGGAAATGACCTACGATATTTTGACTTCTTTAACGCCATACAAACCAGCAATGGAAGATAGAGAAGCCGTAGAACAAGTGGAAATTGCTATTAAGTATCAAGGCTATATTGAGCATCAACAAGAAGAAATTGAAAAACAAAAACGCCACGAAAATACAGCTATCCCGGCTAACTTTGATTATAGTAAAGTGTCTGGTTTATCTAATGAAGTACGTGCGAAGTTAGAACAGCATCGTCCGGTTTCCATTGGCCAAGCAAGCCGAATTTCAGGTATCACCCCTGCAGCAATTTCAATTATTCTGGTTAATTTGAAAAAACAAGGGATGTTAAAGCGTGGAGAATAACGTTTTCTTAATTTAAATGTAAAAGAGTTATTAATTTTGATCTGACCATAAAAAAGTAGACTATTTATTTAAGGACTGATGATATTGCATCGGATTCAGTCCCTTTAATTATATTTAATCTAACTTTTGAGGTGCAGATCAAATTAACCGCACTTTTTTATTATTTGAATAAACTAAAAATTAATTTTTCGCTTCTGCCGCTGCTTTTACAATTACTGCAAATGCTGGGGCTTTTAATGATGCGCCACCCACTAATGCACCGTCGATGTCTGGCTGAGTAAATAATTCAGCTGCATTTGCATCATTTACAGAACCACCGTATTGGATAATTACTTGGTCTGCCACGGCTTGAGATTTTGCAGCGATGTGACTTCGGATAAATGCGTGAACAGCTTGTGCTTGTGCTGGAGTCGCAGATTTGCCAGTACCAATCGCCCAAATTGGTTCGTATGCGATCACTGCACCGTTGAATGCTTCTACACCTAATGCGTTGATCACCGCATCAATTTGACGCGCACACACTTCTTCTGTTTTGCCTGCTTCGTTTTCAGCTTCAGTTTCACCGATACATAATACTGGTACTAAACCAGTTTCTTTTAATGCACCAAATTTTTTCGCTACGAATTCGTCGCTTTCTTTATGGTAAGTACGACGCTCAGAGTGACCGATAATGATGTATTTTGCACCAAAATCTTTTAACATTTCGCTAGAAATATCACCAGTAAATGCACCTTTCACACTGATATCTACGTTTTGTGCACCTAACTGAATCACACTTTTACCACCGCAGCTGCAACCACAACCAGAAAGTGCAGCTTCTGCCGTACCTAAATACATAACGGGGGGGGCGATTGCTACATCACAACCTGTTACATCATGTAATTCTGCTTTTAATCCTTCGATTAATTCTTTGGTAAATGCTTTAGAACCGTTTAATTTCCAGTTACCCATAACTAAAGGACGACGTGCCATTTTTGTTTCTCCATAGTTGATAAAATTAACTTGCTTACTATACCAAAATTTCGCCACGATTCTTTGCAGAAGATCATAAAATTAAAAAAATTCTCATAGAAAGATGATTATCTTGTGCTAAAAAGCTACAATTACCTGTATGGAACCAATAAAAAATAACCAATTATGAAACTTTTCAAAGCTGAACAATGGAATATTGACGTGCTTCTTCCTCTTTTTGAAGCCTATCGCCAAGCCTATGGACAAGCAGAGAATCCAGAACGCACCTTGGCTTTTTTAACTAATCGCATGCGTTTTAATGAAAGCCTGTTTTTTATTGCGGTGGACGAAAATGAAAAGGCTATTGGCTTTGTGCAGCTTTTCCCTCGCCTTTCTTCTTTACAATTACAACGCTATTGGCAAATCACCGATATTTTTGTGTTGGAACATGCTCAACAAACAGAAATTTATGCGGCGCTGATTTCTAAAGCAAAAGACTTTGTGTATTTCACGCAATCTAATCGTTTAGTCGCGGAATTAGCGCAAAATCAATACTCAATGTTGGAATCGGAAGGGTTTAAATTAAACCCGAAAGAACGTTTATTTGAATTGAGTTTGTAATGCTAACAGTGTTAAATCGTTATTGGGATTATTTGCGGATTGAACGCCAAATGAGTCCGCACACGCTCACCAATTATCAACATCAACTCGATGCCATCATCAAAATCTTAGCGCAACAAGATATTCACGCTTGGGCGCAAATAACACCCAGCGTGGTGCGGTTTATTTTGGCGGAAAGCAAAAAACAAGGCTTAAAAGAAAAAAGCTTGGCTTTGCGTTTATCCGCACTGCGTCGATTTCTCAGTTTTTTGGTGCAACAAGGCGAATTGAAAGTAAATCCCGCCACAGGCATTTCTGCACCAAAACAAGGCAAGCATTTACCGAAAAATATGGATGGCGAGCAAGTTCAACAGTTGCTTGCCAACGATAGCAAAGAGCCGATTGATATTCGTGATCGTGCTATTTTGGAATTAATGTATAGTTCAGGTTTACGTTTATCTGAATTACAAGGCTTAGATTTAAACAGCATTAATACCCGTGTGCGGGAAGTGCGTGTTATCGGGAAAGGTAACAAAGAGCGAGTAGTGCCGTTTGGGCGTTATGCTTCGCATGCCATTCAGGAATGGTTAAAAGTGCGGGCATTATTTAACCCAAAAGATGAGGCGTTATTTGTTAGCCAACTTGGAAATCGTATTTCTCATCGAGCTATTCAAAAACGCTTGGAAACTTGGGGCATTCGTCAAGGCTTAAATAGCCATCTTAATCCGCATAAATTGCGCCATTCCTTTGCGACGCATATGTTGGAAGCCAGTTCTGATTTACGCGCCGTGCAAGAATTGCTTGGACATAGCAACCTTTCCACTACACAAATTTATACTCACTTAAATTTTCAACATCTGGCGGAAGTGTACGATCAGGCTCATCCAAGAGCGAAGCGTAAAAAGTAAAAGTGCGGTTTACAAATTAAATTTTATAAATGGAAAGGAATCTTTAAATTTCTTGACTAAGTTAGGATTTTTTCTTAATGCATTTAATGCTTTCTTTTTAGAAATTGGCTCAAATATATCCATATTTCTTTTTATGGCAATACCCGTCAATGCATCAGATAAATGCCCTTCAATTCCACAAGGTGTGAAAACTATATATTTATAAATGTTGTATTTACTATCCCAATCAACAATTTCTCAGATGTATGATGGTAAATCTTCAACTTTGCTATTTAAAATGACATAGTCAATCCAGGATTTAAATTCATCTAGAGTAATAGCTTGAGAATACATACAAGATATAGCAAATCCTATATCCTCACCATTATCTTCCCTAGTTAATTTAAATTTTTTATTATTCATTTTTATTTAATCTAGTATTAATTTAATCAAACACATTATGCACATAAAGAATAAATAGCTGCAATAAATTAATACATAAATACCATTTAAAAAGGTGCGATAATAACCGCACCTTGTTTTAATCTAATGTTATTTAGTGGGATAAAGCTTGTTTTACTGCAACATCCAATCCTGCTGTTGGGCGACCTAGCAATTTCTCAAGGGTTTTGTCTTCTGAGAATAATGCACCGTTTGACGCATCCACATCCCATTGTGCAATTAAGCCTGCAAAGCCTTCATCTAATCCTGCTTGCACAAGTGCTGCGGCATAATCTGCTGCAGGAATATCCACGTAAGGGATTTCTTCACCTGTTTGTTTACTGATTTCTGCGGCAAGATCAGCTAATGTCCAGCTGGTTGAACCAGCGAGTTCGTAAGTTTGATTTTCACGGCCTTCACCTAACGCGACATTGACTGCTGCTTCCGCAAGTTCTGCACGAAGTGCGGATGAAATTTTGCCTGTTTTTGCCGAACCGTAGAAAGCATTGTTTGCTAATGCAGTTGGAACTTATTCAGTGTAGTTTTCTGTATACCAACCATTACGTAAAATAGTATAAGTTATACCTGAAGTTTTTAATGTATCTTCGGTTGCAAGGTGTTCACCTGCGAGGGATTTGAGGGTATTGTCGTTGGAGGAACCAAGTAAACTGGTGTAAATAATGTGTTTAACACCTGCTTTTTTTGCTGCTTTAATCACATTTTTATGTTGTTTAATACGCTGTCCCACCTCACTACTTGATACTAAAATTAATGTATCCACGTCTTGTAATGCTTCTACTTGTCCTTCTGTTTTTGAATAATCAAATTTTCGGGCTGTTGCACCTGAAATTTTTTCTGGAGAGCGTACAAGCGCAATGACATTTGATTGTTAGCTTGATGTGGCGTATTATATTTTAAAACTTACTTTTATGAAGTACTTACAAAAATGTAAGTTTTGGAAAAAGTTAAAAATATTTTTTAATTAATTGATTTATAAGGAATTAAAAATGGAAAAAATTTTTGATCGGGGCAATGTATTAGCTTCAGCTTGTCCATCTCGCCAAATTTTGCAGCATTTAACAAGCCGCTGGGGAGTATTGGTATTAGTAAGTTTACATTCCGGTACCAAGCGTTTTAGTGAACTTCGCCGTGCGATTGATGGCGTAAGTGAACGCATGTTGACAAAAACTCTGCAGGAATTGGAAGCCGATGGGATGCTAATCCGTAAATCTTATAATACCGTGCCACCGCAAGTGGATTACACATTAACAGAATTTGGGACAGAAGCATCTAATAAGATGTTTGAGTTAGTGGACTGGTTAGAAACAAATTTGACAGGAATTTTGGCTGCAACAAAAAAACATTAAGGAAATCTACCGCACTTTTAAGTAAAATAGCGCAATTTTCCAGAGAGATAATAAATATGAAAGCCAAATTAGTCAGTTTACTTGCGCAAGCAAATATAAAAATAAGTGATCAACAAATTCAGCAGTTGATTGATCTGGTCAATTTACTTAATAAATGGAATAAAGCTTATAATTTGACGTCAGTTCGTGATCCACAAGAAATGTTAGTCAAACATATTTTAGATAGTCTTGTAGTAAGTCCTTGTTTACAGGGTGATCGTTTTATTGATGTTGGTACTGGCCCTGGCTTGCCTGGTTTACCTTTGGCAATTATAAATCCTTCCAAACAATTTGTCCTCCTTGATAGTTTAGGTAAGCGCATTAGTTTTATTCGAAATGCTATACGTGAGCTTGGACTAACTAATGTGACCCCTGTTTTAAGTCGAGTAGAAGAATACCAACCTGAACAAAAATTCGATGGTGTATTAAGCCGTGCTTTTGCTTCGTTAAAAGATATGACAGATTGGTGTCATCATTTACCAAAAGAAAATGGATATTTTTATGCATTAAAAGGTATTTATCAGGAAGATGAAATTAATGAATTGAATGAAAAATATACTATTCAAGAAGTGATTGAATTACATGTTCCAGAACTTATAGGTGAACGACATTTAATCGTTTTGCGTTAAATAGTTACAATTTTGTAAAAAATTTTCTAAAAGTGTGATTTAGTTAACGTTTTTCAGTGCTTTTTAAGTTGAATCTAATTTGATCAAATGTATAATTAGGACGTTTTAAGGTTTTAAAAATGTCGAGAATTGTACAACAAGCGAAAGTTCAGTATCAAAAAGCTATTTTTATTGAAATAGTCATTATGCTGCTATTGGCTTGTTTTTTTGCTTTATGGCAAATGAAAAGTGCGCTTGATTTTTTATTCGGATTTCTTTCGGCATTAATTCCTTTCGGTGTTTTTGTGTATGTGGTTTTTTATAGAAAACAACATTTAGCCACAAAATTGACCGCACTTTATAAAGGAGAAGCAATAAAATTTGTTTTAACCATTATTTTTATAAGTATTTCATTTAAATACTTTTCGGTTACAAATTTTATTATTTTTTTTAGTGGTTTTTTTATTGCATTAATGTTGAATAATTTAGTTCCATTTTTGCTTCGCCGAATTTGATTTTTATACTTGTACTAAGGGTTTATTATGTCTGGACAAACAACATCGGAATACATTAGCCACCATTTATCCTTTCTCAAAACAGGGGATGGATTTTGGAATGTTCATATAGATACGTTGCTCTTTTCTATTCTTGCTGCGGTTATTTTCCTATTTGTTTTTTCTCGAGTAGGGAAAAAAGCAACAACTGGCGTTCCAGGAAAAATGCAATGCTTAGTTGAAATTGTTGTGGAATGGGTTAATGGAATCGTTAAAGAAAATTTTCATGGTCCACGTAATGTAATTGCGCCACTTGCATTAACTATTTTCTGTTGGGTATTCATCATGAATGCTATCGACTTAATTCCTGTTGATTTCTTACCTCAATTTGCAGGTTTATTTGGCATCCATTATCTTCGTGCTGTACCGACAGCAGATATTAGCGCAACTTTGGGTATGTCCATTTGTGTTTTCTTTTTAATTCTTTTCTACACAATAAAATCTAAAGGATTCAAAGGTTTAGTTAAAGAATATACGCTTCATCCATTCAATCATTGGGCGTTTATTCCTGTTAACTTTATTCTTGAAACCGTGACTTTATTGGCTAAACCAATTTCACTTGCTTTCCGTTTATTCGGTAACATGTATGCAGGGGAATTGATCTTTATTCTTATCGCTGTAATGTATTCCGCTAATATGGCCATTGCAGCATTAGGGATTCCGTTACATCTTGCTTGGGCTATTTTCCATATTTTGGTTATTACCTTGCAGGCTTTCATCTTTATGATGTTGACGGTTGTTTATTTAAGTATTGCTTATAACAAAGCAGATCATTAATCATTTTTTATTAACCGGCTCTAGGGCTAAAACTTAACTTCTATTGGAGAAAATTATGGAAACTGTAATTACAGCTACAATCATCGGTGCATCAATTCTTCTTGCATTTGCTGCATTAGGTACTGCAATTGGCTTTGCTATTCTAGGTGGTAAATTCTTAGAATCATCAGCTCGCCAACCAGAATTAGCATCTAGCTTACAAACTAAAATGTTTATCGTGGCTGGTCTTTTAGATGCGATTGCAATGATTGCTGTTGGTATTTCATTACTTTTCATTTTTGCAAACCCATTCATCGGTTTATTACACTAATCACCTTATTTGCTTATCAACGTAAAACAAGCATAGTAAGGAGGACGTTGTGAATTTAAATGCAACATTGATTGGTCAACTTATCGCATTCGCACTTTTCGTGTGGTTTTGCATGAAGTTTGTTTGGCCACCAATTATTAATGCGATTGAAACACGTCAAAGCCAAATTGCGAACGCTTTAGCGTCAGCTGAAGCAGCTAAAAAAGAGCAAGCAGATACGAAAAATCTTGTTGAACAAGAACTTTCAGCTGCAAAAGTACAAGCTCAAGACATTTTAGATGCAGCAAATAAACGTCGCAATGAAGTATTAGACGAAGTGAAGGCAGAAGCCGAAGAACTAAAAGCAAAAATTATTGCTCAAGGTTATGCAGAAGTAGAAGCAGAACGTAAACGTGTTCAAGAAGAATTACGTCTTAAAGTGGCTTCATTGGCAGTGGCTGGTGCTGAGAAAATTGTGGGTCGTTCTATTGATGAAGCGGCAAACAATGACATTATTAATAAATTAGTTGCAGAGTTATAAGAGGCTTAGCTTATGTCAGAATTAACTACAATAGCTCGCCCTTATGCAAAAGCTGCATTTGACTTTGCCATTGAACAAAGTGCGGTCGAAAAATGGACTGAAATGTTAGGTTTTGCTGCAGCCGTAGCTGAAGATGAAACGGTAAAAGCTTACTTAAGTAGTTCTCTTTCTGCACAGAAATTAGCTGATACAGTAATTTCTATTTGTGGCGAACAATTGGATCAATATGGGCAAAATCTTATTCGGTTAATGGCTGAAAATAAGCGTTTGAGTGCTATTCCTGCGGTGTTTGAAGAATTTAAACATCACGTAGAGGAGCACCAAGCTATTGCAGAAGTTGAAGTAACGTCTGCGCAACCATTGAATGCAACACAAATCGAAAAAATTGCAGCTGCAATGGAAAAAAGATTAGCTCGCAAAGTGAAATTAAATTGCAATGTGGATAGCGCACTTATTGCTGGTGTGATTGTTCGTACTGAAGACTTTGTGATTGACGGAAGTAGCCGTGGGCAACTTACTCGTCTCGCAAACGAGTTGCAATTATAAGAGGAATACAAGATGCAACTAAATTCAACTGAAATTAGTGAATTGATTAAAAAACGCATCGCTCAATTTGACGTGGTCAGTGAAGCGCGTAATACAGGGACAATTGTTTCTGTAAGCGATGGTATTATTCGCATCCACGGTTTAAGCGATGTGATGCAAGGTGAAATGATCGCCTTACCTGGTAATCGTTATGCGATGGCACTTAACCTTGAACGCGATTCTGTTGGTGCTGTAGTTATGGGACCTTACGCAGATTTAGCGGAAGGTATGGAAGTTCAATGTACAGGTCGTATTCTTGAAGTACCAGTTGGTCGTGGTTTATTAGGTCGTGTAGTTAATACGCTTGGTCAACCAATCGATGGTAAAGGCGAAATTGAAAATGATGGTTTCTCACCAGTAGAAGTGATTGCGCCAGGCGTTATCGATCGTCGTTCTGTTGATCAACCTGTTCAAACCGGTTACAAAGCCGTTGACTCAATGGTGCCAATCGGTCGTGGCCAACGTGAATTAATCATTGGTGACCGTCAAACTGGTAAAACAGCGTTAGCAATTGACGCTATTATTAACCAACGTAATTCTGGTATTAAATGTATCTATGTTGCAATTGGTCAAAAAGCCTCTACTATCGCAAACGTCGTGCGCAAATTAGAAGAACATGGTGCGCTTGCAAATACTATCGTGGTAGCCGCATCAGCATCAGAATCAGCAGCGTTACAATATTTAGCACCTTATGCTGGTTGTGCGATGGGTGAATATTTCCGTGATCGTGGTGAAGATGCGTTAATTGTTTATGATGATTTATCAAAACAAGCCGTAGCTTATCGTCAAATTTCATTATTATTACGTCGTCCACCAGGTCGTGAAGCCTATCCAGGTGATGTGTTCTATTTACATTCTCGTTTACTAGAACGTGCTTCTCGTGTAAACGAAGATTATGTAGAAAAATTCACTAAAGGTGAAGTGAAAGGAAAAACTGGTTCTTTAACCGCACTTCCGATTATTGAAACCCAAGCTGGTGACGTATCTGCGTTTGTTCCAACCAACGTAATTTCTATTACCGATGGACAAATCTTCTTAGAATCTAACTTGTTTAACTCAGGTATTCGTCCTGCGGTAAACCCAGGTATTTCGGTATCTCGTGTTGGTGGTTCAGCGCAAACTAAAGTTATTAAGAAATTAGCGGGTGGTATTCGTACCGCGCTAGCTCAATATCGTGAATTAGCAGCGTTTGCACAGTTTGCATCAGATCTTGATGATGCGACTCGTAAGCAACTTTCTCACGGTGAAAAAGTAACTGAATTATTAAAACAAAAACAATTTGCTCCATTATCTGTTGCAGAACAAGCGGTTGTATTGTTTGCTGTTGAATTTGGTTATTTGGATAACGTGGAATTATCAAAAATTGCAAGTTTTGAGACCGCACTGTTAGATTATTCTAACCGTAATCACGCTGAGTTTATGCAAGAGCTTACTAAAACCGGTAACTATAATGACGAAATCAAAGATACATTAAAAGGTATTTTAGATAGTTTTAAAGCGAATAGTGCTTGGTAGTAACGGAGAGATAAGATGGCAGGTGCAAAAGAGATAAAAACCAAAATTGCCAGTGTACAAAGTACACAAAAAATTACTAAGGCAATGGAAATGGTGGCGACCTCGAAAATGCGTAAAACGCAGGATCGTATGGCTGCATCTCGTCCGTATTCTGAAACTATCCGTAACGTTATTAGTCATGTGTCTAAAGCAAGTGTCGGTTATAAACATCCGTTCTTAGTTGAGCGTGAAGTGAAGAAAATCGGTATCTTGGTTATTTCAACAGATCGTGGTATGTGTGGTGGTTTAAATGTTAATTTATTCAAAACCACACTTAACCAAATCAAAAATTGGAAAGAACAAAATATCTCTACAGATTTGGGCTTAATAGGTTCAAAAGGGATTAGTTTTTTCCGTTCCTTTGGATTTAATATCAAAGGTCAACTTTCTGGTTTAGGCGATACGCCCGCTCTAGAAGAATTAATTGGTGTCGCAAATACAATGTTTGATGCTTATCGTAATGGTGAAATTGATGCAGTTTATATTGCATACAATAAATTTGTTAATACGATGTCGCAAAAACCTGTTGTACAACAATTAGTTCCTTTACCAGAATCTAAAGACGATCATTTAAATGAAAGACAACAGACTTGGGATTATCTTTATGAGCCAGAACCAAAAGTACTATTAGATAGTCTTTTAGTTCGTTATTTAGAATCCCAAATTTATCAAGCGGTTGTAGATAATTTAGCTTCAGAACAAGCGGCTCGAATGGTAGCAATGAAAGCAGCAACTGATAATGCAGGTAATTTAATTAATGATCTGCGGTTGGTGTATAACAAAGCTCGTCAAGCAAGTATCACAAATGAATTGAATGAAATCGTAGCCGGTGCGGCAGCGATTTAAGAAAAGAGGAACGGTAATGTCAGCAGGAAAAATTGTACAAATCATCGGTGCGGTGATTGACGTTGAATTTCCACAAGATGCAGTGCCAAAAGTTTACGATGCATTAAAAGTTGAATCAGGTTTAACACTTGAGGTGCAACAACAATTAGGTGGCGGTGTGGTACGTTGTATCGCATTAGGTGCTTCTGACGGTTTAAAACGTGGTTTAAAAGTAGAAAACACGAATGATCCGATTCAAGTACCAGTAGGCACAAGAACCCTTGGTCGTATTATGAATGTATTGGGTGAACCAATTGACGAACAAGGTCCAATCGGTGAAGAAGAGCGTTGGGCTATCCACCGTTCTGCACCAAGCTATGAAGAACAATCAAACAGTACGGAATTATTAGAAACTGGTATCAAAGTTATCGACTTAATTTGTCCATTTGCTAAAGGTGGTAAAGTTGGTTTATTTGGTGGTGCGGGTGTAGGTAAAACCGTAAACATGATGGAATTAATTCGTAACATCGCGATCGAACACTCTGGTTACTCTGTATTTGCGGGTGTAGGTGAACGTACTCGTGAAGGTAACGACTTCTATCATGAAATGAAAGATTCTAACGTATTAGATAAAGTATCTTTGGTTTATGGTCAGATGAATGAGCCACCGGGTAACCGTTTACGTGTTGCGTTAACTGGTTTAACCATGGCAGAAAAATTCCGTGATGAAGGTCGTGATGTATTATTCTTTGTGGATAATATCTATCGTTATACCCTTGCTGGTACTGAAGTATCTGCGTTATTAGGTCGTATGCCATCAGCGGTAGGTTACCAACCAACCTTAGCTGAAGAAATGGGTGTATTACAAGAACGTATTACTTCAACCAAAACAGGTTCTATTACCTCTGTACAAGCGGTATACGTACCTGCGGATGACTTAACTGACCCATCTCCAGCAACAACTTTCGCACACTTAGACTCAACCGTTGTATTAAGTCGTCAAATTGCATCTTTAGGTATCTACCCAGCTGTTGATCCATTAGATTCAACTTCACGCCAATTAGATCCACTTGTTGTTGGTCAAGAACATTATGATATTGCTCGTGGTGTACAAGGTATATTACAACGTTATAAAGAATTGAAAGATATTATCGCAATTCTTGGTATGGACGAATTATCTGAAGAAGATAAATTAGTGGTAGCACGTGCACGTAAAATTGAACGTTTCTTATCACAACCGTTCTTCGTTGCTGAAGTATTTAACGGTACTCCGGGTAAATATGTTCCATTAAAAGAAACCATTCGCGGCTTTAAAGGTATTTTAAGCGGTGATTACGACCATATCCCAGAACAAGCGTTCTATATGGTAGGTTCAATCGACGAAGCGCTAGAAAAAGCCAAAAATATGTAATCACTTCAAGTCATTTGAAGGAGAACAAAAATGGCGACATTTAATTTAACAATAGTAAGCGCAGAGCGAAAAATCTTTGAAGGTGAAGTAAAACAAATCCAAGCAACAGGTGTTGAGGGGGAACTAGGCATTCTCCCTGGACACACACCATTGCTAACCGCAATTAAGCCAGGGATTGTTAAATTTACCCTTCAAGATGGAAATGAAGAAGTTATCTATGTTTCCGGTGGTTTTTTAGAGGTTCAACCAAATATTGTTACGGTACTAGCAGATGTTGCTATCCGTGGTAGTGAATTAGATGCAGATCGTATTCGCGAAGCAAAACGTAAAGCTGAAGAGAACATTGTATCTCATGCATCAGATGTAGATCATGATTTACTGGTTGCGAAACTTTCTAAAGAGTTAGCAAAACTTCGAGCTTATGAATTGACTGAAAAACTCTTGAAAACAAGACGCTAATAAAAAAGTGCGGTGAATTTTCACCGCACTTTTTGTTTGTTTCCTTAAAGAAATTTTACATAGTTATTTCGCTTAAATTCTGCTTTAAATAATTCTTCTAGTTGCCCAAAATAGAGTAATAAGTCCTGCTCTCCTGCTGCGTAAGGGGCGATTTCATAGACATCATAAATAAAATGTACACCTCTAGAATCTAAGTAAATATTGTTCGATAAATTAAAACTATCGGCTTCAATAACAGGTTCATATTCCTTATTGCTATTATTATATTGTTCCCATAAAAGTGTTTTTACTTTCGGTAAATCTTTTTCATTAAATAAATCATTTAATGTCAAAATATGGCGTGTAGTTAGATCAATTGTGAAATAGCGATTACCTTCTATCCCATGAGCACCACCTTCATAGTCATAAAAACTAATAGCAAAAGTTGCAAGTTTTTCTTTTTGTGCAATAAAATCTGTCCACATGGAATGAGAAATACCAAAAGATGGTGTTTCTTTTACTTCTTTTTTGTCTTCCTCAAAAGCTGTTTGATAACGTGCTACAAATTGTTCGCGAGAAATATTTTTCGTTTCTTCGTTTTCAGTCAATTTTTTCCACAATAGATCATTAAGCCAATCAATATTGGTTTTTATTGTTGAAATTGAATACTCAATTTTGGTTTCTTCAGGCTGGTAATCTTCTTTTGATTTAGGATGTTTAATAATTTCAGATTGATTAAATATTTCATCATTTTCCACAAAAATTGCTGGGACTGTTTTTTCTATTTGTTCTTTTAATTTGGTATTTTCAGCGCTGAGCTGTGCTACTGTTTGATTTAGTTGTTTTATTTTTGCTTCAGTATCTTTATCTTGGCAGCCTGTGAGTAATATGACAGAACTAATTAATGCAGCAATGAGCGTTTTTTTCATACTCTTTTCCTTTTTAAATCATAAATCAAAAACATTCTTATCGCGTAGAATATGGTCATTGCCTTTGCGGCGCAAAAATCCCATTCGGTCGAAATATTCCATCAGTTGAACGGTAAGTTTTCGCCCGAAATTCAATTTATCACGTACTTCATTTACGGATACTTTACCTTGTTCTTCTGCTATTTGTTTGATGAGCCTTGCATAAGCATAGATGGTTTCAGTTAAGAAAAATCTATCTTTTACGATGGGTGTGAGATACCCTAGTTTGCCTGCTTTATACATAAAGTTACGCATTTGGGATTCATCCATAGCCAAGGCATTTGCCATATCTCGCACCCAAATTGCTTGACCTTGAATTTTTTCAAACTCATTTAATACATCTGTCCAACGTGATTTTTCTTCAGTATTAAACTGAATTTTGTGCTCTGGTAGATGAATCCAGCCACGCGTTTGTTGTAATCGTCCATCATCAAGCATTTCATCGATAAAATGATGTATCAGATTTTCTGGCTGATTCAATGTCGCCATCCGATATAATCTGGCTTTGCTTACACCAAGTTGATCATTATGTTGCTCGTGATAGGTATTAAGTGCGGTTAAAATTTGCTGTGTTTTTTCTTGTACGTAATTAGTATTAAAACACCAATCTTGATAACGTACGGCGTCCCGCTCGGCGAGTGCTTTATCTAATTGCAAGGAAGTCAGTTGTTCCGCCCACATTAATTGGCGTGCTGTTGTCGCATTATGTAGAAGGGTAAGGGCAATACGTTGCGAAGCATTCTCTGCCAATGCTAAATTCGCTAGGAAATTTAACCGCACTTCAGTTCGTTTATGACGTTTTGGCGAGTTTATTTCCAATACTCGTGCGCCAGCAATTAAGGTTTTTGTATCGCCACTGCGTAAAATAAGTTTGTCTCCAAAAGCCAAGAATAATGGTGAATCTAATATAATTTCAGCCAAAGTGCGGTCATTTTTTGCGGCATTTTTTCCTTGTAATAAGGTGAGTTTACCCGTAGTGCGACTCGCGCCGTGATAAATATGCACAGGTTGGCTTTCATTTAATGGTACTTCAGCCAAAATTTGTACACTGATGCGATCTGTTGGTGGGAGAGGTTCATCCTGTAATAACCAATCGCCTCGTTTCATTGGCGTGCGGTCTAAATCAGCATTTAAATTTAACGCTAAACGTTGCCCCGCAATACCTTGTTCGCTTGATGTATTTTGTGCGTGAATCGATTTTACACGAACTTTCTGTCCAGTGGAAAGGTAAAGTTCATCGTTTACTTTCACTGTTCCTGAAAAGGCTGTGCCCGTCACAACGGTACCCGCCCCTTTTACACTGAATACTCGATCTATTGCGTAACGGAAAGGTTTCTGGGTATCAGCTAATTCAGGTAGATTTGCTAAGTAATGACGCAATTCTCTGATGCCTTGCTCTGTTTCTGCTGAGGTAACGAAGTAGTTAGCATCGCGTAAAAAACTGTAATCTTGTTTAATAGTTTGGATTAACGATTCTATTTGTTCTGAATTTGTACGATCTGCTTTTGTGATGACAACAATAATTTCGTGGAATTGAAGCTGGCGTAATATCGCTAAATGTTCTTTTGTTTGCGCTGCAACGCCTTCATCCGCAGCGACAATTAACATTGCATAATGCACACCACCTAAACCCGCCAGCATATTTGACAAGAATTTTTCATGCCCCGGCACATCAATAAAGCCAAGTACTTTGTTTTCTAAAGGCAGATAGGCATACCCCAAATCAATGGTCATTCCGCGTTTTTTTTCTTCTGGTAAATGTGCGGTACTTGTGCCAGTTAATGCTTTTAATAATGCTGTTTTGCCGTGATCAACGTGACCTGAAGTAACAATAATCATAGTTCATCCAATGTATTTAATAATGTTTCAATATCCGCAAGGCTACGTAAGTCTAGCCAAATTTTTCCGTTTTCCATTCGCCCAATAATAGGTTGAGAAAGTTGTTTAAAACGAGCTGAAAGTGCGGAAAGTTTTACGTCTGTTTTTTCTGCAATCGTAACAGCTATGGAAGGGATTCTTTCCATCGGTTGTGAACCACTACCGATTTGTGCTTGGCTAGCTTCAATTTGAATCTCAAATTGTGAATTTAAGTGAGATTCTAACCGCTCTTTTAGACGCATAGCATTTATTTTGAGTTGTTCTAATGATTGTGTGAGTAAGCGCAAAGTTGGTAACTTTTCAGTTAATTTTTCAGGATTTAAATATAAACGTAAAGTGGCTTCTAAGCCTGCTAAAATGACTTTATCGCAACGTAATGCACGCTTGAGTGGATGGGCTTGTAATTGTTCGATCCATTCTTTTTTACCCACAATAATGCCAGCTTGCACACCACCAAGTAATTTATCGCCAGAGAAAGAGACCAAATCCACACCTTGTGCGACTTTTTCTTGCACGGTTGGTTCTTTTGGTAAGCCATATTGGCTTAAATCAACTAATGCGCCGCTACCTAAATCAGTTACTACGGGCACATTCATTTCTCGCCCCAGTTCGGTGAGTTCTTCTTCTGAAACTGAAGAGGTAAAACCACAAATTTGATAATTGCTGCTATGCACTTTCATTAAAAAAGCCGTATTTTCAGTGATAGCATTACGATAATCTTTCAGATGGGTACGATTAGTGGTGCCCACTTCCACTAAATGGCATCCAGCTTGTTCCATAATATCTGGAATACGAAATGCACCGCCGATTTCAATTAATTCGCCACGAGAAATAATTACTTCTTTACCTTGAGCAAAGGTTGCCAGCATTAACAATACCGCAGCGGCGTTGTTATTCACTATACAGGCTGCTTCAGCGCCAGTGAGTTTGCATAATAATTCACTGATGTAATTATCGCGATGACTACGCTTACCTTCATCTAAATCATATTCAAGCGAGACATTTTTCTGCATCGCAGAGAGCGCTGCCTGTTGTGCTGCTTCAGACCAAAGTGCCCGCCCAAGATTTGTATGCAACACCGTACCAGTCAGATTATGCACCACTTTGATTTGTACTTGGTTTTGTTTTTGTAGGCGAGAATGAATTTCTACAAAAGTGCGGTCAAAATTATAAAAATATTCAGGAAGTTGATTATTTTTTTGAATAAATTGACGAGCTTGTGTTAATAATTCTCGACATATTGCCACGACTGCAGTGTGACCAAATTCGGTAATGAGTTGTAATCCTTGAGGTGTTTTGAGAATTTTGTCAACGGAAGGAAGTTGTTGAAAAAGTGCGGTCATTTTTGAATCCGTTTAAAATAACGTTGAATTGCCGACTAATTTACGCTAAAGTAATTGCAATTTCAACCACGGAGGGGCGTCATCTCCGGTGAGGTGGCAGGATTTCAAATCCTGTTGAGGACGCCAGCGTTCTTGGGTGGGTTCGACTCCCATTCCCCTCCGCCAATTCTGTATATTTCTTCAATATTTCATTTTTATCATTTCTATTTTTTATAAAAATAAAAGCGGTCAAACCGTTTTTAATTTTGACCGCTCTTTTCGATTAAAACTAGATTACTTTGCAGGAATGTCCGCTAATACTCTTGTCAATAAATCCCAATAGGTTTGCACCGTTGCAATTTCCACTTTCTCATCTGGTGAGTGAGCATTTCGGATTGTTGGCCCGATAGAAATCATTTCTATGTGTGGATAATGTTCTTTTAGAAGACCACATTCTAATCCTGCGTGAATGACTTTCACTACAGGTTGCTCGCCTAGCACTTCAGCATAATGTTTGCGAGTAACGTCTAAGATAGTTGAGTCATTTACTGGTTGCCAGCCTGGATACGGCGCAGAAAACTCAACTTTTGCATTTGCTAAGATTGCAAGTGAGCTAAGCATTTCAGTTACGTAATATTTACCGCTTTCAATTAATGAACGAACTAAAATGGTGCTTTTTACAACATTACCTTCTGTTTTCAATACGCCAACGCTTAATGAACTTTCTACAACATTTTTAACTACATCACTATTGCGGATTACGCCGTTTGGCAATACGTTGAGTGCGTTAATTACTGTTTGAGTACTTTGTGCGGTGAATACGGCAGGGGCTTTTTCTGCTGATTCTACAAAAAGTGTGAAATTAGGTTCTGCAATTGCTAATTCTTCTTTAAGAACAACCGCTAGATTTTCTACCGCACTTTCTATGGCTTTTACATCACCATTAAAGGCTAATACGGCTACAGCTTCTCGAGGAATTGCATTACGAATTGAGCCACCACGAATTTCAGAGAGAGCAAAGTGCGGTTCATTTTGAGAGAGTTTTGCTAATACTCGTGCTAACACTTTGATTGCATTAGCACGCCCTGTATGGATATCGCCACCAGAGTGGCCGCCACGTAAACCTTTAAGGGTGATTTGTGCGCTGTGCTCAAACGTATTGGTTTCATATTGAACTGGAATTTCAAAGTTTGCGTTAATGCCACCCGCACAACCAATATAAATTTCGCCAATTTCTTCGGTATCTGTATTGATTAAAATCTCCGATTGTAACCAGTTATGACGCAAACCTTTTGCGCCATCCATCCCTGTTTCTTCAGTCATTGTTAAAAGCACTTCAAGAGGTGGATGAGCTAAATCATTGCTTTCTAGCACCGCTAACGTAGAGGCTAAACCGATACCATTATCAGATCCTAATGTTGTACCTCGCGCTTTCACCCATTCCCCGTCAATATAAGGTTGAATAGGATCTTTGGTAAAATCATGTGGGTTGCCTTCATTAGCCTGAGGCACCATATCTAGATGGGCTTGTAGAACAACAGGCGTGTGATTTTCCATTCCTTTCGTAGCGGGTTTACGAATGAGAACATTCCCCACTTCATCGCGTTCAACAAAAAAATTCTTTTCTTTCGCCCAATTTACAATAAAGTTAGCTAACGCATCTTCATGATGAGAAGGGTGAGGGATTGCACAGATTTGCTCGAACCATTTCCACAGTAATGCTGGTTTAAGTGTTGTAATTTCAGACATAGTCACTCCTTTTTACTGAAAAATTTCATGAAATAATAGCATAAAACGCCATTTCGGGTTATCCTTACGCAATTTTTATTTATCGATAAATTTCTAAGGTGTAATTATGAGCGAAAAATATGTGGTGACTTGGGATATGTTCCAAATGCATGCCCGCAAATTATCTGAACGTTTACTTCCAGCTTCTCAATGGAAAGGTATTATTGCGGTGAGCCGTGGTGGTTTATTTCCAGCAGCTGTTTTGGCTCGTGAGTTAGGTATTCGCCATATTGAGACTGTTTGTATCGCAAGTTATCACGATCATAACAATCAAGGTGAATTACAAGTTCTTCATGCCGCTCAGGTGCCAAATGGTGGTGAAGGATTTATCGTGGTAGATGATTTAGTTGATACCGGTAATACAGCGCGTGCGATTCGTCAAATGTACCCTAATGCAAAATTTGTGACTGTATTTGCAAAACCTGCAGGTGCGGAATTAGTGGATGATTACGTGATTGATATTCCACAAAATACTTGGATTGAGCAACCTTGGGATTTAGGTTTAACCTTTGTTCCACCTCTCTCTAGAAAATAATTTTTATACAGATACAGAATAAAATAGCGGTCAAAATAAAAGAAGTTTTGACCGCTATTTGTATGAGAATTATAAATTATTCTTCATCTTCTTTTGCCCATTCTAATGAGCGTTTAACTGCTTTTTTCCAGCCTTTGTAGCGACGTTCGCGTTTTTCATTATCACCATCAACACGGAGATATTGTAAGCGTTCACCAGAATCTGATTGCATAGCCTCTAAGACATCGCGGGTTAGAATACCTAGATTGATTATGATGTTACTCTGTTAGAGTAGACTTTTGGCTTCTACGATATAGAAACCTATTTAACCGTGGGTATGTTTACCCACGGTTGTGAGGGATATTATTTTTTCCCTTTTAAGAATTCCACGCCAGTATCTGGGAAATCAGTAAATACGCCTGTTGCACCTGATTTATTCAATAATGCATCGTACATTTGATTTACATCTGTGAAGAATTCTGGCAATGCGTCTTTACGCACTGTATATGGATGAAGTTCAACTTTGTATTGAGCAAGCTCTTTTACTAATGGTGTGTATACAATATTGCCTGGTTTAGATTGTTCTTTATCTACTAACATATACCAACCCGGACCAACACCATCAGCATATTTCACTACTTCTGCCATTGCACCTGGTTTAAACATCCAATCGTAATCGTAGTTTACCCATTTACCTTTCGCATCTTTTTCTTGCGTTTCTTTCCAATCCGTATAAGCCACTAATTGAACTAATTTCAAATCCATGCCCATTTTTGGAAGTAATTCTGTTTTGATACGTTTTAACTCATTAAAGTCGAAAGTTTGTAAGTAAACCATATCGGTTTTCTTATCATAGCCATATTTTTTCAATACTTTGAGCGTTTCAGCGGCAATATCTTTGCCATTTTGATGGTGGAACCAAGGTGCCTTGATCTCTGGATAAATCCCTACTTTTTTGCCAGTCGATTTTTCTAAGCCTTGGATAAATTCAATTTCATCTTCAAAGGTGTGAATTCTGAAGTGTGATTTCCAAAGTGGGAAACGACCAGGATAAACTTGTGCTTGTTTGCCATCTTTAGTTTCAAAGTTTTCTGTCATTTCTAAACTTTGAATTTCTTTTAAGGTAAAGTCGATGACATAGTAACGACCATCTTTACGGTGACGATGTGGGAATTTTTTCGCTACATCAGTCAAGCCATCTAAAAAGTGATCGTGAATAACCACTAAACGACCATCTTTAGTCATGGCTAAATCTTGCTCTAAATAATCAGCATGTTGTGCAAAGGCAAGAGCTTTAGATTCTAAAGTATGCTCTGGTAAATAACCGCTAGCACCACGGTGAGCAATAATGATTTTGTCTGATTTCATTTGGGTGTTTGCCATGCTTGATGAATGGCTGCTGCAACCGGCAAGTACGCCAGCTGCTAATAGAGAAAGCGCTAAAGTTTTAAGTTTCATAAGTATTTTCTCCTTAATAGTGCGGTAAATTTTTATGGTTTTTTTAGATTTTAGTTACAAAAAAGGCGGCTAAGCAATTTGCTCGCCGCCTTTTTTAAGCTAATTATTTAGTACCGTAAGTATCGCCTAATTTCGCTTTGTGTTTTCCTTCTTCAACCATTACGATTAAGAGTAATAACACCGCTAATACACCACCGCCGATCATTACGTAGAAACCACCGTCCCATCCGTAATGTTGAGCAGCCCAACCGATAACTGCAGATGCAGAAACTGTACCACCTAAGTAACCGAATAAACCGGTGAAACCTGCTGCAGTACCTGCTGCTTTTTTCGGTGCTAACTCAAGAGCGTGTAAACCGATTAACATTACAGGACCATAGATTAAGAAACCGATTAAAGTCATTAAAATGAAATCAGTTAATTGGTATGGGTTTTGATACCATGCGCTGTAGTTTGCTAATTCAGCTTCTGGTGTCGCAGGGTTCATCCAGTATGCAGCAACTGCAACTGTCGTTAAGATCATGAAGATGAAACCAGTTAAACCACGTTTACCTTTGAATACTTTATCTGATACCCAACCACATAATAATGTACCTGGAACCGCTGCTAATTCATAGATTGTATACGCCCATGCGGTACCTTTGATGTTGAAGTGTTTTACTTCGCTCAAATAAACCGGAGACCATTTTAATACACCGTAGCGGATTAAATATACGAACACGTTAGCAAGTGCGATGTACCATAACAATTTATTTTTTAATACATAAGTTACGAAGATTTCTTTTGTGCTTAAATCATTTTCGTAAGTTTTTTCGTTATAGTCATCAGGGTAGTCATTACGCCATTTTTCGATTGATGGTAACCCGCAAGATTGTGGAGTATCACGCATCACGAAGTAAACTGGAATTGCACAGATCATTGCTGCAATACCCGGATAGTAGAGGGATTGTTGCCAAATGTCTTTTGCTTGTGCTTCAATGCCGTGAGTGCTGAAGAATACGGCACTTGCTAATAACACCATTGCACCTGGCATCATACCACCGATATTGTGCGCAGTATTCCAAATTGACACGATTGTACCGCGTTCAGATTTAGACCACCAGTGCACCATAGTACGACCACATGGAGGCCATCCCATACCTTGGAACCAACCATTTAAGAAGATCATCGCCCACATGATAGCGATGCCAGAGGTTGCCCATGGGAATAGACCCATTAAGGTCATACATAAACCAGATAGTAATAAACCAAATGGTAGGAATACACGTGGGTTAGAACGGTCAGACATACCAGCCATTACGAATTTTGATAAACCGTAAGCAAGGCCAGCTGCAGAACCGATTACACCAAGCTCAGCTTTTGTATAAAGACCAGCTTGAATTAAACCAGGTTGTGCTAAGTCAAAGTTTGCACGCACGAAATAGTATGCGGCATAACCAAAGAAGATCCCTGCGAATACTTGCCAACGTAAGCGTCTATACGTGGAATCAATTTTTTCCGCTGGAAGTTCCGCAATATGCGGAGCGGGTTTGAATGGTCCAAACATAATTTTTTTCTCCAACTTTTAATTATGTGTAAGTTTTATTCACCCTTTATTAGACAGTAAGGGATGGGCGCATGATAAAAGAAAATAAAAAATAAGGAAGTAAAAAAAGTAAAAAATGTGAAGTGTTTCACAAAATTTTTACACTATTTGAGCGAATGCGAAAATTATTGTGATCGGTATCACAAAATTGTTTTCTTTTGCGCTCAAAATGTTGTTAATTTGGCCGCACTTCTCTACAATGCCTGTGATTTTTATATTACTTTTTTGTTAAATTTTGGGAATTGGGGGTAAACATGGGATTATCGCCTAGCATGTACAAAGATGTTGGAGATTTTTCGCCACTCAGTACTGATGTCATTATTATCGGTGGTGGCGCAACGGGTGCTGGTATTGCGCGTGACTGTGCACTTCGTGGCATTGATTGTATTTTATTGGAACGTAGAGATATCGCAACGGGGGCGACAGGACGTAACCACGGATTATTACACAGTGGTGCACGTTATGCCGTGAACGACCAAGAATCTGCTGAAGAATGTATTAAAGAAAACCGCATTTTGCGCAAAATTGCGCGTCATTGCGTAGATGAAACGGAAGGCTTATTTATCACGTTGCCTGAAGATTCTCTCGACTATCAAAAAACCTTCCTTGAGAGTTGTGCAAAATCTGGAATTGATGCGCAAGCCATTGATCCTGATTTAGCTAAAATTATGGAGCCTTCTGTAAATCCAGATTTAGTGGGTGCTGTTGTCGTGCCAGATGGTTCTATTGACCCATTCCGTTTAACCGCCTCTAATATGATGGATGCGACAGAAAACGGCGCAAAAATGTTCACTTATTGCGAAGTAAAAAATTTGATTCGTGAAGGTGGAAAAGTGATTGGTGTGAATGTGTACGATCATAAAAATCGTAGAGAACGCCAATTTTTTGCACCACTTGTTGTGAATGCGGGTGGTATTTGGGGACAAGGGATTGCGGAATATGCTGATCTCAAAATCAAGATGTTCCCCGCGAAAGGTGCATTGCTCGTAATGGGCCATCGCATTAATAAACTTGTAATTAACCGCTGTCGTAAGCCAGCTGATGCGGATATTCTAGTTCCAGGCGATACAATTTGTGTTATTGGTACAACGTCAAGTCGTGTTCCTTATGATCAAATTGATAATATGCAAGTGACGCCAGAAGAAGTAGATATTCTTTTCCGTGAAGGTGAAAAACTTGCACCGAGCTTGCGTCATACTCGCGTATTACGTGCTTATGCTGGGGTGCGTCCATTAGTTGCAAGTGATGATGATCCGTCAGGTCGTAATGTGAGCCGTGGTATCGTTTTACTTGACCACGCAGAACGTGATGGCTTAGATGGCTTTATTACTATCACTGGCGGTAAGTTAATGACTTATCGTTTAATGGCTGAATGGGCGACCGACCTTGTTTGTAAAAAACTCAATAAAACGGCACGTTGTGTAACAGCGGAGCAACCTCTACCTGGCTCTACAGAAAGTCGTCAAGAGACCAATCAAAAAGTCATTTCATTACCAAGTACTATTCGTTATTCTGCTGTGTATCGTCATGGTTCACGAGCTACTCGTTTGCTTGAAAAAGAACGTTTAGATCGTTCAATGGTGTGCGAATGTGAAGCAGTGACTGCAGGTGAAGTTCGCTACGCGATTGATGAATTAGGTGTAAATAATATTGTGGATTTACGCCGTCGTACTCGTGTTGGTATGGGGACTTGCCAAGCTGAACTGTGTGCATGTCGTGCGGCAGGCTTAATGAACCGTTTTGAGGTGGCAACACCAACTCAATCAACCACTCAACTTTCTTCATTTATGGAAGAACGCTGGCGTGGTATTGAGCCGATTGCTTGGGGTGAAGCGATTCGCGAAGCCGAATTTACATCTTGGATGTATGGTAGCGTATTAGGTTTAAATGATGTGAAACCGCTTGATGAACAAGCACAACAAGGGACGGATAGCAATGAATTTTGATGTAGCCATTATTGGCGGTGGTTTGGCGGGTTTAACCTGTGGCATCGCCCTTCAACAACGCGGCAAACGTTGCGTGATTATCAACAACGGTCAAGCAGCCATTGATTTTGCATCTGGCTCTTTAGATTTATTAAGCCGTATGCCATCAACTTCAAATGGAGAAGGTCGCGCGGTAGAAAATTTAAAAGAAAATATCACCGCACTTCGCAATGAATTACCAGCCCATCCTTATAGTTTATTGGGTGCAGAGAAAGTGCTTGCTAAAGCACAAGATTTTGAACGTTTAGCCAATGAATTAAATCTTGATTTAATTGGTTCTACGGAAAAGAACCATTGGCGTGTAACAGGCTTAGGCAGTTTACGTGGTGCGTGGCTTTCACCAAATAGTGTGCCAACTGTACAAGGCAATGAACGTTTTCCGCATAAACGTATTGCGGTGCTTGGTATCGAAGGTTATCACGATTTTCAACCTGAACTTTTGGCGGCGAATTTGGTGTTAAACCCACAATTTGAGCATTGTGAAGTGACTAGTGGTTTCTTAAATATTCCACAATTAGACGAGCTTCGCAAAAATGCTCGTGAGTTCCGTAGTGTAAATATCTCTCAACTTCTCGAGCACAAACTTGCGTTCAATGATCTTGTTAAAGAAATTATTGAATCAGCCCAAGGTGCAGATGCCGTATTTTTACCGGCTTGTTTTGGTTTAGAAAACCAAGAATTTATGACCGCACTTCGTGATACAACTAAACTCGCATTATTTGAATTACCAACATTGCCACCATCATTACTCGGTATGCGTCAACGTATTCAATTACGCCGTAAATTTGAATCCCTTGGTGGTTTAATGATTAACGGTGATAGTGCATTGAGCGCAACATTTGAAGGAAATCAAGTACGTTGCATCAACACTCGCTTGCTCGAAGATGAAGAAATTACCGCAGATAATTTTGTACTGGCTTCAGGAAGTTTCTTCAGTAAAGGACTCATTTCTGAATTCGATAAAATTTATGAGCCAGTTTTTGAATCCGATATTATCGGTGTTGAAGGGTTTAACGATAAAGATCGTTTCACTTGGACTGCTCATCGTTTTGCTCATCCACAACCTTATCAATCTGCTGGTGTGGCAATTAATGCTCAATGCCAAGTGCAAAAGAGCGGTCAATATTTAACGAATTTATATGCCGTCGGTAATGTAATTGGTGGGTTTAATGCCCTTGAGCTTGGTTGTGGTTCGGGTGTAGCTGTTGTAACTGCCTTGGCGGTTGCTGATGAAATCTTGGCGAAATAGGGGGAATAATATGGATAATAATATTCAACGACTCATTGATAGTGCAAAACAATCCCTTAATTCACCTGAAAGCCATAAATATATCGACGAAAGTTTTGAAAGCTGTATTAAATGTACGGCTTGTACTGCTGTTTGTCCGGTTTCACGCAACAATCCGCTTTACCCTGGCCCAAAACAATCTGGCCCAGATGGTGAGCGTTTACGCTTAAAATCAGCAGAACTTTACGATGAAGCACTTAAATATTGTACCAACTGTAAACGTTGTGAAGTCGCTTGTCCGTCAGATGTGAAAATCGGTGATTTAATTGTGCGTGCGCGTAATAATCACTTAGCTCAATCTAAAAAACCGTTAATGAATAAATTGCGTGATGCGATTTTAAGTAACACGGATGTAATGGGGAAAATCAATACGCCATTAGCGCCGATTGTAAACACCATCACAAGCCTAAAAGCGACCAAATTTATGTTGGAAAAAACGCTTAAAATCAGTAAAGAACGTACTTTACCTAAATATGCGTTTGGCACGTTCCGTAGCTGGTATATGAAAAATGCGTTACAAGACCAACAAAAATTTGAGCGTAAAGTCGCATATTATCATGGTTGCTATGTGAACTATAATAATCCACAGCTTGGTAAAGAATTCCTTAAAGTTTTCAATGCGATGAACATTGGGGTGATGTTATTAGAAAAAGAAAAATGTTGTGGTTTACCATTAATGGTAAACGGTTTTCCAGAGCGTGCACGTAATATCGCACAGTTCAATACCGATTACATTGGAAAAATGGTAGATGAAAATGGACTAGATGTGATCAGTGAAGCATCAAGTTGTTCACTCAATCTGCGTGATGAATACCATCATATTTTAGGTATCGACAATGCTAAAGTCCGTCCGCATATTCATATGGTGACGCCATTTCTATACCAACTGTTCAAAGAAGGTAAAACATTACCGTTGAAACCACTCAAACTTCGCGTGGCTTATCACACTGCTTGTCACGTAGATAAGGCGGGCTGGGCACCTTATACCTTGGAAGTGTTGAAAAAAATTCCTGGTTTAGAAATTATTATGTTACCTAGCCAATGCTGTGGTATTGCTGGGACTTACGGTTTTAAATCAGAAAACTATGAGGTTTCACAATCTATTGGTAAAAACCTATTCGATAATATTAACGAAGGTGGGTTTGATTATGTCATATCTGAATGCCAAACCTGTAAATGGCAAATTGATATGTCATCCAATGTGACCTGTATTCACCCATTAACCTTACTCTGTATGTCGATGGATGCTTAACAATAAGAAAAATGCACTTTAATTACAAAGTGCATTTTTTGTTTTTATAAGCAAAAAAAGTGCGGTAAATTTTATTTGTATCCAAAAAGCTAGACTAAACAAATCAATCATTGAGGTGAAGATTTTATTATGGGTAAACATTACACAATCAAATTTAAAATAGGGTCTCCAACCAATTCTGAATAGGAAAATGAGTATCAGAGATACTGCTAGTTTTTATAATAAATAAGAATAATGGAATTAGACCAAGACTAGCGTATCAAATGGCAACTTATCGATGAATTTAATTGAAATTAAAAGGACTGAATTCGACACAATATCGTCATCAGTCCTTAATTAAAGAGTCTAGGTTTTGGGGCAAATCAATTTACAGAATATTTGAAAATTCCTCTAACATTTCTTTTGGCCATACGCTTGATTGCACTTCACCGATATGTTTTTTACGAAGTAAAAGCATTGCTAGGCGAGATTGACCGATACCGCCGCCAATAGTTAATGGTAATTTTCCGTTTAATAAATCTTGGTGCCAATCCATTTTTAAACGGTCTTCATCACCCGTGAGGCCAACTTGTAAGCGTAATGCACTTTCATCTACGCGGATACCCATTGAGGAAAGTTCAAAGGCTTTACCTAATTGGTCGTTCCATACCAAAATATCACCGTTTAAACCTTTATAGCCATTTTCAGATTCAGTTGTCCAGTCATCATAGTCTGGTGCACGGCCATCATGAGGTTTGCCATCTGAAAGTTTGCCGCCAATCCCAATTAAGAATACTGCGCCGTATTCTTTACAAATTGCGTTTTCACGTTCTTTACTGCTTAAATCTGGATAGCGTTTTACTAAATCTTCGCTGTGCACAAAGGTAATGTGTTTTGGAAGAATTGAAGGGATATCAAAGCGTGCTTCTACGGCTAATTCCGTTAAACGAATAGCACGATAAATAGAATTTACTGTTTCTTTTAAGTATGCAAAATTACGACGACCTTCAGGAATCACTTTTTCCCAGTCCCATTGATCTACATAAACAGAGTGCGTTGGATCAAGAGAATCTTCATCTGGTCGTAATGCTTTCATGTGAACAAACAAGCCTTCGCCTTCTTTAAAGTTGAAACGAGCAAGGGTGTGGCGTTTCCATTTTGCAAGAGAATGTACAACTTCAAATACCGCATTTGGAATACATTTCACATTAACCTGAACGGCTTTTTCAATGCCAGATAAGTTATCTTGCATTCCGTTACCCACTTGGCTCAAGATAGGGCCTTGTACTTCAATAATGCCAAGTTGTTCAATAAGATTTTGGGTGAAGGTGTTCTTCACAAAACTGATTTCTTGTTGTTGTAAAATAAATGTCTTTTTCATTTTGATAACCCTTTTTAACAATAGGTGATGTTTTTATGTATTATTTAATAAATATTACGTTTGTTTCAAGTATTTTGTTTGCTTTCTTTTTTAAATTGAATATTATCTAAATCAGAAAAGAAAAATTGAATAAAATCTAAAGGAGGCTATTTTATGCACAATATTGACAGTTTAGATCAGCAAATCTTACGTGTACTAACTAAAGATGCGAGAACACCATACGCAGAAATGGCAAAAAACTTTGGTGTCAGCCCGGGAACGATTCATGTGCGAGTAGAAAAAATGCGTCAATCGGGCATTATTGAAGGCACGAAGGTGATCATTGATGAGCGTAAATTAGGTTATGACGTATGCTGTTTTATCGGCATTATTCTAAAAAGCGCAAAAGATTATGAGAAAGTGATCAAAAAGTTAGAAAGTTTTGATGAAGTAGTGGAAGCCTATTATACAACGGGCAATTACTCAATTTTCTTAAAAGTGATGACACACACAATCGCAGAATTACATTCTGTTTTGGCGACCAAGATTCAGTTAATAGATGAAATTCAATCCACTGAAACCTTGATTTCAATGCAAAATCCAATTTTGCGAGATATTAAACCTTAAGAACATAGAAAGTGCGGTGAAATTTTTATTCAAATTTATCTTGGTGTTTAAATTTCAATAAATCTCTCCGCTCTTTTTTGTTTGGTCGACGATCAGGATGGGGCATTGAAAGGGAGTTATTTTTTCTTGCCCACGCGATTTCTTCTCTTTTTTTCACGCTATTTTCGGTTTCTTGATAGAGTAATTGTGCTTCTGGTGCACCTCGGCGTTGATCACTTAAGGCGATAATTTTTATTTCTTTTTCTTCGTTTCCTTGGCGAAGTTTTAACATTGCGCCCACTTCCACAATTTTACTTACCTTCGCGCGTTGGTTGTTGTAATGCACTTTACCACTTTCAATCATGGCTTTGGCAATGCTCCGTGTTTTGTAAAATCGTGCAGCCCACAACCATTTATCTAATCTGACTTCTTTTTCTTCCATTTGTGAATTTCTCTTTTGCTATTTTGTGGTACAGTTTGTCCCAATCCTATCACAAAATAAAGGAAAACTTATGTTATCTGATTCATCCAAAAAATCACCTAAAATTCTTACCACACAAGTCGTTGCTAAGTCTCGTTTATTTGAAATTCAGTCTGTTGATTTAGCGTTTTCTAATGGAGAATTACGTACTTATGAGCGTTTCAAACCTGGTAATCAACAGGCTGTTATGATGGTTCCTATTGATGGAGATGATCTGTTATTGATTCGTGAGTATTCAGTTGGCACAGAACGTTATGAATTGGGATTTCCTAAAGGCGGTGTAGATAAAGATGAAGAACCGAAAGATGCAGCAAATCGTGAATTAAAGGAAGAGTTGGGGCTGGGGGCCAATAAAATTGATTTCTTGCGTACGGTGATTACCAATCCAAGTTATATGCGTAGCGTTATTCATATTTTTGTTGCTCAGGATTTTTATCCTTGCCAGTTAGAAGGTGATGAGCCCGAACCATTAGAAATTGTTCGCTTTCCATTGTCAAAAATCGATGAATTACTTGCAGAGCCCAATTTCAATGAAGCTAGAAATTTAACCGCACTTTATTCCTTGAAAGATTATTTAAGCCAAAAATAATTGACTTAATTTAATTATTGTTCTCTTATTTTCCTCTTTTGAAGGGCAAAATTATGGCTAACCAGATGAACACAACCCTGACTTAGCCTTTTTCGCTTATCTATAAATAAAATGTCATTCAAATATTCCCCTTTTTATTAAATATTTTCTAACAAGCTCAAATTTTCCTTTAAAAAACTTGAAAAAATACTCGATTTTTGACAATGTTTAGGTGTTTTCTTTTTTTACTCAAGGAACATTTTTATGTATAACGAAAACTTAAAAGAATTGACCGTTCGAGGAATTATCCTCGGCGCATTGATTACAGTGATTTTCACTGCATCCAATGTGTATCTTGGTCTAAAAGTGGGGATGACATTCGCGTCATCTATTCCGGCGGCCGTCATTTCTATGGCTGTGCTCAAATTTTTCAAAGATTCTAGTATTCTTGAAAATAACATGGTGCAAACACAAGCATCTTCAGCGGGGACGCTTTCTTCTGTGATCTTCGTCTTACCAGGCTTATTAATGATGGGCTACTGGCAAGACTTCCCATTCTGGCAAACCATGTTGATTTGTGCTGCTGGTGGTACATTGGGTGTGTTATTTACCATTCCATTACGCCGTGCGATGGTGGTAAACAGTGATTTACCTTACCCTGAAGGCGTAGCGGCTGCAGAAATCTTAAAAGCAGGTAATCATACAGATGGCGATAGCGGCGTGAAAGATATTGCTTACGGTGGTGTTTTAGCGGGATTAGTTGCATTTTTAACGAACGGTTTACGCGTGATGGCTGATGGTGCAAGCGCTTGGATTCAAACTGGTAAAGCAGCTTTCCAATTACCAATGGGCTTCTCACTTGCCTTACTTGGTGCGGGGTATTTAATTGGTATCGTAGGTGGTATTGCGATGTTAATTGGTGTTATTTTGACTTGGGGTGTGGCTGTGCCATATTTCACTATGTCAGGTGATATCGCGGCAGATGCAAGCTTAATTGATGCCGCAATGGTGGTTTGGAAAACAAAAGTTCGCTTTATTGGTGTAGGTACAATTGGTATTGCAGCGATTTGGACATTGCTGATTTTAATGAAACCAATGATTGAAGGGATGGTACATTCTTTCCGTATGTTGAAAGGTGGACAAGCTGAATCTGAGCATCGCGTTGATATCGACCTTTCTCCAAAAACAATGATTTATATCTTAATTGCGACAGTTGTGTTAATTGTTATTTCATTACACCACTTTATCGCGGCTGCACCGATTTCACCTGAGCTTTCCATTTTATTAGTTGTAGTTTGTACTTTCTTAGCTGTATTTATCGGCTTCTTCGTGGCTGCAGCTTCTGGTTATATGGCGGGTTTAGTGGGTTCATCTTCAAGCCCAATTTCTGGTATCGGGATTATTTCTGTTATCGTGATATCATTGGTATTGGTGTCAATCGGTAATGCATCTGGCTTATTTGAAACCGTAGATGGTCAGAAATTTTTGACCGCACTTACACTCTTTACTGCATCAATTGTATTAACCACAGCAACGATTTCTAATGATAACTTGCAAGATTTAAAAACAGGTTTATTAGTGGATGCGACACCTTGGCGTCAACAAGTAGCATTAATTATTGGCTGCTTTGTCGGTGCGCTTGTTATCGCACCAGTGTTAGAAATCTTATATCATGCGTATGGTTTCAGCGGTGCGTTGCCACGTCCAGATATGGATCCTTCACAAGCCCTATCTGCACCACAAGCAACATTAATGACCACCATTTCTCAAGGTATTTTCACAAATAAATTGGAATGGACTTATATCTTAACTGGTGTAGGTTTAGGCGCTGTGTTAATTACGATTGATGCATTCTTGAAAAAAGTCAGCAACAAAGTCTTTGGCTTGCCAGTTATTGCTGTGGGGATTGGTATTTACTTACCACCATCAATTAATATGCCTGTTATTGTTGGTGCATTCTTAGCATGGATCATGACTCGTCATATTGTAAAACTTGGTAACAAAGAAGTGTCAGCTAAAGCAGAACGTTTCGGTACGCTTTTCTCTGCAGGTTTAATCGTAGGTGAAAGCTTGATGGGGGTAATTTTAGCATTCATTATTGCGGCTTCTGTTACCACCGGTGGTTCTGAAGCGCCATTATCCTTAAATCTTGAAAACTGGGATACTATTGGCGAGTGGTTAGGTTTAATCGTATTTATCGTGGGCATTGTGATTTTTGCATCTCGCGTATTACGTGCGAAAAAATCTGATTAATTCTTAAATTTATTTTAGAATAGGCTACCTTTTGGATAGCCTATTTTTTTATTATGAAATCTTACTTAAAAACACTTATTTTTTTCCCTCTAATTTTACAAGTAATCGTCACCGCACTTTTGATTTGGTTCGATGATGATTCAAGTGGCGTTATCGTTCCTTTTTCTAGCTATACTCTCACAGCATTTCTTCTTGCCACCATTCCTGCATTTTTAACCGCACTTTTAGCTGCAAAATTCCGTTACACACGTTATAACATTGCTTCGATTGTATTAGTTTCATCGATCATTTCATTTGTTTACTGCAATATGGCATCTTATTTTTATTTACTATTGCTTGGTGAACAAGACACTTCCTTTTGGGGCTGGTTGACCGAAGGGGGATTGTCCCTCGGGTTAATAAGTACATGCGGAATGGTATTTTATGCTCTATTTGTGATGCCGTGGTTGCTGCCAAAAACAAGAGAATAATTTTATGCTTACGCTAAACGAACACTTACTTAACCAAGTATTGCTGATTGCTTATCAAGCGGGTAAGCATTTGCAACAGTTTTATCAAAAACAGGTTCATGTTGAATTGAAAGAAGACAACACGCCTGTGACGGAAGCGGATCTTTTTGTGAGCCAATTTTTGATAGAAAAATTGACCGCACTTTTCCCTAATGTCCCCGTTCTTTCTGAAGAAAATTGTCATATTTCCTTTGAAGAACGTAAAAATTGGAAAGAATATTGGTTGATTGATCCTCTTGATGGCACACAACAATTTATTAATCGTACCGATCAATTTTCTGTTTTGATAACCTTAGTTCGTAAAAATAAACCTGTGTTAAGCGTTATTCATGCGCCAGTTTTATCTATAACTTATTATGCAATGGATAATTTCGGCGCGTTTAAAAAACAAGTGGAACAGGTAAAAAGACTCACTAAAAACACGATTAATTTTGACCGCCCTTTACGAATTGCGGTAGGTGCAACCACTTCACAAGAAAAAGTGCGGTCGATTTTACCGAAGGATTTTCCTTGTGAATTTGTTGTGGTGGGTTCAAGTAGTTTAAAAAGCGGTTTGGTGGCTGAAGGTGCAGTAGATTGTTATGTTCGTTTAGGGCAAACTGGTGAATGGGATACCGCTGGCGCTGAAGTGCTACTGGGTGAAACTCACGGTGCCATTTTTGACTCTCATTTTGAGCCTTTAACCTATAACCAACGAGAAACCTTGATTAATCCGCATTTTGTCATGGTGGGCGAGCAATCGCTCGATTGGCATTCTATCTTTCAATTTAATTGATTGGTTCGATTGGTTTTTTTCTCTAGAATACGGCATTATTTTCTGATATTACTCGGAATCTTATAAGGAATAATTATGCAAACTGATAATAACTGTATCGTCATCTTTGGCGCGTCTGGTGACTTAACTCATCGTAAACTCATTCCAGCTCTTTATAATCTCTATAAAATTGGGCGTTTAAGTGAAAACTTTTCCGTTCTTGGTGTTGCACGTTCTGACTTGAACGATGAAACTTTCCGCGAAAAAATGCGTGAGGCTTTAATTAACAATGAAGAAATAACACCTGATACTTTAGATGCTTTCTGTTCTCATCTTTATTACCAAGCAGTGAATACATCTGATGCTCAAGATTATGGAAAACTTGTTCCACGCTTAGATAATCTTCATGATAAATATAAAACTTGTGGTAACACGCTTTACTATATGTCCACCCCACCAAGTCTTTATGGCGTGATTCCTGAGTGTTTGGCTGCACATGGTTTAAATACGGAAGAATATGGCTGGAAGCGTATTATTGTTGAAAAACCTTTTGGTTACGATGAAAAAACAGCGCAAGCATTAGACGTACAAATCCACCGTTTCTTTGAAGAACACCAAATTTATCGTATCGACCATTATTTAGGTAAAGAAACCGTTCAAAACTTGCTCGTATTACGTTTTTCAAATGGTTGGTTTGAACCGCTTTGGAACCGTAATTTCATTGATTATGTAGAAATTACTGGTGCAGAATCTATAGGCGTGGAAGAGCGCGGTGGCTATTATGATGGTTCTGGCGCAATGCGCGATATGTTCCAAAACCATTTGTTGCAAGTACTCGCGATGGTGGCAATGGAGCCGCCAGCGATTATTAATGCGAATTCAATGCGTGATGAAGTGGCAAAAGTGATGCATAGTTTGCGTCCGTTAACTGCAGAAGATATGGAGCATAATCTCGTTTTGGGACAATACACCGCATCGGAAATCAACGGTAAAATGGCAAAAGGTTATTTGGAAGAAAAAGGTGTGCCTGCAGATTCTCGCACTGAAACTTATATCGCATTACGTTGTGAAATTGAAAACTGGCGTTGGGCTGGTGTGCCGTTCTATGTTCGTACGGGTAAACGTTTACCAGCTCGTGTGACTGAAATTGTGATCCATTTTAAAACTACTCCACATCCTGTATTCAGCCAAAATGCACCAGAGAATAAATTGATTATTCGTATTCAACCAGATGAAGCGATTTCAATGCGTTTTGGTTTGAAAAAACCTGGTGCAGGTTTTGAAGCGAAAGAAGTATCAATGGATTTCCGTTATGCAGATTTAGCTGGCGCACAAGTGCTAACCGCTTATGAACGCTTATTGTTGGATGCGATGAAAGGCGATGCAACCTTGTTTGCTCGTACCGATGCTGTGCATGCTGCATGGAAATTTGTGCAACCGATTTTAGATTACAAAGCCAATGGTGGTCGTATTCATGAATATGAAGCGGGTACTTGGGGCCCTGTGGCAGCCGATAAATTAATCGCAAAACAAGGCAAGGTTTGGCGTAAACCAAGTGGATTAATGAAGAAAAAAGTTTAATTAATCTAGTCGGGTGGGCTTGAGCCCCCTGCTCTTAATATCGAACATAATAAATTGTGGGCTAAAGCCCACCCTACGGAAAATCAATGAACTATATCAGCTTCCCAACGGCTCAACACGCAGTCGATAAAATTGCACAAGAATTTGTGATTTATAGCCAATTAACTCACCCTGTGCATATTTCCCTTTCTGGTGGTTCAACGCCTAAGTTGCTATTTAAAACCTTAGCAAAATCACCTTATGCGGAACAAATTAACTGGAAAAATCTGCATTTTTGGTGGGGAGATGATCGTATGGTTCCGCCATCTGATCCTGAAAGCAATTATGGCGAAGTGCAGAAACTCTTATTCGATCACATTCAAATTCCAGCAGAAAATATTCACCGAATTCGCGGTGAAAATGAACCGCACTTTGAGTTAAAACGCTTCGAAGAAGAATTAAGTGCGGTCATTCCAAACGGTGTTTTTGATTGGATTATTTTAGGTATGGGAACTGATGGTCATACCGCTTCTCTTTTCCCACATCAAACCAATTTTGATGATGAAAACCTTGCTGTCATTGCAAAACACCCTGAAAGCGGTCAAATTCGCATTTCTAAAACAGCCAAACTCATCGAACAAGCTAAACGCATTACCTATTTGGTCACTGGCGAAAGCAAAGCGGATATTTTAAAAGAAATCCAAAGCACGACATCAGAAAACCTGCCTTATCCTGCTGCCAAAATTAAAGCAAAAAATGGGGTGACGGAATGGTATTTGGATAAAGCGGCGGCGAAATTGCTATAACAAGTTGAGTATCAAATATCATAGGCTTGCAAAATGATAGACTACAAAGTGAATGAACCGATTTCAGTTAAACAATTTATTGAATTGTTAAATAAAACAACGCTCGGGGCACGCCGTCCGTTAGAGGATGAAAAGCGTGTCGCAGCAATGTTGCACCATGCGGATTTATTAATCACCGCTTGGGATGGTGAACGATTAGTGGGTGTGGCACGTTCCGTGACGGATTTTGCCTACTGCTGTTATTTATCTGATTTAGCGGTTGATGAGCAATATCAAAAACAAGGTATTGGCTTGCAGTTAATTGAACACACCAAACAGGCGTTACATCCACAAGCCAAAATTGTGCTTTTATCTGCTCCACAAGCAGTGGATTATTATCCGCATATTGGATTTACTCAGCATATGAGTGCGTGGACGAAGAGTTAATTTATTAACATTGTACGGACTAAAATAAGATATAGATGAATCAGATTCGGAGTAACTTTAATGTTGAATTTAGATAATAAAAAATTCGTTGCTGTTGAAAATACATCAAATGGTGAGGTGAGTAGCCAAACAGAATTTCATTATCATCAACAAGGTAAAATGATTTGGGCCGAATATGGTGGCGGTGAAATTTTAAAAGGTTTTTTAATTGGAAAATGGATTAACGATACTCAAGTTGAATTTACGTATCAACATTTAAATCAATCTCTAGAAAATCGTTTGGGGCGTTGTTGTACCACATTTTCTTTAGAAAATAGTAAACTCATTGGTTATGAAAAATGGCAGTGGTTAGACACGTTAGAGCAAGGTAACTCGTTAATTAGAGAAATTTAAAAGAAGTTTTGCTATAGAATATCAGAAACAAGGTATCATCTTGTAGTTGATTGAACACACTAAACAAGCCTTGCCCCCACAAGCACAAAATTGTGCTTTTATCTACTTCACAAGCCGTGAATTATTATCCATATATTGGATTTTCTCAGCATGTGAGTGCGTGGACGAAGAGTTAAAAAATACTTGGAAAGGTGGCCGCACTTTTGTGTAGCAAGAAGATAGATTACTGATAGCGCACGCTTCATAGTATGTGCCATCGTGAGAACGTTGTAGGGGTAATATGGATATAAATGTAACATCTTATTTGGAATTTTTAAGAGCAAATAAAGATCTTTTATCATTGTTGTTAGCGCCTGTAATAATTCCTTTTCTTAAATTTATTTGGTTAAATATTAAACGCTTTATCTATTTGCCTAGACAGCTTAGAAATTCCGATTCTGAGCGTATTTTAGAGTTTTTTTCTAAAGAAAAATTTGACAAATTGAAACTTGAACATAAAGTTATTCAAGATATTCTTATTCAAAAAATATCGGTTTTCAAAGGTTACTCTATAGAAAAAGTAGATCGACTATTAAATGCTAATATTGGAAATAATAATTCATTTTTATTTTTTGAGCTAAATAGATTAGGATTTATAAACGATTATGGCCAGATAACAAAAGAAGGTTATAAATATATCGGTAAGAAAAAATTATTGAGATTATTATGGTTTTTATGGGTTTTGGCTGGTTCTTTGTTAATAATATACATCGAATTTTTTAGTACTAATCGATACATTTTTCTTATTATAGGTTGGATTATACTCCCTTTTTTTGAAATGTATCTCCTATTTTTAAAAGATAGAATTCGTCAAATAGAGAAATTTAGTATCAATAATGTTTATGAATATACTATTGAAATTAATGAAAATATCTTTGTAGCTAAAGTACATCAAAATTAATATTTCACTCTTTTAATAGGCCGTGTCTTCTGACGCGCGCCAGAATAAATAAAAAAATAATTGAAAAAACGACCGCACTTTTTGCGTGTAGTCATTTGGTGCAACTTGTTGCTCCAAAGTATTCAAATCGGTACAACAAATTGTACCCTATAACAGGAGAAAACAATGTCAGTAAAAGGCGACATCGGTGTTATCGGCTTAGCCGTAATGGGGCAAAACCTCATTTTAAATATGAATGATCATGGCTTTAAAGTTGTGGCATATAACCGTACCACTTCAAAAGTGGATGAATTTTTACAAGGTGCGGCAAAAGGCACGAATATTATCGGTGCATATTCTTTAGAAGATTTAGCTTCTAAATTAGAAAAACCACGTAAAGTGATGTTAATGGTGCGCGCGGGTGATGTAGTAGATCAATTCATTGAGGCATTATTACCACACTTAGAAGAAGGCGACATCATCATTGATGGTGGTAACTCAAACTACCCAGATACAAATCGTCGTGTAAAAGCGTTAGCGGAAAAAGGCATTCGCTTTATTGGTTCGGGGGTTTCTGGCGGTGAAGAAGGTGCACGTCATGGACCATCTATCATGCCAGGTGGTAATCAAGAAGCATGGCAATATGTGAAACCAATTTTCCAAGCAATCTCAGCTAAAACAGAACAAGGCGAACCTTGCTGTGACTGGGTTGGTGGTGAAGGCGCTGGCCACTTTGTGAAAATGGTTCACAACGGTATCGAATATGGCGATATGCAATTAATCTGTGAAGCTTATCAATTCTTAAAAGAAGGTTTAGGCTTGAGCTATGATGAAATGCAATCTATCTTCGCAGAATGGAAAAAAACTGAACTTGATAGCTATTTAATTGATATCACCACCGATATTCTTGGTTATAAAGATGCAGATGGTGAACCATTAGTTGAAAAAATCTTAGATACCGCAGGTCAAAAAGGGACAGGTAAATGGACGGGCATCAATTCATTAGATTTCGGTATTCCATTAACCTTAATCACTGAATCTGTCTTTGCTCGTTGCGTCTCTTCATTTAAAGATCAACGTGTTGCAGCAAATCAATTATTCAATAAGACGGTTGTTCCAGTTGAAGGTGATAAGAAAGTTTGGATTGAAGCAGTGCGTAAAGCATTATTGGCGTCTAAAATCATTTCTTACGCACAAGGCTTTATGCTTATTCGTGAAGCCTCTGAACAATTTGGCTGGAACATAAACTACGGTGCAACGGCATTATTATGGCGTGAAGGTTGTATCATTCGCAGCCGTTTCTTAGGTAACATTCGTGATGCATATGAAGCAAATCCAGATTTAATCTTCTTAGGTTCAGATAGTTACTTCAAGGGTATTTTAGAAAATGCATTAAGTGACTGGCGTAAAGTGGTGGCGAAATCTATCGAAGTGGGTATTCCAATGCCTTGTATGGCGTCTGCAATCACCTTTTTAGATGGTTATACCTCAGCACGTTTACCAGCAAACTTATTGCAAGCTCAACGTGACTATTTCGGTGCACACACTTACGAGCGTACTGACAAACCACGCGGTGAATTCTTCCATACTAACTGGACAGGTCGTGGTGGTAATACAGCCTCTACCACTTATGATGTGTAGTTAAAAATATCAATAAAAATACCGCACTTTGAGATATTAAAGTGCGGTATTTTTTCGGCTATTTTTAATTAATGACCACCGCAGCCACAGCTGCCGTGACCATGTCCGTGCCCGTGACCACCGCCGCAGCATCCGCTGTGTTCGTGCTCATGGTCGTGATGGTGGTGATGACCACCACAGCCACAACCGTGACCTTCTTCGTCATCATCGTGGTGGTGGCTATGCGCACCATGAACATGGCCGTGTGCGATTTCTTCTAACGTTGCTTCACGCGTTGCAACAACTTCAACCGTGAAATGTAATTCTTGACCAGCTAACATGTGATTTCCATCAACTACAACTTCATCGCCATCGATTTCAGTAATCACCACTGGAACTGGACCAATGTCAGTATCCGCTAAGAAACGCATGCCAACTTCAAGTTCATCAACACCTTGGAATACATCTTTTGATACACGTTGAACCATATTTTCGCTGTATGCACCGTAACCTTCTTCAGGTTGTACACGTACTTCAAATTTGTTGCCAACTTCTTTACCTTCAAGCGCTTTTTCAAGACCGATCACTAAATTATTGTGGCCTTGTAAATATTCTAGTGGTTGATTTGCTGGTGCTTCATCGACCAATACGCCATCTTGTGTGCGAACTTGGTAAGCAATGCTCACCACTACATTTTTTGCTACTTTCATTATGTTTTCCTTATAAAAAATCGGTTAAAAAAGTCGTACCATTGTAGCGAAAATTATTCCGCGCGCAATGCAATTCGCGCACTAATGCGAGCTTTTATTTTCTCTTTACCATTTTCAAGATAAGCATCGCCAGAAGAATCCACTGCACTCATATCGGCAGATTTTGCCATCGCCATCATATAAGGTCGTGGGCTCATGGTTTGTTCATTCACGGAAGACACATCTAAATCTAAAATTTGATAGCCTTTCATATTCAACGAATTTTGAATTAATGTGGCTTTGTTTTTAAATTTATCCAATGCAGCTTGAGTTAATTCATTTTCTAAACTCATTAATTTTTCTGATGAAATAAGTGCATTCGTACTTTCCACCGCCATAACACCATCAAGCTCGCTAAGCACTTTGGAGATAGCTTGGAAATCTTTGCTTTCTAATACAAGTTCTACACGATCAATCCAGCCAGATTGCTTGCCTTGATTGTTATAACGCACACTGGTATGACGAAAATGATCTTTGATTTCCACCACACTTTCGTTTTTCGCGATAGAAAGTGCTTTGCTTAATTTCTCATTGATTGTTTTATTTAAGGTAGAAAGCGAAGTTCCTTCTGCCTGATAAAAAAGTGTAACCTGTAACAAATCTCGTGAAACTTCTTTTTCGACTTCAGCATTAAAAGAAACAATATTATTTTGCACCGCACTTTGAGAATTATCCGCCAATGCAGGCAAAGTAAGAGGAAATACCAATAATGCCAAGAAAAGAGATTTTAATTTCATATTGAAACTCCTAAAAAAATAACCGCACTTATCAAGTGCGGTTAAAAATAATGATTAATGCACACGAGGCTCTTCGACATCCTCGTCATCAAAAAATTCCCCATCATCGCCGTATTCGTCGTCATCAGCGTTCGGGTCTTCAAAATAGGTGCCCCAACCATCATAAATGCCTTTATGTTTTTCTAATAACGGAAGGATTTCTTTTTGTTGTGCATCAATAATTTCCGCTTTTAATTCTACTTCACTGATAATGTCAAAGCAGAAAATTGGTTTGTCATCATCATCTTCAAATTCTTCCGCTTCGGAAACTTCATAACCAGCTTTAAACGCATCTACGGCGATTTTTTCTAACAAATCAAAATCGTGATGAGCAATGTGATGCTCAATAATGTAAAGCGCATCCGGGTCACTACCATCGTTAAGTAAATCAGCGATAATTTCACGGGTTTCAGCTTGTAATTCAGCCAATTTTGACATAATAAAATCCTTCAACAAGAACAAAAGTGCGGTTATTTTAGTGGATAAATCACCAAAAGTCGCATAAAATTTCGCGCAATTATTTTCTATAAAAAAGAACCCTTAATCATGCTCGAACAACTCCCTTATTTGGCATTAAAAACACCGCCAAAAACCACCGCACTTTTAAAAGCTGAATGTGCGGATTTTATTGTAAAAGAGCATTTAGGCTATGAAATGTCAGGTGAAGGGGAGTTTGTTGCCTTGTATGTACGAAAAACGGATTACAACACCTTATTTGTTGGCGAAAAATTAGCTAAATTTGCTGGTATTTCTGAACGCAATATGGGATATGCAGGGTTGAAAGATCGTCGAGCAGTGACAGAACAATGGTTTTGTTTACAAATGCCAGGAATGGATACGCCCGATTTCAGTCTATTTGAATTAGATGGTTTAGAGATTTTAAAGGTTACTCGACATAACCGAAAAATTCGCACGGGTAGCCTTGAGGGAAATTATTTCGATATTTTATTACGCGGCGCGGAAGAATCAGATGAGCTTAAAGCGCGGTTGGATTTTGTGGCAAATTTTGGTTTCCCAAATTATTTTACGGAACAACGTTTTGGTCGGGATGGTCATAACCTCACGCAAGCATTGCGTTGGGCGCAAGGGGAAATCAAGGTAAAAGATCGCAAAAAACGCAGTTTTTATCTTTCCGCCGCACGCAGTGAAATTTTTAATTTAGTTGTGGCGGAACGTATCGAAAAGGAAGCAACAAATCAAGTTTTGCCAAACGATATTGTGCAATTAGCCGGTTCGCACAGTTGGTTCAAAGCGGACGAAAAAGAAGACTTAAATGCCTTGCAAGTGCGGTTAGAAAATCAAGATATTTTACTCACCGCCCCTTTAATTGGTGAAGATGTGTTGGCAGCAAACGATATTGAAAATGAAATTGTGCGCCAGCATTCAGCCTTCGATCCTTTAATGAAACAAGAAAGAATGAAGGCAGCTCGTCGTCCATTATTAATGAAAGCAAACGCGTTTTCTTGGGCATTTGAGCCTGAGGGCTTGCGTTTGAAATTTTATTTGCCTGCGGGCAGTTATGCCACGGCGTTAGTTCGTGAGTTAGTAAATTATACAGAAGCATAAGGAAGTACAATGCGAATTTTAGTCAGTAATGATGACGGTTTTCACGCGGAAGGCATTCAAGTTTTAGCAACAGAATTAAGAAAAATTGCAGAAGTCATTGTTGTTGCACCTGATCGTAATCGAAGTGCAGCATCAAGCTCGCTCACATTAGTTGAGCCTTTGCGCCCACGCCATTTAGACAGTGGCGATTATTGTGTGAATGGTACACCAGCAGATTGTGTGCATTTAGCATTAAACGGATTTTTATCTGGCCAAGTAGATTTAGTGGTATCAGGCATTAATGCGGGTTGTAATATGGGCGATGATACGATTTATTCAGGCACATTAGCCGCAGCTCTTGAAGGGCGTCATTTAGGCTTGCCTGCTATTGCGGTTTCGTTAGATGGTCGTCAACATTATGAAACTGCAGCACGAGTCGTGTGTGATCTCATTCCAAAATTACATCATCAATTATTAAACCCTCGTGAAGTTATTAACATCAATGTACCAGATTTACCTTTTGAAGAATTAAAAGGTTACAAGGTGTGTCGCTTAGGTTATCGTTCATCTTCCGTTGAAGTGATTAAACAAAGAGATCCACGAGATGAAACCATTTATTGGATTGGTCCCTCTGCATTACCCGAAGATGAAAGCGAGGGAACAGATTTCTATGCTGTGAAGAATGGTTATGTGTCTATCACGCCAATTCAGGCAGATCTTACTGCACATCATTCACTTTCGGCTTTACAAGATTGGTTAGCGCAGGAATAATGACTTGTGTTAGCAAATAGAGAATAAATATGAAAATTTTCGGCGCGATGTATGATAAGACGATGGAATGGTCAAAACATCGTTTTGCTGCTTTTTGGCTCTCTTTTGTAAGTTTTATCGAGGCAATATTTTTTCCTATTCCGCCCGATGTGATGTTGATCCCAATGTCTATGTCAAAGCCGAAAAGTGCGGTGAAATTTGCATTTTATACGGCAATTGCTTCTGTCATCGGCGGGGTGATTGGTTACGCAATTGGTTATTATGCAACGGATTGGGTAGAAAACATTGTACAACAATGGGGGTATGGTGCGCATTGGGAAAAAGCCGTCAGTTGGTTTGAGCAATGGGGCGTATTAGTTGTGTTTGTGGCTGGTTTTAGCCCAATTCCTTACAAGGTGTTTACTCTCTGCTCTGGCGTAATGCAAATGGCATTTTTCCCTTTTGTCATCACCGCATTTGTTTCACGTTTAGCGCGTTTCTTGCTGGTGGCAAAATTAGCCGCGTGGGGCGGTGAAAAATTCGCAACAAAATTGCGAAAATCTATTGAAATTATAGGTTGGTCAGTCGTTGTGCTGGCTGTCATTGCTTACTTTATATTGAAAAACTAGGATAGAAAAATGAATAAATTAGGTCTTATTTTAATGGCTGGATTCGTATTAGTTGGATGTGCATTAGAACCAGTTAAAGATCCAGATGCATTACCAAACGGTATTATGCAACCAGTAGAAGGCACAGGCGCTGTTGCTGGCGGTAGTTTTATGCCAGAAATTCAAAAAAATACAATGCCAGCGCAAATGAAATAATAAAGGAACAATAAGGAATTACTATGAAAAAATCATTTCTCTTACTCCCTTTGAGTCTTGTTGTATTATCGGCTTGTACCTCTAATTCTCCCGCTCCAATCAGCAATGCTGATGGCAATCTTTCCCCAGGCATCATGCAACCAGTCAATGGCGAAAGTGCGGGCGGTTCTTGGCAACCTGAAATTCAAAAAAACACGGTACCCGCGATGGGCGGTGTACCAACAGGCGTGCAAACACCACAACCAAATTTTCAGCCGACTTATCAACAGCCTGCCATGCCAGCAGCGCCTGCTCAACCGGCATTCAAACCTGTGCAGCCAGCGTTTCAGCCGGCTCAAAAACCAGTAGCGCCAACACCAGCTCCAGCGCCAGTGCAAACAAAAACAATCACTAAAACAGTTTCTGATTGCGTAGGTTCTCAACATATTAATGTTCCGCGCAACCCAAATACCAATGCACCAGATTATAGCCAAATTGAAAAAGGCTCTTACAAAGGCAATACCTATAAAGTAAACAAAGGCGATACCATGTTCTTAATCGCTTACTTGGCGGGGATTGATGTAAAAGAATTAGCTGCATTGAACAACATGACAGAGCCTTATAGTTTGAGCCTAGGACAAACTTTAAAAATCTCTAATTGTGGTACAAAAACAGTGACAACAACGGTTCCTGTAAAACAACCTGCGGCAGCAACGACAACAACTACTGCGGCTGCACCGACAGCACCTGCAGAACCGGCTGTCACCTATACGCCAGGTGTAAATGGTACGCAAATGGGATCGGATGGCACAATCATTGGACCAATTAAATCTGGCGCAGGTGTAGCAAATAGCGCACCAGCAATGGCACTGGTTGCGACAACTCCAGTTGCTCCTGGGCCAACACCATCAGCACCAACTACGCCAGTAGAGAACACCAATAGCACACCGATTAATGCCAATGTTGTTGCTCCAATCGCATCAAATGTTGCATGGCAATGGCCGACTTCAGGTAATATCATTCAAGGTTTCTCCAATACTGATGGAGGAAATAAAGGGATTGATATTAGCGGCTCTCGTGGACAGGCTGTTAAAGCGGCTGCATCAGGTCGCGTCGTGTATGCAGGCAATGCTTTACGTGGTTACGGTAATTTAATCATCATCAAACATAATGATGATTTCTTAAGTGCTTATGCGCATAACGATAAAATTCTTGTAACCGATCAACAAGAAGTCAAAGCTGGTCAAGAAATCGCAAAAATGGGTAGCTCTGGTACAAATACCGTGAAACTCCACTTTGAAATTCGCTATAAAGGTAAATCAGTGGATCCAGTACGTTATCTTCCAAGACGTTAATCTTCCTCTAAAAAGAGCGGTGAAAATCTCAACAAATTTTCACCGCTCTTTTTTATTAAAAATATTCTGTGAGGAGCATCACAAAATAAAAAAATAATAGATGACAATGTTAAATTTTATATTATTCTGATAATGCTTCGTAGTTAGAAGTCAGTGTTAAGTTTTATTAAGTATCTCTTCTCTTAAAAGGAGTTTAATATGCTCAACTTGCTCTCTCCTAACCAAACTTGGGTTCTTGTTGATCCAAGATTATCTTTTTATTTTCCCATAATTTATTAATCCTTTCTTATTAACCATCAACGTGTTTTCATTTTAGAAAATAATTTTTTATTTAAACTAAGCAAATTAATTTTTGGGGATTTTGCTATGGAAAATTTTAAACATTTACCTGAACCTTTCCGGATTCGTGTTATTGAACCAGTAAAAAGAACTACTCGTGAGTATCGTGAACAAGCGATCTTAAAATCAGGCATGAATCCATTTTTATTGGATAGTGAAGATATTTTCATTGACTTACTCACAGATAGCGGTACTGGTGCTGTTACACAAGATATGCAAGCTGCAATGTTACGTGGCGATGAAGCCTATAGCGGCAGTCGCAGTTATTATGCGCTAGCTAAAGCAGTGAAAGATATTTTTGGTTATGAATATACAATCCCTACTCACCAAGGCCGTGGTGCTGAACAAATTTATATTCCGGTATTGATTGCTAAACGTGAACGTGAAAAAGGTTTAGATCGCAGCAAAATGGTGGTTTTCTCTAACTATTTCTTTGATACCACACAAGGACATAGCCAAATTAATGGGGCAACGGTTCGCAATGTTTATATAAAAGAGGCATTTGATACAACAGCAAAACATCCATTTAAGGGTAATTTCGATTTAGAAAAATTAGAAAAAGGAATTCAAGAAGTGGGAGCACATAATGTACCTTACATTGTATGTACCATTACTTGTAACTCTGCGGGTGGTCAGCCAGTTTCTATTGCAAACTTGAAAGGCATGTATGAAATTGCGCGTAAATACGATATTCCAGTCATCATGGATTCAGCTCGTTTTGCAGAAAACGCCTATTTTGTTCAACAACGTGAAGAAGCTTATAAAGACTGGACTATTGAACAAATTACTTACGAAAGCTATCGCTATGCTGATGGTTTAGCGATGTCCGCCAAAAAAGATGCGATGGTACCAATGGGCGGTATTTTAGCGTTTAAAGATAAATCAATGGAGGAAGTCTATCACGAATGTAGAACGCTTTGTGTTGTGCAAGAAGGGTTCCCTACTTATGGTGGTTTAGAAGGTGGTGCAATGGAACGCTTGGCTGTTGGCTTGCATGATGGTATGCGCCAAGAATGGCTGGCTTATCGTATCGCGCAAATTGAATATTTGGTTGCAGGCTTAGAAAAAATTGGTGTGCCTTGTCAACAACCGGGTGGCCACGCAGCGTTCGTAGATGCAGGTAAATTATTACCACATATTCCAGCCGACCAATTCCCAGCACAAGCACTTTCTTGCGAACTTTATAAAGTTGCAGGTATAAGAGCGGTAGAAATTGGCTCATTTTTATTAGGACGAGATCCGAAAACGGGTAAACAACTACCATGTCCAGCTGAGCTTTTACGCTTAACTGTACCACGTGCAACTTATACGCAAACTCATATGGATTTCATTATTGAGGCGTTCCAAAAAGTGAAAGAAAATGCAGAGAATATTAAAGGTTTAACTTTTACTTATGAACCAAAAGTTCTCCGTCACTTTACGGCACGTTTAAAAGAAATTGAATGATATAATGAAAAATGCAGTTCATTTTGAACTGCATTTTTTTATCAACAGCTAACTCAATAATTTGTTATTGATAAGGATGTTCTATGAAAAAACAACCTTCCATTTTTGGTGGCGCCTGTATTATTGCTAGTGTTTGCGTTGGAGCTGGAATGCTTGGTTTACCAACATCTGGTGCTGGAGCTTGGACATTATGGTCAGCATTAGCAATTTGTTTAACGATGATAGTCATGACATTATCAGGCTGGCTATTACTTGAGGCCTATTCTACTTATGATTTAAGAGCATCATTTAGTACCGTGACTAAAGATATGCTTGGTTCAACTATCAATTCTATTAATAATCTTGCTGTGTATTTTGTCGGGGGTATTTTACTTTATGCTTATACCACTGCATCTGGAGGTATACTAGAAAACCTTATTAAACCGTGGATTGATTTTGGTTCATCTACATTGGCAATTTGCTCCACTGTATTTGTATTAGTCTTTTCCTTCTTTGTTTGGCATTCCACTCGCATTGTAGACAGAATATCTGTTTTATTGATTGTATTCATGGGGTTTACTTTTATTTTTAGTACTTATGGATTAGCAACTAATATTAGTTTAGATACTTTATTAGATATTGGTGGAAAAGATACAAACTATGCAAAATATGCGGTAGGAATGTTTCCTGTTGCATTAACATCTTTTGGTTACCATCATTCTGTTTGTACGATGCGATCCTACTATGGGGAAGAGAAAAAAGCTAAATACGCCATTTTAGGCGGAACAGCAATTGCTCTTACTCTTTATTTACTTTGGATTTTTTCAATTTTTGGAAATTTGCCTCGCGATCAATTTGCACCTGTAATAGCTAGTGATGGCAATCTAGATATATTGCTTAATGCTTTAGGGGGAGTAATAGAATCTAACACGGTTAAACAAATGATTAATGCCTTTTCTATCGCCGCAATTTTGTCATCTTTTATTGGCGTAGGATTAGGCGTATTTGATTATTTGGCTGATTTCTTTAAATTTGATAATTGCAAAATTGGACGGACAAAGTCATGGGCAGTGACTTTCCTACCTCCACTAATTATGTCAATTTTATTTCCATTGGGTTTCTTAAAAGCCATTGGATATGCTGGCGCAGTAGCGACAATTTGGACTTGCATAATTCCAGCGCTTCTTGCTTATAAATCCCGCAAAATAAATGCAGCTGCAACATTCCGAGTTTGTGGTGGAAATGGCTTAATAATCTTTATTGCATTATTTGGTGTTTTTGTGGCTATTTTCCATTTTCTAGCAATGTTTGACTACTTGCCTGTCTTTAAAGGATAAATATCAACTGAAAGAGAGGTGAAAAATCTCAATAAATTTTCACCGCTCTTTTTTATCTGGCTTTTTCCCCTTGCGGCACCTAAAATAGCCGCCACAAAACCTATCTTTATTCAGTTTCAAAGCAGGTAATTAGATGATTTCCGAAGAAAATTTCCAACAACATACGCCAATGATGCAACAATATCTAAAACTCAAAGCAGAGAATCCAGATATTTTGTTGTTTTATCGCATGGGGGATTTTTACGAGTTGTTTTATGACGATGCGAAAAAAGCAGCGGCATTGTTGGATATTTCTTTGACGAAACGAGGTCAATCTGCAGGGCAACCCATTCCAATGGCGGGCGTGCCTTATCATGCGGTGGAAGGTTATTTAGCAAAATTGGTTCAGTTGGGTGAGCCTGTGGCGATTTGCGAACAAATTGGTGATCCTGCCACAAGCAAAGGGCCAGTGGAGCGCCAAATTGTGCGAATAGTTACACCCGGTACGGTAAGTGATGAAGCACTTTTGCCAGAGCGCCAAGACAATCTGATTGCGGCGGTATATCAAGAAAAAGAAAAATTTGGATTAGCCACTTTAGATATGACCTCTGGCCGTTTTCAGCTTTGTGAACCTGCAGATAAAGAAACATTACGTGCGGAATTGCAACGTATTGCCCCCGTGGAATTGCTATATTGTGAAGAATTTAACGAAATGACTGCGATTGAACATTGCAAGGGATTACGCCGTCGCCCGATTTGGGAGTTTGAACTTAGCACTGCCATTACGTTACTGAATCGACAATTTGGTACAAAAGATTTACGCGCCTTTGGTGTGGAAAAATCCCCTCTCGGCTTAAGTGCGGCAGGTTGTTTATTGCAATATGCAAAAGAAACCCAACGTACCGCATTACCCCATATTCAAAGCATTAGCTTAATTCAAAATCAAGACTGTATTCAGTTAGATGCAGCCACTCGCAGAAATCTTGAATTGACGCAAAATCTTGCGGGTGGCACAGAAAATACGCTAGCGTCTGTATTGGATAAATGCGTTACGCCAATGGGGAGCCGTTTACTGAAACGTTGGATTCACCAGCCTGTTCGTAATGTGGAAAAATTAAGACAACGCCAACAAGCGATTGCAGAGATTCTGAATTTTGATTTGGTCGATGAACTTCAGCCTTATTTGCAATTAGTTGGCGATATGGAGCGTATTTTAACGCGTGTTGCGCTGCGTTCAGCGCGTCCACGTGATCTCACTCGCTTGCGCACGGTGTTAGAACAAATTCCTGCATTACGCGCGATTGTTAAACAAAAAACACCGCCATTTTTAACCGCACTTTTCAGCCAAATTGCCGATTTCAGCGAGCAATGCGATTTATTGCAACGTGCATTGATTGAAACGCCTCCGCTTTTAATTCGGGATGGTGGTGTGATTGCTGAAGGTTACCATGCTGAGTTAGACGAATGGCGTATGCTGTCTGATGGCGCAACCCAATATTTGGAAAATTTAGAAAAACGTGAGCGTGAAAGCACAGGCATTGACACCTTAAAAATCGGTTTTAATGCAGTGCATGGTTATTACATTCAAATTAGCCAAGGGCAAGCGCATAAAGCCCCGATTCATTATGTTCGCCGTCAAACTCTGAAAAATGCAGAGCGTTACATTATTCCTGAACTCAAAGAATATGAAGACAAAGTGCTGAAATCAAAAGGCGCAGCGTTAGCATTAGAAAAACAGCTTTACGATGAATTGTTTGATTTATTATTACCGCACTTAGGCGCGTTACAACTGGCGAGCCTTGCACTTTCTGAATTGGATGTATTGGTCAATCTTTCCGAGCGCGCAGACACCCTCAATTATGTTATGCCAACATTCTGTGATGAAGTGAGTGTGAAAATTGAAAATGGTCGTCATCCTGTTGTGGAACAAGTATTGAAAGATCCTTTCATCGCCAACCCAGTGGAGTTAAATCACAACCGTCATTTGTTAGTTATCACTGGGCCAAATATGGGCGGTAAAAGTACTTATATGCGCCAAACCGCATTAATTACATTGCTGGCGTATATCGGCAGCTTTGTGCCAGCAGACAGCGCACGAATTGGGCCGATTGATCGTATTTTTACTCGAATTGGTGCGTCAGATGATTTAGCTTCAGGGCGATCAACCTTTATGGTGGAAATGACAGAAATGGCAAATATTCTTCATCAAGCTACTGCACAAAGTCTCGTGCTTATTGATGAAATCGGTCGCGGCACATCCACTTATGATGGCTTATCCTTAGCTTGGGCTTGTGCAGAATGGTTAGCCAAAAAAATCCGCTCACTTACATTATTTGCCACCCATTATTTTGAATTAACCGCATTGCCAGAACAGCTAGAAGGCATCGCCAACATTCATTTAGATGCCCTTGAGCATAACAACACCATCGCCTTTATGCATGCCGTACAAGATGGCGCAGCAAGTAAAAGTTATGGTTTGGCAGTCGCTGCTTTGGCGGGTGTGCCACAATCCGTTATTAAACTGGCAAAACAGAAATTAACACAATTAGAAAAAACCTCAGGCCATTCAGCCAATCAGCAAATTCAGACATTGCGTGAAGCCAATCACACTCAAGGTGAATTATTGTTTGAGCAAGAAACGGATGCACTAAGAGAGGCAATCGAAAAACTGGATCCCGATGATTTAAGCCCTAAACAAGCCTTGGCGTATTTGTATCAGTTAAAGAAAATGGTGGGGTAACATCATACAAAAGTGCGGTAAATTTTTACCGCACTTTTGGTTTTAGATATGATTAGAATTCAAATTGAACTGACATTCTATAGTTTCTACCTGGTGCGTAGAAACGGTTGATACCTAAGCCTGTTGATTGTTCTATAACATTACTTGTTCCGAATGAACGAATTGAACGAGCAGACTCCCAAGTGATGTATTTACGATTTGTGAGATTATATACACCAGCTCTTATGGTTAAGTTTTTAATTGGTTGAACATATCCAATAAAATCAAGGATTGTATAAGATTTACTACGCCATTTTATGGTTGTATCACTTTCGCCACGTTCTTTAGCATAGATATTATAAGTATCTTGTGGATTTTTACTTGCTACATGTGTCGTATAAAAATCGAAACCAAATTTATGATCTGGATGATCATATCCTAGTCCATACACCATCGTTTTAGGCTGAATTGCATTCATAGGAATATTGCCATTCATTCTTCCTTTTTGATAGGTATATTTATAGCTTAAGTTAAACCCATTCATAAATTTTGCCATCTTACCAAGGAATAGTTTTGAATTAATTTCAATACCTTTTACAGACGCATTATCTCTATTTATATTTTGATAAAGAGAAAATGGTAATGAGTTACCTCCGCTACCTAAAGTAAAATCTTTTTCTCCTTTAAATATTAGGTCGATAAAGTTTTTATAGTTAGTTTTAAATATACTTGTAGAGATAAATCCCCAATCATCATGATGTAAAGTTAATGCAATTTCTTTTGTTTTTGCTATTTCTGGTTTTAAATCAGTATTTGGCAGAATAGTAAAATCTGGATGTTTAAAAGTGAAATACATTTCATCTGAAGTTGGTGCTCTAAAACCTTTAGAGTATCTAAGTTGTAAACGAAGATAATTTGTTGGATCTATGGTTGATGTTAAGCTATAAGAATGCGCTTTATATTTTTTCTTTTGATTCGCAATATAATTGATGTTATCAATTGCATTTTGTTTAATTTGCTCTTCTGTTGGATCAGAATAATGACCTGGATTCCACCAAATCTCAGGGCCTTTAGGCAATGGAATATATAATCCTTTTACTATATCGTCTGGTAATTTTGGCGTTGAACCAGCTATGTAATGTGGTTTATAACCAATGTTGTCATAACGATAGCCTAAATCAAATGATAAATAATCATTGATAATGATATTATCAAAGAAATAAGCGGATTTACCTGTCGTTGTCACAGGTAATAAGAATGAATACTCTGGATCAACTCGAGGACAAAGAAAGGCATTCCAGGTAGATGATTCTTCACAGGTTTCTGGAATGTGCGAGTCTGTTTTAGCGCCTAAAGTACGTTCAGCCCACCATTTTACATCATGAGCATCATTACCCGCTCTATTTACCATTTGCTTCGTTGTTTTATTATACGAAACACCATATTGGAGATTATGCTCAGTATTCAATTTTGTAAACGATTTTGTTAGATCCAAGTTAGTTTGCTGGGTATTGGTATCAAGATCTCGTTCTTGCCATAGGCGTTCTAAATAGCCTTTACTTGGCAAGACTATATTATCTCTCCAGGTTATATTACGTGGTTTAGCGAACGTTTTGCCATTCTGTTCAAATTTGTCATCTAACATCAAAGGCATTTTTTCAACAGTTCCAGACCAACCTACAGATCTCCAGTAAGTTACAGGTTTTGTACAGTCATAAAGAGAACAATCAAACCAATATTCATCTCCTCTTTTTAGAGTAAAACCGTTAGTTTTTTCAGAATTATCTGTATCAATATAGGTGTCTTTATTTTTTAATTCGATATCAGTTCCATCTCGTCGAGTAATTTTTCCATCTTGAAGCTTTATTCCATGTGGATTGGCTGTTTCAAGACAATTACTACCATCACAGTATTCGTCAGTTCTTGCTCTAGTTTTTATTTTTTGTTTTGAAAAAGTAATTTTTAACGTATCCCAAAATAAGTTCGTTGAAAAATTTTCGTAAGAAAATGAGAAATTACTTCGTTGGGTTTTATCATTTGTATGTCTAGATTCAACTTCAGGGGTTTCATTACCACTACGTTGATATTTTAGTGTATAGGATAAATCTTGCCCACGAGAACGATGTTCATATAAATCAGCTGATGCCGTAAAACGATGGTTTTCAGTAGGATTAAAAGAGAATTTTAATAATGTACTGTCTTGCTCAATTTTGTATGGGTCTGCTTTTTCTCTACGTTTACCTTGGACGAGACTATCCGCATTTTTATAATCATAGTTTTCAAGTTCATGCCCATTTCTTCTTGTTGCAACCACTAAGGCATCGAACTTTTTATAACGTCCAGCAAGAGTAAGGGTATTGAATGATTGATTATTTTCCGTAGCGTATCCCGTTTTGTAGCTTACATAGTAATCCTTGTTAAGGAGATAATCCCTCGCATCTTTTGTTTTATAAATTACAGATCCACCTAAGGAACCACTACCATTCTTAATAGAATCAGCTCCCTTGGTAATATTTACTTCTTTTAAAGTTTCAATTTCTGCACCATTACGAGTGTTATTGAAGTTACCATAACCCTCAAAAAGCTCTTTAAAGCCTTGAGAAGATAATGTTTCAGCTTGCGCTAATCCATCAATATTAATAGAAACTCGATTTTCATCAACGCCACGAATGGTAAAACCACTGTTACCAAAACGTCCAGCTTCAACAACAGTGACACCTGTTTCATATTTAACGATATCTTTGATATTTTGAGCCTGCTGTTTTTCTAAGCTTTTCGCTGTTTTTACAGTTTCGGCAATTTTTGGAGGTGTTTTCGGATCACTATGTTCGGTAGAACCAGATACATTAATTTCCTCAAGCTGTTGTTGAGTTGGTTCATTAGCATAAGCAACACTTGCCGTTAGCCCAAGCATAACGGAATACGCAAGCAGATTTAATCTAAAATTGGTCATTTTTTTCCCTCGTTAAAGATAATATGCAAATTAAATTATGTATTTAAATTAACCGCACATTTACTATCACTACTATTATTATGTGCGGTTTAGATAAGAGTACACCTAAAATTCTAATTGAATAGATGCTCTATAATTTCTACCTGGTGCGTAAAAACGATTTAAGCCTATACCTGTTTCAGTATCTATTCGGTTGATTGTACCGATAGTTCGAATAGATCGGGCTGATTCCCAAGTAAGATATTTTTGATTTGTTAAATTATAAACACCAGCTGTAAATGTAAGGTTTTTAATTGGTTTCCAGTAAGCAATGGCATCTATCACAGTGTAATGCTTATTGCGCCATAATGCTCTTCTATCAATAACTTTTTCGTTACCATTTACTGTTTTTGCTGGCACTGTTTCAATTGCACCAGTATTAATATTTTCTGCTTGACGTTCAATCATGCTATGCCATTGAGGGTTAAAGCTGTCTTTTGCCTTTTTGGCTGAGACATCGGTAATATAAAAATCTAATCCCCATATTTTATTAGGTGAATCATAACCTAAATTGTATACGGATGTGGTTGGTTGCAAAGCGTTCATTGGCTGGTCTTGCAAGGCCATATTCATATATTTAGGGTTATGTTCTAATAATTTTTTATATCCCTCTAATGGCTTACTATCTTTTATTCGACCTTTTTGATAAGTCAACTTATAACCCAAATGGAATCCTTCTAATTTTTCAATAAGATCTCCTATTTCTAGGTGAGTAGAAATTTCAATTCCGTTTACTTTTGCCTTATCACGATTCAAACTCTGATAGAATGGATAATAAGACGATTTACTTTGATCAATTGGACGTTCACCTAAATATGCCAAATCAATAAAATTCTTATAATCGGTTTGGAATAAATTAGTAGTGAAATAACTACGTTCTCTATAAAAAGTAAAGGCAATTTCTTTTGTTTTAGCTTTTTCTTCTTTTAAATTAGTATTTGGTAAAAGTGAAAATTGAGGATGTTTAAATGTTATATACATTTCATCAGGCGTTGGCGCTCTAAAACCATTAGAATATTTAAGCTGTATTCTTAACCAATCTGTTGGATCCAAGTTTAATCCTAAATTATAGGAATGATGCTTAAATGCTGTTGATTTTTGAATTGCATTTAAATTGTCTTGTACATTTTTTATATAATCGGCATGATTATAATTATACCAGCCATTGCCTCCAGTTAATGCACTATCTGGAATAGGGATCATTGTACCAGCTAATAATCCACGTGGAATTTCAGGATCTTGTCCTAAGCGGTAATGCGGTAAATGTCTGACATTGTCATATCTATAATTTAAATCAAAACCAAGCCAATTTGTTACTGTAAAATTATCACCTAAATAAAATGCATGGTTTTTAGTTTTAACAGGGATTAGGTAACTAGAGCTTCCTGCAGCACTTTCTTTAAGTTGGCAACCAGGCCATTTATTTGGATATGGAGTATATTGAACTGGGAATGTTCCAGAAATAGGCTCATTGCATATGAAATTATCCGCCCACCATTGAACATTAGCTCCTTTATATCCCTCTTTATTAACCATATTTTTTTCTGTTTCAGAATATAGTCCACCATATTGCACTGAATGGTTAGTTTTACCTAAAGAAAATGACTTATCAAAATCAAAGTTCAATTGTTTTGTATTTGTATTTAAATCACGATCATTGTAGTAGTTATTACTATATCCTCGACTATGGGGTAATACGTAAAAGGCTTCTTCTGACTGAACGCCCCCCCATGAGTTTGGAATTGATTTTGTCGGAATGTAACCATATGTTTTCCCATTTATAGACTTAGTTTGGATATCTCTAGGTTCAAATAAATATTTTGAAGTATAGTTCTCATCATTTTTAATAAAAACTTGATATTTTTTTGAACAATCTAATTTACTACAGTCTAATAGCAAATGTTCTGTACTCACTTCACGATAATCAAAACCACTAATCTTATTACCGTGGGAATCTGTGTATTCAGATTCAGTACTATAATCCCCTTCAACTCCTTTCCCAGTGATATATCCACCCCATTTATCTTTTATTTTATAAGTGCCATCAGAACTATCTAATTTCAATCCTTGCTTATTATCAACATCAATACAATTTGTATTGTTACAATATTCATCACTACGAGCTTTATTTTTAATTTTTTGAGATGAATAAGTTAGTTTAAAGTGATCCCAAAATGGAGTTTGTGTAAAGTTTTCATAAGAAAATTGGATATTTTCTCGTTTAGATTTATCGTGAATAAGGCGTTCCCCTTGACTGGTTTCAGTATTAACATAAGAACTAGGGCGTAATGAATAAGATAAATCTTGTCCATCAGTTTTTAATATTGATTTATCAACAGCTACACTAAATCGATGATTTTCTGTTGGTTCAAACCCTAATTTCACTAAAGTACTATTACGGGAAATGGAATAAGGATCTGTTTTTTCTCTTTTAATTCCGACAACCTTATCATCATAACTTTCATAACCATAATTCTTCATTTCATTGCTATTACGTTCAGTATGAACAATTAATGCATCAAACCCTTTATATCGGCCAGCAGCAGTAAGAGACACCGTATCTTGACTATTCATACTTTGAGTTGAACGTTTAATACTGAAGTAATGATCTTTTCCTATTAGATAATCTCTAGCATCTTTTGTATCAAAGATAACCGAACCACCCAATGCCCCACTACCTGATTTTAAAGAGTCAGCACCTTTGGTAATAGTCGCTGTTTTTACATTCTCTATTTCTACATCATTACGAGTATTATTAAAATTTCCATAGCCTTCAAATAGCTCTTTAAATGCTTGTGAACTTAAGGTTTCAGCTTGACGAAGTCCATCAACCATAATACCTACACGGTTTTCATCAACTCCTCGAACAGCATAACCACTTGCTCCTGTTCTTCCTGTTTCAACAACACTAATACCCGTTTCATAACGTACTAAATCTCGAGAATCTGAAGCCTGTTGTTTAGATAATTTTTTAGCCGTGATTTGGGTTTCACCAACTTTTTTTTCTTTTACATTTACTGTTTCTGTATTACCTGAAACATTAATTTCCTGCAGTTGTTCAAGTTCGTTGGCGTAAACTGCTCCTGTTGTCAGCCCAAGCATAACGGAATACGCAAGCAGATTTAATCTAAAATTGGTCATCTTTAACTCCATGAAAAGGTAAATAATAATGATTATCAAGCATATTATAAGAAAAAGTATTTTCTCACAATCAGAAAATTCTGTTTTTGATTAAAATCAAACAATAAAAATTATTCTCATTATGCTCTATATTTAAGTCCACTTGTTCTCTATAATGCAAGCCATCGATTGTTCATGTTAGAAAGCATGCGCAATCGTTTTAAATTTCACCATTAAATGAAAAGTGCGCATTGATTGTGTACTTCTTTTTTAGGAGCAATCATTATGATGATAGATAAACGCCTAATTAACACGGTGGCCGATAGTAAAAAATGGATTGGCGTCACTGTGTTGTGGAATTGGGTGGCGTTAGTTGGCGGGATTATTAGTGCCGTCGTGTTTTCTTATATTTTACAGGCCGCTTATTTTAAAGAGTTGACGATGTCAAGTGCGGTGGGTTTAGGTGTGATTTTAATTGCGGCATTGGCACTGCGTGCTTTTGCGGGTAAAAAATCAGTGCAAGCGTCTTATTTTGCCAGTACAAAAGTGAAGCATGAATTGCGTAGCCTTATTTACCGTAAATTGGCTTCTATGCCTCTGAACCAAGTGAATCAACAATCCACTTCAAGCATTATCCAAGTGGCATCAGAAGGTGTGGAACAGCTTGAAATCTACTTTGGGCGTTATTTGCCGCAACTTTTTTATAGCTTGCTTGCACCGCTTACCCTCTTTGTTTTCTTGATTTTTTTCAGCTTTAAAACAGCCATTATTTTATTAATTTGCGTGCCGCTTATCCCTATGTCGATCATTGCGGTGAATAAAATTGCGAAAAAACTTTTGGCAAAATATTGGTCGATTTATGTGGGATTAGGCAGCAGCTTTTTAGATAACTTACAAGGTTTAATCACCTTAAAAATCTATCAAGATGATGCTTACAAGGCGAAAGAGATGGATAAAGAGGCTGAGCATTTCCGCAAAATTACCATGAAAGTGCTTACTATGCAGCTTAACTCGGTATCACTGATGGATTTACTTGCTTACGGTGGTGCTGCAATCGGGATTTTAACCGCACTATTGCAATTCCAAGATGCGCAACTCAGCGTCTTAGGCGTGATTTTATTTATTCTACTTTCCTCCGAGTTCTTTATTCCGCTTCGTTTGCTTGGTTCATTCTTCCATGTGGCGATGAATGGTAAAGCGGCTTCAGATAAGATCTTCACATTACTTGATACGCCAGTGGAAACCCAACAAAGTGCGGTGGATTTTGAAGCCAAAAATAACGTTCAAGTGGAAATTAAAGATTTACATTTTGCGTATTCTGCAGAAAAACCGGCCATTCAGGGTTTAACTTTAACGATTCAACCAAATCAACTTTCTGTGTTTGTGGGTAAAAGTGGTTGCGGTAAATCAACCTTAGTTTCCTTGTTGATGGGCTTTAATAAAGCGCAACAAGGTGAGATTTTGTTTAATGGACAAAACGCCTCTGAAGTTGACCGCACTTCTTTCTATCAAAAAGTATCGTTGGTGAGCCATAGTAGCTACGTGTTTAAAGGCTCTCTGCGTGAAAATATGACAATGGCGAAAATTGATGCCAATGACGAGCAAATTTATGCTTGTTTAGAACAAGTGAATCTTGCCCAATTTGTACGCGAAAATGGCGGATTAGATATGCAATTATTAAGCCGTGGTGCGAATTTATCGGGCGGTCAAATTCAACGTTTAGCCTTAGCGCGTGCTTTATTACACAATGCCGAGCTTTATATTTTTGATGAAGCGACCAGTAATATTGATGTGGAAAGCGAAGAAATTATTTTGCAGTTCATTCAACAATTTAAACAACAAAAAACCATTGTGATGATTTCTCACCGCTTGGCAAATGCGGTAAATGCCGACTGTATTAACGTACTTGACCAAGGCAAATTGATTGAGCAAGGCACACACGAAACCTTAATGGCAAAACAAGGTGCGTATGCTGAAATGTTCCAACAACAAAAAGATTTAGAACAAATTAGAGAGGTGGCAAATGCGTAAAAATGGTTTTGTTGTAATGGGGCATTTGTTGAAATTAGTGACTCCACTGGCGCACATTATGGCGTTCACCATTACTATGGGTACGCTCGGTTTCCTGGCGGCCATCTTTATTATGGTGCTGGGTGCGATGGGGTTAGTGAATCTTCTTAACTTTGACACCCATTTAAGTTTCTCTGGAATTTTGACCGCACTTATCGTATTGGCGGTGGCTCGTGGTGCATTGCGTTATTTAGAGCAAATGTCTGGGCACTATATTGCTTTTAAATTACTCGCATTATTGCGTGACAAAGTGTTTTCTTCTTTGCGCCGTTTGGCTTTTGTTAAGTTGCAAGATAAACAAGCAGGGCAATTAGTGTCATTAGTAACCAATGATATTGAATTACTCGAAGTGTTCTATGCACATACCATTGCACCAATTATGATTGCGTTCTTTACCTCTGCGATTTTATTGTTGGTCTTTGCGCATCTTTCTGGTTGGTTTGTACTTGTGGCATTGGCTGCTTATTTAACAGTAGGCGTGATTTTACCAATTATCACCACCAAATTGGCGCGTGAAGATGGCAGACGTTATCGTGAATTAGTGGGCGAAATGAATGACTTCTTCCTCGATAGCGTGCGTGGTATGAAAGAAATTCAGCTTTTCGGCTATGCGAAACAACGTTTAGATGAAATTCAACAACGCAGCCAAAAAATTGATACGGCTTTTAAGCGCATTAAAGACCAAGAAGCGAAAGTCCGTGTTTATACTGAAGTGGCGGTATCTGTTTTCAACATCATTATGCTATTTACCGGATTAATTTTATTTAGCTTAGATAAAATTGATTTTTCTGCCTTTTTAATTGGCGTGATTTTATTGATGTCGAGTTATGGTCCAGTTATCGCTTTAAGTAACCTTTCAAGCAACTTATTACAAACCTTGGCTTCAGGTGAGCGTGTATTGAGCTTGCTAGCAGAAGAGCCAGAATTAAAAGATGTAGAAAGTGCGGTCGATTTAAAAGATGTTTCTCGCATTGATGTAGAGAACGTAAACTTCGCTTACGGCGAAGAACAAATTTTATCGGATGTCAGCTTATCTGTGAAAAAAGGTGAAATCTTAGGGATTCACGGCAGAAGCGGAAGCGGTAAAAGTACCTTGTTGAAATTGCTGATGCGTTTTTACGATCCAAAATCAGGCAGCATTAAAATTAATGGCGAAACTTTACCGAATATCAACACTCGTAGTTTGCGTGACAATATGGCATACATTACTCAGCAAACCTATATTTTCAACGAAACCATTGAGGAAAATATCCGTCTTGCTCGCCGTGATTCAACGTTAGAAGAAATTATGGAAGCAGCGAAGAAAGCCTCAATTCATGATTTCATTTTAAGCTTACCACAAGGCTATCAAACAAAAATGACCGAATTGGGTGGCAATCTCTCTGACGGTGAAAAACAACGTATCGGTATTGCACGAGCCTTCTTGCATAATGCGCCGATTATTTTACTCGATGAACCAACCAGTAATTTGGATAGCTTAAACGAAGCAATGATTTTGAAATCATTACTCGATGTAAAAGCTGAAAAATTGATTATTCTCGTGAGTCATCGCCAATCCACCATGGCTATTTGTGATCAGGTGATTGGTATAGAAAACGGCAGAATGTCCTAAATTAATATAAGAAAAAAATCGCACTGTTAAAGGTGCGATTTTTTTGTTAGAGGAAAAAAGTGCGGTGAAAATTTCCTTTAGATTTTATAGCTCAGGTTCATTTAATACGTTAAGTAACGCTAAACGCTTAAGATAATTTTTCAGTACGCAATCAATATGTGGCTGCGGCATAAACGATTGTGAATAAATCTGCTCCACCTTTTCCTTTTCTTGTGTAATTTCAGGAATTAATTTTTGAATAATCACATTTTTATTTAATCCAATATTTTCCCCAAACTCGACAAAATCATCGCCGATATATTCACCGTATTGAGTATTAAATCCTTTGGCGAGTGTGGCATACCCCTCTTCTCTCGCTAACAATGGCAAGGCAAGTAGTGTTGAATTAAATATTTCAGGATAGGGCGACACCGACACAAAATCATAAATTGGAGCAAGTTTTGGATGACTGTTTTTGGGATAAATAAATGAAAAATTGCGTAAGTGAAGATCATTATTTCCCAATAAATAAGCGTAAATAATTCGACGAAAAATTTCTCGTTGTTGAGCTAAATGATTTTCAGTGTGCTGCAAAATAAACTTAGCAATTTGTTCATAACTCACATATTGCTCATTATCAGCACCTATTTTTCCATACTTGTCTCGAATATTCATTGCACCATCAAGTTGTTCTTGGTGCATTGGTTTTTGCTGTTCATCACGATCAAAACGCTTTATAACAAAAGCAAATTCTTTCTGATTTTCTTCACCAGCAAAAGAAACTAAACCATTTTCTGGCACATCAAACCCTAATTCTTTCATAATGCGCATGGTGGCATGTTCATTTTCAGCTAAAAAAGGATACTCTTCTGGAGAAGGCTTTAAAATATAATTTCCTTGTTGATTTACGCTGTCAAAGTGATCATCATTGATAATAAGCTGTAATTTTGGTTGAAAACCTGAAATGCTCATTCCTTGCTGTTTTTGGGGTTTCACTGTAATAAATTCTTGGCGAGAAAAGGGTAATTCAGGATTGAAATTTTTATTGCCTGTAAGGTAATGCAAACCTTCAGTGCTGTAACCTGAAAGTGCTTCATTTTTCTTCAATGGCTTTAATAAAATACGACAAAAACTCATTGTTTCTCCTCCTGAATTTGCACTGCGCCTAACATATTTTCTCCATTATTAAGTAAAAAGCGAAACATATCACCTTCATCAATTCGTTGATGAAATGCATATTTGTGTTTTAGCCAGCCTTCTGGGACGAGCGATGCAAAATAAGGGAATAAGGTGTCAGAATGAAAAGGGCTTTGCTCAATAGGAAAGCTGAGAGAGAGCGGTATTCCTTGATAATCGGGATTGTAAGCAAAATGAAAACCACGATGATCTTCTCTAAGTAAGCCAATAAATTCACCGTAGAGAAATACTTTTCCCGAGCGGACTAAATCGCGCATAGTGAAACCCCTAATGTTTGAGCAACAAGAAACACGGTTGTAAATCGAACTTGGCTTGGATCTTGAAATAAGCGATTCAATGTAGAAATAGACACGCCAGTTTGCAGTTCCAACATACTAAGCTCAATACCAAGTGATTTACGCTTGTCATTGAGCATTTTTCCAAATGCTTTGAGATCGGTAATTTTCCCTGCGTAAAGCTGTTGTCTTTGCGCTTGCTCATAGGCAATGACAGCTTGCTGAAGCTTTTTTAATTCATCAATTTGATTTTCTAATTGCGCACTAATGTTGTCCATATCTGATATTTTTTTATGTCAATTACATTAAATACATCATATATGAATAAATTTTTATTTAAAACATCTTTTTTGATTTTTTTTTGTAAAAAATTTAATTTTTTGTTTAAAAATGATATTTTTCTTTTTCGGAAATAGGCGCGTTGAGACAAAAAAAAGTGCGGTGAAAATTCACCGCACTTTTTGGATTTATTCATGATGGGAAAATCCCATCATAAACGATTACGCTATTACCATTGGTAACCTACGCCAACTCCGGCACCCACATCACCACTGGTGTTTGCGTTACCTTGAAGTTTTAAGATCACCTTGCCATTGTCGCTTGCACGAGAGTAACCTACAGCTAAAGCATTTTGGCCTTTGAATGTACCAGCCGAAGCCGCAACCATTGATTTACCCGGTGTGTAAACCTGTGGTAATGCTGCCGCTGCATTTGCACCCGCGATACCAGCACGAGCTTCTTTGCCATATTTATTAACTTTTCTGTCTAGGCGGTTAAATTCACCTGCATGGTTGTTAATAACTTGGCTAAGATTATCAACTTTACCTTCAACGCGATTAATATTCTGTGTATTTTTATTCACTTGAACATTAGTTGCATGTAATTGGCTACCATTTACTGCATCTGTTGAAGTTGCAGAGATTACACCTGGTGCAACATTTTGGATTTGAGCTTCGTTACCCTTATCACCTACAGAAACCACACGAGTGTCTGGACCTGTTTTACCCGCAACAGTTGCTGAAGGATCAATACTATAACTACCAACATTTGCTTTACCGGCTTTCGCACCAGCTCCGATTGCGACAGAACCTTTAGCTGCTTCCGCTTCAACTGTAGCACCGTTGCCAATGGCAACTGCATCTTCAACAGCTGCATTGCTGTTTCCGCCAATTGCGACACTATTTGTGCCAGTTGCTTTCGCCGCATTACCAGTGGCATTTGCTTTGATATAGTCGTTGCCTACAGTTACAGTCATCTTACCGTTTTCAGACTTGCCTTTTACGGTAAGTCCAGTGCCTGCCTCTGCTTTAAAATCAACTACATCCGCATTTTTCACAGCGGTAGCGATGTTATTGTCAGAGGTTGAAATCACCCAACCTAAGTTTTTCGCATCAGAAATGGTAATTGCGTTTCCACCATTCGAATTATTTAAATCAATTAAACCATTTTTCGCCTGATCAGCTGATTTACCCGTTGCTGGCGTAACTGGTGTTTGTTCTACAGCACCTGTGTTTGGTTTACCATTTGTTAAGTCGCCTGCTTTGTAATATTTACCATCTACATTGACGATTTGCTCACCCTTGTCATTATAGGCAATGGTATTTGCACCCTTAGGTAAACTTAATGTGCTGGTATCAACATCTACAGAAACTGTCGTCGTATCTACACCTGTAGCAGCATCGCGTTTAGTTACTGCTTTAATAACAGTACCTTTACCATTTACAAAGTTGACTACATCGTTCGGCGTTACTTTTTCATATTTCGCCGGATCAGTTTCTTCTTTGTTTTCAGCGTCTTCTACAGTTGTTTTACCGTTTTGTTGAACAAAGAAGCCCGATTTATTCACAGTTTGATCAAGTTGGTCTTTATTCACCGCTTGATCAGGATTTTCTGCCCAACCAACATTGTTTAATTGAACGCCGTCTTTACCTGCGTTAATCACATCTTTGTCTTTGCCGGCTTTTTCAGCTTTCTCCAATTCCGCAACTTGTTTCGCAGCTTCTTCTAATACTTTTGGTAAAAGTTGTTTTGCGGTTGCAGTTGGATTCTCGCCTCGTACTTTTTTAATTGCCGCCGCCATTGCTTTATCTTCAATTGCAGTGCGGTATGGATTGCCCATATTTGAGTTGGCATCAGATAAAGTAGCGCCCGTTTTCACAGGTGTTTGCGCTTCAGGGGCTTTGTTATTGGTCAATTTCACTGTGCCATCATTATTAACATCAGCCTCTTTATACCAGTTACCATCATTCGCTTGTTTTAAGTTATCACCAGCTGAATTTTTCACGTTTGCGTAATTAATAGGCAAATCAGTGTCGAATTTCACCACGGTTGTGGTTTGTTTTTCACCTTTGGTATTGACTTCGTCAACGGTTGCAGTTTTCACAGTGATACCTTTTCCATCAGCAAAACGAACTTCATCACTCGGATTAACTTTTTCATCTGCATTTTGGAATTTACTATCTGCAAGAGCATTTTTTACTTTGCCTACAGTCCAACCAGATTCTTGGATTGCTTTGTAAACCGTGTTGCCATCAACAAAGTGATTACCCTTATCAACATTGCTCACTTCAACAGGGGTTGTTGTGGTGTTATCTACCACTTTTCCATCAGCATTTACCGTGTAATTTGAAGGCTGTTTACCTTGTTTTGCTGTTGGAGTTTCACCGCTGAAATCTACGTCTTCTCTTTTGTAGAGTTTACCGCCAAGATCAACATAAGTTGTACCACCAATGTTATATTCGCCTTTTTTAACTACTTCACCTTTTTCAAGAGAAATGTTGATATGACGAACACCATCTTTTGTTTCACCCGTTACTTTAATACCGTCAGTGCCATTAAAGCGCACTTCGTTTGCATTGGTCACTTTATCAGCGTAATCTTTTCCATCTTTACCAACGGAAACCACCCAACCCAAGTTTTTCGCATCAGCGACAGTTAATGCATTAGACGCAACAGAGTGCTCTAAATCAGCTAAGCCAGTTTTTGCTTTTTTCACCAGATCTGTCGCTGCAGCATCATTTGTTGATGGAGTCGGAGTCGGAGTCGGAGTCGGTGTTGCTGTTGCTGTTGCTTTCAATTTACCATTTTCAAATTGGTCTTTATTGTAATATGAATTACCCACTTTAACTAATGGATTACCTTCAGCATCATAAGCAATAGTATTCGCCCCCTGTGCCACGTTGGTTAAGGTTAGGTTATTACCAGCATTATGAGCTTTATCTTGCTCATCAGTTTTCACAGGATTGTTCATAGATGCAATAACATTGGTAGCGGTAACAGGCGTTACTTCTTCTGTTGCGTCAGTTACGTTGTCGGCCGTTGTGCCAGCAGGATAGTATTTACCATTAATGTTTACCGTACCTTCTGGGTAATATTGGCCATCAGGGTATTTCACTAACTTATTGCCATCTTTATCGGTATAAACCACCGGGAACGCATCACGTAAACCGGAAGCGACTGCATAAAGTTGCGAACCGTTAATCGCATCGGTTGAGGTAGAAGAAATCTCGCCTGCTGCAACGTGTTTGATTTGGCGTTCGCCGTAAACGGTTTCGGTTGAAGTGCCCGCAACATCGCTGTCTTTGGTATTGGCACTTGCCGTAGTTGTCGATTCTTCGCCTGTAATCAGATTTGTCGTTACGGTTGTTGTATTGGTTTTGCCGTCTGCAATGGTAATAGTTTTATCTATTTTTTTAGTTGGCGCACCGATAGAAACAAAACGTCCTTGCAATGCCAAGTCGGCTTTTTCTGCTTCCGAGCCGTCTGTTTTGGTTGCGCCCAAGTTGCCTTTGAAGCCGCTGTAAACCATTCCATTAACATTGGCAGAGTTGACTTTTTTCACTGTCGGCTCGCCATCACTGTTGTTACCTAACACAACGGCGTTTTCACGGTTTTCCAGGCGGCGGCCTATGCCATAGACTCTGACATTATTACCCAACACCATGACATTTTTTGCCCATACCCAGTTGTTTGAACCAACAACGAAAGAATTCTCACCAGTTTGGCCTTCTACAGGAGAGACTGAGGCAGTATCTAGACCTGTAACAGGATCTTTTTCACCTGTAGCAGTCCATTTCAGTCTTTCTCCAACAATATTGTCAACACCAAACGCTCCTGCACCCTTGCCCCTTACTTTATTGTTATAACCAAAAGATGAGCCCTTTTCTAAAACAACCTCGCTAGACGAGCCAACAGCAGTTGCATTTGGCGCACCAATAGTGGCATATCGTTTTACCTTATCAATAGTAGAGTAACCTGTTAATCCTGCAGTGGTATTTGCACCGATCACCACCGTATTAGGAGATGTGCCGTTTATTTTGGCACTTGCACCTGCGGCAAAAGCATTTCTTGAGTCATTTTGCACCACTTCCGCATCATCGCCCAATGCAACGGATGTTTGTGCCGCTGCAACGGAAGAACGACCGATAGCAATGGCACCGGTTTTGGATTTGCCGCTGCCGTATGTCGCTTTAAATACTTTTTCGGCTTCATCGTATGCTGCTTTACCCGCTGTTTGAGCTGTTTTGGCAGTGCTTAAAGCGGTTTGTGCTGTTTTTGCTTTGGTGATGCCGTTTTGCAACCGTTTTGCCAGGTTGACCAAATAAGCCAGATGCTCGTTTGCTTTACCGGTTTCGGTATTTTCTATGGCGGCGATTTTGTTAATCAGCGCTTCGTTATCAAGCATCGGTTGTGCATTTACCATATCTGCTTCACCGCTTGCCGTTAATTTTCCCGCCAGCGTGGTCAATTCGCTGAATGTAATGCCTGCCGCAGTCAACTCGTTTTGAATTTTGTTATTTTCAGCCTGATAAATCGTGCCGGTTTCGGCGTATCTGTTAATCAGAAGCTTAAGGTTTTGCGCTTCGGTAGATAAATTGGTTTTTGCCGCATAATTGTCGGCATCCGCACTATTAACTGCTTTATTCAAATTGCTGTATGTGTTGTAGGCTGAGCGGTATGTGTTGTAGGCGGTGTTTATGGCGTTTGATTCCGCTTCTGTTACCCCGGCAACCGAATCATTACCAAATGCAATGGTTTGTTGTCCAATTGCACGGGCTTTTGTACCTAATGCTGCCGCATTATCCCCAATCGCCATTGCGCCATTATTGTTCCGCCCATTATCATCAGAACCGATGGCTAAGGCTTGATTGCCATAAGCCGCTGCTTTTCTTCCCGATGCTATGCTGCGGACGCCGCCGGCAAAGGTTTCTACACCGAAGGCAGAAGCATCAGTTGTTGCAGCGTGTGCTTGTCGGCCGATTGCTATTGCTTGCTTAGCACTGTTCCAACCGGTTTCCGCATATGCACCCATTGCGATAGAGGATCTATCCGAACTGTATGTCTTATCGCCAATCGCAATACTTTGCAAACCGTTGGCAAAGGCTTTGTTGCCGACTGCAACGGATTTCACCCCTGCCGATTTGGTTTCGATACCTGCGGCAATTGATGCGCCGCCGATAGAGGTGGCTTTTTCTCCCAATGCCATGGAGGTAAAGATTCGTCCCTCTCCATCGTTCGCCAGACCATCTATTTTATACATGGCAGTCGCATCCCTGCCGATGGCGATACCGTTTCCTACAATGGTTCTTGAGTTTGCACCGATGGCAATACTGCTGCCCCAGTCTGCGCTGGCGTTGGAGCCGATGGCAACGGTGTTTTCGCCTGATTGGAAAGTGGCCTTCAAGCCCCGCTTGCTTCTGGCATCGCGGCCGATCACCACTGAATTGCCCGCCGTCGCCATTGCGCGAGTACCGATAGCAATCGCATCATGTACGCCACTTGATACGCCGCCGTCTGCTCTTGGTTCGACACGTGCCTGCGAGCCGATGGCAATACTGCGTTTATTAAGATTGTTGTTCGCATTGACGATTACACTTGCGCCAGAACCGATGGCAAGCGAGTCGTTACTCTCAGCATTCGCCCCATAACCTATCGCCGTTGCTCTTTCAATATTGCCATTTTTTCCTGCTACTGCTTTTTTGCCTACGGCAATGGAATCTTTGCCGGTTGCTTTGGCTTGTTCGTCGGTCGGAATGACCGTTGTACCTGCCGCCGTATCATGAGATATTGAGATTAAACCATCTGCAGCTGTATGTTCCGCAGCATATACTCCAGTAGAAAAAAGTGCGGTAGAAATTACGGCTAATTTTACAGATTTTGATTTGCCTTTGGCTGAGGCTAATTCCCCTACAGCTGTCCAAGTTTGCGTGGCGTGATTCCAAATTACTTTAAAAATGTTATTCATTAGATTCTTTCTCCTAAACTCAAATAAATGAGCAATCCGTTGCTTGTTTTATGAAAAATAATAAAAGACTTATGTTGAAAAGCAGACTGTTTAAGGCCATAGGGTGCGAATTTTACTGACAATAACAATAAATGAAAAGCGTCTTTACTTAACTTTACAATCTTTACATTTGATATGGATTATTCATGTCTATTAAACGTAAAATGGCGCTGTAAGTATCATATTTTTATTTATCCAGAAGTACAGGAGGAAAGCAATTCACGGAAAGTAAAGGATAATGTCAGTTTTCACTCTACCCTTGAGGGACTTGTGAAGTATGGATCCTTATCGGGGAAAATAAAAAACCGACAAAATGCGCTGAAAATATTGGATCCTAACGAACTTCTCGGTAGACTATAGCGCAATTTACTTAAAAATTTTAGCCCCTTAAAATGAAGAAAAAATCGCTAAAACTCACCGCACTTTTTTTGGCATTAAGTTGCTTTCCTGTATTTGCGGAACAAACTGTTGATATTGAAGTTCAAGGTATCCGTGGTTTTCGTGCTGTTCGTAATACGGATCTCAATGTTCATCTGATTAATAAAGAAGAAATGGATGGCTCTGAACGCTATCAACATTTAGTCACTCAAGCTGTGGATCGTGGTTTGCGTGTGTTTGGTTATTATGAATCTTCCGTGCGTTTTGAACGAAAACAGCGTCAAGGCAAACGCGATTTATTAATTGCTCATGTTACACCGGGCGAGCCAACAAAAATTGCGGGCACTGATGTGCAAATTGAAGGGGAAGCCGCACAAGATGAAAATTTTGATGCGTTACGTAAAAACTTGCCGAAAGAAGGCGTTTTGGTTGAACACCAGACTTATGATGATTACAAAACAGCGATCTCACGTTTAGCATTAAATCGTGGATATTTTGATGGGGAATTTAAAATTTCACGTTTAGAAATCAGCCCTGAAACCCATCAAGCATGGTGGCGAATGTTATTTGATAGCGGTGTTCGTTATCATTATGGCAATATTACTTTTAGCCATTCACAAATTCGGGATGATTACTTAAATAATATTCTTAATATCAAATCTGGTGATCCGTATTTAATGAATAACTTATCGGATTTAACCAGTGATTTTTCGTCTTCAAATTGGTTTAGTTCAGTATTAGTTCAACCTAACGTTAATCATAAAAGCAAAACTGTAGATGTGGAGATTATTCTTTATCCTCGTAAAAAAAATGCGATGGAACTAGGGGTGGGCTTTGCAACTGATGGTGGCGTGCACACCCAAATTGGTTGGACAAAGCCTTGGATTAATAGCCGTGGACATAGTTTCCGCACTAATCTTTATCTCTCTGCACCAAAACAAACTTTAGAGGCAACTTATCGAATGCCTCTACTTAAAAATCCATTAAATTATTACTATGATTACTCTGTCGGTTGGGAAGGTGAAAAAGAGAATGATACCAATACGAGAGCGCTTACATTGTCCGCGTTACGTTATTGGAACAACGCACATGGCTGGCAATATTTTGGCGGACTTCGTGCGCGATACGACAGTTTTACACAAGCCGATATAACCGATAAAACTTTCCTCCTTTATCCAACGGTCGGATTTACTCGCACCCGATTACGTGGCGGTTCTTTTGCAACTTGGGGCGATGTACAAAAAATTACTTTTGATGTGGGTAACAAAGTTTGGTTATCGGAAGCGTCTTTCGTAAAAGTGCAAGCCTCTAGTGCATGGATTCGTACTTATGCGGAAAATCACCGTATCGTTGCTCGTGCAGAGGTTGGGTATTTACATACAAAGGATATTGAAAAAATTCCGCCCGCACTTCGTTTCTTTGCTGGTGGCGATCGTAGTGTACGCGGTTACGGCTATAAAAAAATTGCGCCAAAAAATAAAAACGGAAAATTGGTTGGTGGTTCGCGATTACTTGCGGGTTCTTTAGAATATCAATATCAAGTTTATCCGAATTGGTGGGCGGCGACCTTCGCAGATAGCGGATTAGCAGCTAATGATTACACGACTAAAGAATTGCGTTATGGCGCAGGCGTTGGTGTCCGTTGGGCATCACCAGTGGGCGCAATTAAATTTGATATAGCCACCCCGATTCGTGATAAAGATAACAGCAAAAATATTCAATTTTACATCGGACTTGGTACTGAAATTTAAGGTGAATTTATGACAGAACAAATACAACCATCAGAAACTTCACCAAAATCACCTGAGCAGCCTAATAAAAAACATTGGGTGCGCAAGGCTGTTTGTATCGGAAGTGCGGTCATTTTGGTGCCTATTTTAGGTGTAGCTGGGGCACTTTCTTTCGATGCGGGGCAAAGGGGTTTAATTCAACTTGCCGATAAAATGCTTGATAGTTTTTCCGTTGAGCAAATTGAAGGCGGACTACAAAATGGCTTAGTGCTCAATAATGTTCGTTATCAAACCGCAGGGATTGATACTCATATTGCGCAAGCACGTTTACAGCTTGATTTCGGTTGTTTGCTTTCACGTGAGGTTTGTTTACGTGATTTCACCTTAAATAAATCGACGATTGCGATTAATACCGCATTACTGCCTCCATCAACGCCTGATGATTCAAAGTCTGGCCCGATGAAGCGTATTTCCTTGCCAATTGGTATTAATGCAGAAAATTTGGTAGTGCAAGATTTATCTGTAAATATTGATCAGACTCATCTTACTCTCAGTCATTTTAAAAGTGCGGTAAGTTTAAATAATGAAAAAGGGTTAACTATCGCGCCGACTGAAATTAACGATATTTCAGTTATTTCAAAAAAATTGCCCGAAGTTAAACATGATCCGCAGGCCGAACAGCCGAATAAGCCTGTAGATTGGGATGCGATTGAGCAATCTTTAACGCCTGCTTTTTTAGGCAATGTATCAGAAATAATTCTTCCTTTTGATTTACACATCCCCGCAATTAAAGGCCAAAACTGGCATTATCAAGCGGTGAATGAAAAAGGTGAAACACTTCAATCTATTGAAATCCCAAGCCTCATTGCACAGGCGGATACCGTCGATAACCAACTGCAATTACAAAAATTAGCGGTAGAAAGCTCGTTGGGTAATCTTTATTCACAAGGTAAATTACAACTTGATGGCGATATGCCACTAGATTTAACTTTAAAATCCCATTTGGAGCCGTTGAAATCCGATGGAAAAGAAATTCTGCCAGAGAGCGATGTCGATCTTGTGCTTTCAGGATCATTAAAAAAATCCACCGCACTTTCTTTAAAAACAAAAGGCGTATTAGATGCTGAACTGAATGGCGAAGTGCAATTAGCGCAAGACAAAATGCCCTTAAACCTCACATTAAATGTGGCAAAAGGACAATACGCTTTTGTAAACACAATGGGGCCACTCAAAATTAATGATGTGACGCTTAAGCTCACGGGGGATTTACTGAATTATCACGCTGAACTTAAGGGGGGCGTAGATGGAATGGATTATATTCCTGCATCTCAAGTGGACCTTAATGCCGACGGTAAACTTTATGAAGTAACCGTCAATAAATTGAGGATAGCTTCGTTAGATGGTAAAAGTGAATTTGCGGGGGCTGTAAGCTGGAAAGAGGGTGCAAACTGGGATGTACAAGCCGATTTAGAAAAAATGAATATCGGTTTTTATGTACCAGTCATGCCTGCAACACTATCTGGAAAATTACATTCGCGTGGTTTTGCTGGTTCTCAAGGCTGGCAAGTGGAACTGCCAGTAACTGATTTAAATGGGACATTGTCTTCAAAGCCCATCAGTTTAAAAGGCTCCGCAACACTTAATCAAAATGTACTTCTAACAGTACCTGATTTGCAGGTCAGATATGGTGAAAATCATCTTAACGCAAAAGGTGTATTAGATGAACATTCTGATTTTGTATTAGATATTGATGCACCGAATTTGCGTGGTTTATGGTCTGATTTAAGCGGCAATGTGAAAGGGCATGTGGCTATTTCTGGTCAGTTCACCAGCCCAAATCTTGATCTTGACTTAACCTCGTCTAATTTACACTTGCAAGGTTTGCAATTATCTAAAGTGAGCGCGAAAGGGAATATCAAAAGCGAACCTTTAGCTAAAGGACAATTCAATATTAAGGCAGAGCAACTTCATTATGGTGAAAGTGTTAAACTCCGTTTACTTGATCTCGCCTTATCTGGTGATGAACAAAATCATCTGTTAACGCTTAAATCTCAAGGTGAACCTATTGCTGCAAATTTACAAATTAACGGTCATTTTGACCGCACTTTGGAGCAGTGGAAAGGCACACTTTCCCAAGCAAAATTTGATACACCTATTGGCGATGTAAAATCTAACCAAGCTATTGCGGTGTCTTACGATCATAAACAAACACAAGCCAATATTGCTTCACATTGCTGGCAAAACCCAGATGTAGAATTATGTTTCCCACAAGCGTTCAGTGCAGGCAAGCAAGGCAATATTCCTTTCCAATTTAAACGTGTTAATTTGGATTTAGTGAATAAACTTATCGAACAAGATAGCCTCAAAGGCAATTTACAAGCGCAAGGTAATGTTGCTTGGTTTACGGATAAACCATTCCAATTTACTGCCAAAGTAGATGGCAATCACTTAGCTTTCTCTCAAAAATTGGATTACCGTACGTTTAAATTGGATATTCCAAAATTAATCCTTAACGCCGATATTCAAAATAACAATTTGGTTTTAAAAACAGACATCAATGTGCATAACCAAGGTAGGATTATAGGTGATATTCATCTAAATGACCTTGCTAAAAATCGTCAACTTGGCGGAACCCTTGCGATAGAACGATTAAGCTTGTCGATCGCAAATCAGCTACTTACTAGCGGGGAATCAGTAAATGGTGAGGTAGTCTCGAAGTTGAGTTTCGGCGGGAATTTAGAGAAACCATTATTAAATGGCAACTTTAATATTCGTAATATTCGTACCAACTTAAAATCTATGCCAGTCAATATTACTGATGGCGATATTGCCGTACATTTCCACGGTAATAATTCCACTTTACAGGGCAAAATTGAAACTAGCGATAGCCGTTTGAATTTAACTGGCCGAGCAAACTGGGCGAATATCGAACATTGGACAACAGAATTAAATGCTCAGGCAAATAATTTCAACGTGGATATTCCTTCTATGGCGAAACTACGTTTCAGTCCAAATATCACGGTAAAGGCGAATCCGAAAGAATTGAATTTAAGCGGAACAGTGGATATTCCTTGGGCGAGAATTAGAATTGATAGCTTACCAGACACTGCTGAGCCAGTGAGCGAAGATGAAGTTATTTTAAATGGCCCTCATAAGAGCAAAGAAGAACTGATTAAACGTGAATTTGCGGCAAAAACAAAATCAGGCATGGATATTCGCTCTGATTTACGCATCAATATTGGTAAAGACGTCAGCCTTGATGCCTATGGCTTAAAAACCAATCTTGATGGTTTACTTTCTGTGAAACAAGATAAAGGCAATTTAGGTTTATTTGGTCAGATTAATTTAACTAAAGGTCGCTATGCTTCTTTCGGACAGGATTTACTGATTCGTAAAGGGCTTATTAGCTTTTCAGGTCAAGCGACACAACCTACGTTGAATATTGAGGCTATTCGTAATCCAGAAGCAATGGAAGATAGTAAAATTATTGCTGGTGTGAGAGTAATAGGTTCAGCTGATAGACCTGATGTCACCATCTTTAGCGAACCAAGTAAACCACAAGATCAAGCACTTTCTTACTTGTTAACGGGTCGTTCATTAGAAAATAGTGGTGAGGCTGGATCTAGTGGCTCCGTGGGGGCGGCGTTACTTGGCCTAGGGCTTTCAAAGAGCGGTAAATTAGTGGGAAGTATTGGAGAGGCTTTTGGTATCCAAGATTTAAACCTTGGCACATCGGGTGTGGGTGATAAATCCAAAGTGACCGTCAGCGGAAATCTCACCAATCGCTTACAAATAAAATATGGCGTAGGTTTATTTGATGGCTTAGCAGAAGTCACCTTACGTTATCGCCTAATGCCACAGCTTTATTTTCAATCCGTTTCTAGCACCAACCAAGTGTTTGATTTGCTTTATAAATTTGAATTTTAGGAATGTTATGAATAACGCTATTTTAGAACCCAAGCATCGTGGCAATGTACGTGAAATTGCCGCGATTGATCTTGGCTCAAACAGCTTTCATATGATTGTTGCACGCATTGTAAACGGCTCAATCCAAGTACTTTCTCGCTTAAAACAAAAAGTGAAACTCGCGGAAGGCTTAGATGAAAATGCGGTGCTTAATCAAGAGGCCATCACACGTGGCGTGAATTGCTTAGCCTTATTTGCTGAACGTTTACAAGGTTTTCCTATGGAAAACGTCAATGTAGTTGGCACTTACACATTACGCAGAGCCATCAATAATGACGAATTTTTACGTCAAGCAGCCAAGATTTTCCCCTATCCCATTAATATTATTAGTGGGCAAACGGAAGCTAAAACCATCTACGCTGGCGTATGCCATACTCAGCCAGAAAAAGGCAGAAAGCTTGTTATAGATATTGGTGGTGGTTCGACAGAAATGATTATCGGCGATGATTTCACGCCACTTGTGGCTGAAAGCCGCCACATGGGGTGCGTGAGTTTTGCGACTCAATTTTTTACCGATGGCGTCATTTCCTCAGAAAACTTTCAACGGGCGCGTCAAAATGCGGTCAATAAAATCGAAGATTTAGGATTTGAATATCGCAAATTAGGTTGGCAATCTGTGCTTGGATCATCGGGCACGATTAAAACTGTTGCACAAGTCATTACGACTAATCTTGATCCAAATGGAACCATTACTGCCGAGCGATTAAATGCTTTAATTGAGCAAACTCTACAAGCCAAGCATTTTACCGAGCTAAATATTAACGGTTTAAACCAAGACCGCGTAGATGTTTTTGTACCCGGTTTAGCGATTTTAAGTGCGGTGTTTGAAGTTTTTCATATTCAACAAATGCGCTATTCTGACGGCGCATTGCGTGAAGGCGTCATTTATAGCCTAGAGAAAAACTTCCAAGTTGCAGATATTCGAGCACGCACAGCTTGGGGATTAAGCGAACAATTCAATATTGACCAAGCTCAAGCTCACCGCGTTGCAGATAGTGCTAATTTACTCAGTGCACAATATCAAGATTGGCAATCGACAGAATTTATTGAAGAAATGCGCGAAATCCTGCTTTGGGCAGCGCGCTTGCATGAAGTAGGCATTGTGATTAATCACAAAGGTTTACAAAAACATTCGGCGTATATCTTACAAAATATGGAATTACCTGGGTTTGATCGTGAACAGCAACGTTTGCTTACCGCGTTAGTGCGTTGGCATATTGGCACGCTTAAACCTGCTGAATTTTTTAAATTTGCACGTTATAGCGAGCAAGATGTGATGGCTTTAATGCGATTGCTTCGTCTTGCGGTTATTCTCAATAAATCCCGTCAAGCAACAGAAACAGCAAAAAATTTCACCCTTGAAATGCACCGCACTTTGAATGATTGGACATTGAATTTTGAAAGCGGATACTTAGATCGCAACCCATTAATTTGGAATGAATTGCGAGCTGAAAGTAATCTTCTGAAAGAGTTTGAAAGCAGTTTAGTTTTTTATTAATCATCTTTCTACTCAATATTTATGGGAGAAAAATTTAGGGCAAGCGAAATTCTTGCCCTATTTTTATAATTTGACGGTCTGAAATAATGCTTTTATTTCATCCAATGATAATAATCTAAATGAGCCATTCTCTAATCCATTAATAGATAATGAGCCCATACTCACTCTCACTAATCGTAAAGTGGGGAAACCAATATGTGCAGTCATTCTTCGCACTTGGCGGTTGCGCCCTTCACTAATCTTAATTTCTAACCAGCTTGTGGGAATATTTTTTCTCTCTCGGATAGGTGGATTACGTTCCCATAAATTTGGCTCTGAAATTAACCGCACTTGAGCCGGTTTAGTCATGCCATCTTTGAGTTCAACGCCTTTTCTGAGTTGTGCTAAATCGGTTTCTTCAGGGATGCCTTCCACTTGCACCCAATAGGTTTTTTCTGTTTTAAATTTGGGATCGGCCAAACGATGTTGTAATTCGCCATTATTGGTTAAAATCAGTAATCCTTCACTGTCCCTATCTAATCGACCTGCCGCATAAACATTTGGGATTGAGATAAAATCTTTTAAAGTAGCACGCCCTTGTTCGTCGGTAAATTGCGTGAGTACATCAAAAGGTTTATTGAATAACACAACCTTGGTTTCATCCAACGACAGCGTTTTAGGTTTTGATTTAGGCTTAAAAGTGCGGTGAAAATTAACCGCACTTTTTCCTTTAGACGGCAATTTTCCTGCCGAAAAATTCTTCTTCATTGAATTAGATTTCTATTTTGAAAGATTTGCAACATCATAACAAAACTTAAGCATGTAGTAATGATGATTACTTTAGTAAATTAAAAAACGAAAAAGGCTAAGCCAGTAAAAACTGAGCTTAGCCCCCAACTAAATTTTTTAGAATCGATATTTAAATCGATTTTTTTAATGGGAAATTATTTACCATCCCAAGCTTGTACTGCATCTAAACGAGCTTTGATTTTGCCTTGTGTATCTTTTTTGAAATACCCGTTAGCTAAGCCGCCTTCCCAGCCACCGTAGTTTGCGTTAGGTAACATAATGAAAGTTTTACCAAATTTGCCTTGGTTTTGATCAACGAATGCACGACGGTCTGCGTTTAATTTGCCATATACGGTATCACCGAAGTCATCTAAGTTATCGCCTACATAAAGTACGATTTCATAGCCTTGTTTTTCAATTTCTGCAAAACGAGCCGCTTTAGCTGATTTGTCTTTTTTCAAATAAAATGCAGATTCTTCCACGCCATTGAAACCTAAGCGTTTCATATCATCGATAGTGCCTGCTTTTTCAGAGCTATCTTTGCGGTTTGTTACGTAGAACATTTTACCTTTGTGGCTGTTTACGTAATTGTTAAATTCTACCGCACCCGGAATGGCACGAGATTGACGCGCGTCTACCCAACGAGTCCAATCTTTACCATCGAATGGTTTGTTATTTTGAACTTGCCAGCCAGCATAAGGGCTGTTATCTAACATGGTTTCATCTAAATCAACCACAACCGCTTTTTTCTTACCTTTTGCCACTTTTGCGTGATCAAATGCTACTTTTGCCGCATTGTAGGCTTGATAAGCTAATGCTTTATATTCACCGGAATCTTGCATCCAGTTTAAGCCAAGAACAGCTTGTTGCTGTAATTGCATATTTGCGTGTTCTTCTGACTTCATTTTGTGTGCGCCACAGCCAGATAAAACAAGAGCAGAAAGTGCTGCAAGTGCGGTCATTTTTAACGTTGTTTTCATGTTATATTCCTTTTAACTTTAGGGTTAGTAAAAACGGAGAGAGTATAGCAAGCCTTTTTTATTTTTGGGGCGCTTTCTTAGTAATTCTATTAAATTTGTGATGTATGTCACATTTTTAACGCGAGATTTAGGTGTAAAACTTACCGCACTTTCTTTTTTATCCTATCGCCTTTCCCCCCTTTTCACGGTAAACTAACCGCAATTTTATTCATCACCAACATTTTTATGCGACTTTTTATTCTCATTCTTTTTGCCGTATTAGCTTTGTTTCAATATGACTTATGGTTTGGCCGTAATGGTTTCTTCGATTACCGCGACACTGCCGCAAAGATTGTAGAAAACCAAGCGGAAAATGAAAAACTGTCTCAGCGCAATCAGCGTATTAATGCGGAGATTCAAGGACTAACCAAAGGCTTTGAGGCCATTGAAGAACGTGCACGAATGCAACATGGCATGGTGAAAGAAAACGAAGTGTTTTATCACATTGTGAAAGAGAATAAATAATGGCTCGTTCAATTATTGCGGTATTGCCAGCAGCTGGCGTGGGCTCTCGAATGCAAGCGGATAAACCGAAACAATATTTAACTCTACTTGGCAAAACACTGCTCGAACACACACTTGATGTTATGCTTTCTCATCCTGCCGTCTCTAAAATTATTTTGGCGGTGAGCAAAGATGATCCTTATATTGCTAAGCTATCACTCCCTAGTAAAATTCAGTTAGTAGAAGGTGGCGCCACACGAGCTGAATCCGTATTAAATGGTTTAAACGCAATTGAGGAAAAAAATGCGTGGGTGCTTGTTCATGATGCTGCTCGCCCTTGTTTGCAACACGCCGACATTGATAAATTGCTAGCCATTGAAGATGAACATGGTGCTATTTTGGCAATTCCAGCGACGGATACGATTAAACGAGCGGATAATCAGCAATGTATTGTGAAAACAGAAGATCGTCGTCAGCTTTGGCAAGCGATGACACCACAGTTTTTCCCAGTAGATATATTAAGAAATGCGCTTTCCACAGGGATTCAACAAGGTGCAAATATAACGGATGAAGCATCGGCAATGGAACTCGCAGGATTTCAACCTCACTTGGTAGCCGGGCGTAGCGATAATTTAAAAGTGACTCGTCCAGAAGATTTAGCATTAGCAGAATTTTATTTAACAAGGAATAAATTATGATCAGAATTGGACACGGTTTTGATGTTCATGCGTTTGGTGAAGATCGCCCATTAATTATTGGCGGCGTAGAAGTGCCTTATCATACTGGGTTTATTGCGCACTCTGATGGTGATGTGGCATTACATGCCTTAACTGATGCAATTTTAGGAGCAGCCGCTCTAGGTGATATTGGAAAGCTTTTCCCTGATACCGATATGCAATATAAAAATGCGGATAGTCGTGGGCTATTGCGTGAAGCATTTCGTCAAGTGCAAGAAAAGGGATATAAAATAGGTAATGTCGATGTCACTATCATTGCGCAAGCACCTAAAATGCGCCCACATATTGATGCTATGCGTGCCAAAATAGCTGAAGACCTACAATGCGATATTGATCAAGTCAATGTGAAAGCAACGACTACCGAAAAACTAGGCTTTACCGGAAGACAAGAAGGAATTGCTTGTGAAGCCGTTGCCCTTTTAATCCGACAATAATGGTTTATTCTTAAAAGTGCGGTGAAATTTTTAAAAGAATTTCACCGCATTTTTATTTTTGTGATCTAGATCACAGTTTTAACCAAGGAAAAGGCATACCATATTTCTTGTACAGTGAGTTTGTAGCTGATAACACAGACTATAAATGAAAAGATTTAGGCGCAAGAATGGATGTTTGTGCCATTTGGCATTGCGCTGTGCACTTTGCCTATTGGGTTTGGCGGGCTGTTGTCTGACATTCCCGATTGTCCCTAATCAGTGAAATAGCAACGGTGATAATTTACCCTTGTTATTATAAGTGGCCATTGGTGAGAGGAAACGTCCATTTATGGACGAGGGAGCAATGGAGGGCTTCAGTTCGCCTTTTTGCTCACCAACCTTGTTGTTAGGTGCTATGTTGTTAGTTGACGTTGACTAATGGAATATGTACGTTTAACGCAGATATTCCATTAGTTAAGCTATTTAGCGTGCTTAATTTTCTAAAATTCAAAAATCTCGTCTTATTACTAACTCAACCGTGCTTATTTATACGTTTAACCAAAACGTAACTGGGCCATCGTTTGTTAAACTCACTTGCATATCCGCGGCAAATTGCCCTGTTGAAACAGGTAATTTCTCACCGCATTTTTGAATAAAGTATTCATATAATTCATTAGCCAATGCTGGTGGCGCACCTTTTGAAAAACTTGGCCGCAAACCTTTTTGTGTATCCGCCGCTAATGTAAATTGCGAAACAATAAGTAATTCACCTTGTGCTTGTTGAACATTTAAATTCATTTTGTCATTTTCATCACTGAAAATTCGATAATTAAGCACTTTTTCAGCAAGTTTATCCGCTTTCTCTTGGTTATCTTCTTTTTCTACACCAAGCAAAATCAGTAAACCTTTGCCAATTTGTCCTATTGTTTCACCGTTTACATCAACTTTTGCCTGAGTGACACGCTGGATTAAGGCAATCATTTTAATCCCTCAATAAAGCTAGGTAACCATGCTTCAGCATAGCCTTCTTGATCATCCACGTTTAACACGTCAATTTTTAAAGTTTCGCAAATTTTGACCGCACTTTTTCCTTGAAGCACTTGCTCAACTTTATCCGCAGCATAGCAAAAAGTATCATAATCAGAATTACCTAATCCAACGACAGCAAAACGAACATCTGAAAAATCGTTTTGGCTGTTAGCTAATTCATCAAATAGAGGTTTTAAATTATCTGGCAACTCACCCGCACCATGAGTTGAAGTCACAACAAGCCAAATTTTTTCATTTTCGATATCGGATAAACTTGGTCCGTGAAAAAGAGCGGTGGAAAAACCTTGAGTTTCTAAAACATCGTTTAAATGTTCGGCAACATATTCTGCGCCACCTAAAGTGCTGCCAGAAAGAATGCAAATGTGCATTTGATTATCCTGTATTTATTTTTCTTCCCTAACGTAGGGAAAAGTAAAAGAATATTTTTGAAATGATGAAAATAAAAAGGCTTAGATTTTCTAAGCCTTTTATTACGATTAAACGTTATCGAATTTGCCAAGCAATGAACGAATATGTTCTTGCCAGTTGCGGTGTTCGTTTTTCAGTTGTTCGTTTTCAGTTTGTAAACTTTCGATATTTCTGTGAGATTCTGCGTTTTTCTCTTTTAATTCTTCAACTTCTAATTGAAGTAATTGGATAGTTTCTACCGCTTGTTTAATTTTTTCTTCAAGCTGGTCTAAAATTTCTAAAGACATAATGATTTCCTTTTGAATATGGGTAAGTTTGAGAGTATTTTACCCAGTAAATTTGCCTTTTTAAAGCGTTGGAGAAAAAATTATTATGCAAACGATTACGCAGTGATAAAATAAGGCCATTTTGCCATGATCTAGAAAAGTAAGCAGAAGGAGAATAATGATGAATCGTGCATTGGCTATTGAATTTTCACGTGTGACTGAGGCAGCTGCGTTAGCGGCTTATATGTGGCTTGGTCGAGGGGATAAAAATGCAGCTGACGATGCAGCTGTGAAAGCTATGCGTTATATGCTGAACTTAATTCATATGGATGCTGAAATCGTGATTGGTGAAGGGGAAATTGATGAAGCACCAATGCTTTATATTGGTGAAAAAGTCGGTTCTGGCATGGGAGAATTGGTTTCTATCGCCGTTGATCCTATTGATGGCACGCGTATGACTGCAATGGGTCAGTCTAATGCTATTTCTGTCCTGGCTGCTGGCGGTAGAAATACCTTTTTAAAAGCACCAGATATGTATATGGAAAAATTGGTGGTTGGCCCAGATGTTAAAGGCATGATTGATTTAACTTTGCCACTAGAACAAAACCTTCGCCGTGTCGCATCTAAGCTAGGAAAATCCCTTTCTGATCTCACCGTAATGGTATTGGCAAAACCACGCCATGATACGGTAATTAAACAAATGCATAGCTTGGGCGTGAGAGTAATGGCAATTCCTGATGGTGATGTAGCAGGTTCCGTATTGTGCTGTTTGCCTGATGCCGAAGTCGATCTTCTTTACGGAATCGGTGGTGCACCAGAAGGTGTGGCTGCTGCAGCTGCAATTCGTGCATTAGGTGGCGATATGCAAGCTCGTTTACTTCCTCGTAACGAAGTAAAAGGTGATACGGAAGAAAATAAAAAAATTGCTGCCAATGAAATTCAGCGTTGTGAAGCATTAGGCGTAAAAATCAATGAAGTGTTAAAACTTGAAGATCTTGTGCGTGACGATAACCTAGTGTTTACCGCAACGGGTATTACCAATGGCGATTTGCTTAAAGGTATCTCTAGAAAGGGCAATTTAGCCAGCTCTGAAACAATTTTAATTCGTGGAAAATCTCGCACAATTCGTAAAATCCAATCCATCCATTATCTAGATCGTAAAGATTCTGAAATTTATAAGATTTTGAATATTTAGTTTGGGAAAACAAAAGTGCGGTGAAATTTCACCGCACTTTTAAGAGGTATGTTTAGCAAGATACTACCAGCTATAATGATAATTCGCTTGAATTGCATAAGGTTTATCGAAGTTTTTACCATCTGCACGGCTTACTTCTAAACCAAAACGATGATTTGCAAATCCAGCATTTAAACCGACCGCACTTTCAAAACGTCCACGGCTGCTTGCGACATCAAGCGCGCTGTTTGTGTAATGAATTTTGCTGCTACGGTTTTTGCTGGTAATCGCATTGACTTCTGCATAAGGTTGTAAATTCCAACCATTACTTAATGCAAAGCCTTTGGCTACACGTAAACCAATTCGAGAATAAACAGAAGATAAGCTATCTTCATTCTCTTGTGATGAAATATGTGTCCACGCTAATTGTGCTTGCGGAGTGATTGTCCAATCATTCGCAAGGCTAAAGCGTTTGCCTAACTCACTCGAAATAGTATAAGCGTTGTAATGGCGTTTTTCAGTGTAATCTGAGTTAGCGTGTAAACGGCTGTATTTCACGATGTTATCTACATAAATCCCGTTATCTGCAAGGTAAGCTGCATATAAACCCACGCTATTGCTTCTTACTTTGCCATCACCGTAATGACCATTAAAATCAACGTTAGCTTGGCTGCGGCCCACAAATCCACCGACACGAAGATTATCTGTTACAGCAGCATCAGCGCCCACTTGTACGTGATGTACGTTTTGTTTAAAGCCAGAGGTTTCACTCTCACCAGTAGAAAGTGCGGCTAATTTTTGGCGAGAATTCACATTACGAACCCATACATTACCTTTTTCACCGTTTTCCACTTCACCTAGACGTTGATGAATGCCACTTAAATCATCTTCCACTAAAAGCAATTGTGTTTGGCGAAGAGAAACTTGTGCATTTGCTAAGTCTGAAAGTAATGGTGTACTTGGTAGAACTGGAGCTGCAGATGGTACTACCGGATTACTTGGAGTCACTACAGGATTACTTGGAGTCACTACAGGGTTGCTTGGAGTCATCACTGGATTACTTGGCGTCACCACAGGATTGCTTGGAGTTACCACAGGGTTGCTTGGAGTCACCACAGGGGTGCTTGGAGTCACCACAGGGTTGCTTGGAGTTACCACAGAATTACTTGGTGTAACTACATTTTTAGAGTTCGCTAATACCCAATTATTTCCCTCTTTTGTTAGGAAGTATTGATAAGCCCCTAAATCTACACGATTATTCGGGTTAGTTAAGCTAAATGCAGCGTTACCACCGTTGGTTTCTACAAGTGTCACTTTTCTGTTATCAACATCTGCACCTTGGTTAGTGACACCAATTTTATGATTACCTTCGGCAGTACCTTTAACAACGATTTTATCGCTTTTATTTTCAGCAATATTGGTATTGAGGTTAAATGTGCTAGAACCAGTGAGGTTATCTTTAATTGTTAATGTTTTATATTCAGAAGTTGGAGTAAATGTAATTTCAGAACTGTTAGCATCTAAGTTATTCAATGTGCTTGATTTATTGAAACTCCATTGACTATTAGACATAGATAAATTGATTTCATTCTTAACTGGCCAATCTGGATTTTCAAGAATTGCGCCAGTTAGTTTGGAGTTTTTACTTGCAGTAAGGTTTAGATGATAGACTCCAGCTGGTGTAGAATTGGATGCATCATTATCTTCTGCTTCAAGAGGGAGGTTTTTATCATTAAGCGAGATTAATGCTTGAGTAGCATTTAATGTTGTATTTTCTAAATTAATTTTAACTAACTGCTCATCGCCCAATGGGAATGCGAGTAAACCATAACCTGTATTACTTTCTGAATTTTTTAGTGTTATTGTTTGCGATCCGCTATCTGATGTGGTGAATAAACCACTTTTATTGTTAAGAGTTACATTTAAACCATTAGCTATAACCGTCTGAGCCGCATTCTCATCATTTGTACCGATGTCAAAAGCAAATTGCATATCTTGATTTCCAGTAATTTGTACATTACTGATATTTGCTATATCTTTTGCACCATATAATACGTAGGCAATATCACTCTTTCCATTCATTTTGATACTATGATTGGAAGAGTTGATTGTTGAGTCTCTTTGAGAGTCGATAGCCATTGAACCATCATTATTTAATTCAATGTCAGCTTGTGTATCAATTTTGCCACCATGAGATTTAATAGCAGCATTGCCATCTGAATTACCATAAGCGTCAGCTGTATTGTGAATTTGTGCGTAATTTTTCTCAAGAATGAGTTTTGAGCCTTTTTCTAAAGTGGCTTCCCCACCCCATATATCTAAAAGTGAACTTGAAGGATAGTCCTCTTTAAGTGTGGCATTTATACCAGATTTAAGAGTAATGCGATTATTTCTATTAGTAAAGTCAAAAATACTAAATAATGAATTGCTAGAGGCTAGTGGTTGTCCGCCATGTGTGCTAGTTCCGATATCGGTTTTAGCAATATTTTGGTAGTTTCCTGGAGTAATTGTTACATTGATTGCGTCACTAATTGATGTTTGTTGGTTTTGGTTGAAAGTCCAAATCTTAGTCGCTTCATCCCAAGAATACTGACATCCTGTTACGTTTGAACAAGTGAGATCTGTTGCCCATGCCGAATTAACTAATCCTAACGCCATAGCCACCAAACTTACTTTAAAAGTGCGGTTAAAAATTTTATTATTTTTCATATTAATTCCTTTGGATTATAAAAAAAGCCAACTTATTGAATAAGTTGGCTTAAATTTTACTGGTTTAATAATTAACCCGCAACTGCGATACGTTTCATATCAGTCATATAACCACGTAATTCTTGACCGATTAATTCAACAGGGTGGTTGCGAATCGCATCGTTTACATCGCGCAAGGTGATGTTATCGATTTCCGCTGCTGGAGTAGGTTCGCCCAAGTCACCTTTTTGAAGGTTAGGGATAATTTCTTTTGCAAGAATTGGAGTCGCTACGTTAGAGAATAAGTAGTTACCATATTCTGCAGTATCAGAAATTACCACGTTCATTTCGTATAAGCGTTTACGTGCGATGGTGTTCGCAATTAATGGTAATTCGTGAAGTGATTCGTAGTAAGCTGATTCTTCATAAATACCGCTTGCAACCATCGCTTCAAAAGCTAATTCCACGCCAGCTTTTACCATTGCGATCATTAATACGCCGTTATCAAAGTATTCTTGTTCACTAATTTTGCCATCATATTTTGGTGCATTTTCAAAGGCTGTTTTACCTGTTGCTTCACGCCATGCGAATAAGTCTTTGTCGCCATTTGCCCAGTCAGCCATCATTGTTGCAGAGAAGTGACCGCTAATGATGTCATCCATGTGTTTGTAATATAAGAAACCAAGGCTTTCTTTGATTTGTTCAGCTAGTTCAAATGCACGTAATTTTGCGCTGTTTGATAGGCGATCCATCATTAATGTGATACCACCTTGTTTTAACGCTTCGGTAATGGTTTCCCAACCGTATTGGATTAATTTACCTGCGTATGCTGGATCTTTACCGTCTGCCACTAATTTGTCATAACATACGATAGAACCTGCTTGTAACATACCGCAAAGGATAGTTTGCTCACCCATTAAGTCAGATTTTACTTCTGCAACGAATGAAGATTCTAAAACACCAGCTTTATGACCGCCAGTCGCAGCAGCCCATGCTTTTGCGATCGCCATGCCTTCACCTTTCGGATCATTTTCAGGGTGAACTGCGATTAATGTTGGCACACCGAAACCACGTTTGTATTCTTCACGTACTTCAGTACCTGGACATTTTGGCGCAACCATCACAACCGTAATGTCTTTACGGATTTCTTCGCCAACTTCAACAATATTAAAACCGTGTGAATAACCAAATGCAGAGTCTTTTTTCATTAAAGGCATCACATCAGCAACTACTTTAGAGTGTTGTTTGTCTGGTGTTAAGTTTACGACTAAATCTGCAGTTGGGATTAATTCTTCATAAGTACCCACTTTAAAACCATTTTCGGTTGCACGTTGGAACGATGCACGTTTTTCAGCAATCGCTTCAGGGCGTAAGGCATAACTAATATCTAATCCAGAATCACGCATATTCAAACCTTGGTTTAAACCTTGCGCACCACAGCCTACGATAACGATTTTTTTGCCTTTTAAGAAGTTTGCTTCATCTGCAAATTCTTCGCGTTCCATAAAACGACAACGACCTAATTGGTCTAATTTTTGACGTAAATTTAATGTGTTGAAATAGTTAGCCATTTTTTGTCCTTAATTGTGTAAGGTGAATAATTGTATGATGTTGTGTTTGCATATTTTTTTGTTGTGGTTTGATTATAGGATTTTTTGTTGTTGCGTAAAGTGATATTATGGGAATGTAATGTTGCGATTTGTGCAATTATGTTGTTTTTTTGTGGATTGGCATCGTATTTCGCTCGATGAGCGACCTACTTTTTCTTTGCTTGTGCAAAGTAAAAGTAGGCAAAAAGAAAGCACACCCTGCTTTGCCTTATTTCCTGAAAAATTGAAAATTTGCTTAACGGAAATTTTCTAAACTCGCTGCGCTCAAACAGACGAAAATTTCCTACAAATTTCCAATTTTTCAGGCGGCAAAGAAGGGAAAATATTTTATTCTTTCTTTGATTTAAAGTGCAGTTAAAAATTGAATATTTTTCATTATAAAAACAATCTTATAATCAACTTCACTTTCAAATAATGTGCTAATAAATCTTAAGCCCCATATAAATCGCCTTTGTGACTTTCAATTTTTAGGCAATTTTCGTCTGTTTGAGCGCAGCGAGTTTAGAAAATTGCCGTAAAGAAAATTGAAACAAAGCAAAGATCAGCGATTTAACTGGGGTGTATTTTTCTTTGCTTACTTTCTTTTGTACAAGCAAAAGAAAGTAAGTCGCCGTCAGGCGAAACCCTGACTTAAATAAAATAGATATCATTATGGACTTCAACGATCTCAACTTATTCATCAAATTATCAGAAACCCAAAACTTCTCTAAAACCGCCACCCAAAACCACATGTCCCCTTCCACCCTTTCCCGTCAAATTCAACGGTTGGAAGACGAGTTAGGGAAGACGCTTTTTATCCGTGACAATCGTCAAGTCAAACTTACTGAATATGGCGAGAAATTTTTGCAATTTGCTAAAACAGAATGGCAAAGCTGGCAACAATTTAAACAACAGCTCAAGGATGAATCCGATGAGCTTTGCGGTGAAATTAAACTTTTTTGCTCTGTAACCGCATCTTATAGCCACCTTCCGCACGTACTTAAAGAATTTCGCCAGCGTTACCCTAAAGTGGAAATTCAACTGACGACGGGCGATCCAGCGCTTGCATTAGAGTTAATTCAAACCCAACAAGTTGACCTCGCTATTGCGGGTAAGCCGAATAATCTGCCATCGAGTGTGGCATTTCATAAAATTGATGATATCAGTTTGTCTTTAATTGCTCCGCGTGTGGCTTGTTTGGCGACACAATTACTGCAAGAAAAACCCATTAATTGGCAGCAAATGCCTTTTATTTTCCCTGTTGAAGGGCATGCTCGGCAACGGATTGAACAATGGCTACGGGAGAAACATATTAAACATCCGAAAATTTATGCTACCGTTGCAGGGCATGAAGGGATTGTTCCAATGGTTGGATTGGGATTCGGATTAGCGATGTTGCCTGATGTAGTCATTGACAATAGTCCAATGAATAATCAAATTTCCAGACTTAATCTTGATAAGCCTGTTGAGCCTTTTGAATTGGTTATTTGTACCCAAAAAAGGAATCTCGAACAGCCCTTAATCCGTGCATTTTGGGCGATGTTAGAATAGAATGATTGGCTGTTTAGAATAAGGATTTCTTATGTTTAAAGGTATTCTCGTTTCATTACTTGCCTCATTTCTATTTGGCTATATGTATTATTTTTCTACGCTGTTGAAACCTTTGAGTGGCACGGATATTTTCGGTTATCGGATGATTTTTACGTTTCCCTTTGTTGTCCTTTCCGTGTTTATGTTTAAGCAGAAAAATGCATTGATTCATCGCTTAAAACTTATCAAAAAACAGCCGCACTTGGCATTGCCCTATCTTTTTTGCGGCTTATTGATGGGTTTTCAAATGTGGCTTTTTCTTTGGGCGCCGAATAATGGCAGTTCATTGAGCGTGTCTTTTGGTTATTTGCTTTTGCCAATTGTGATGGTGGCAGCTGGTCGCTTAATTTTTAAAGAACGCATTTCAACGTTCAAATTTATTGCAGTCGTGATTGCCGCATTGGGTGTGATTTCTAATATCGTGCTAAAAGGTGGGCTTTCTTGGGAAGCTATTGTGATTTGTGTCGGTTATACCACCTATTTTTCCGTTCGAAAAGCATTAAAAAATAGTGATCTCGCCTCTTTTTGTTTAGAGATATTGAGCCTAATTCCAATTAGCATTTATTTTGCGTTGCAAACAGATTTCGCAGTGGTTGAACAAAGTAATCCTAATATTTGGGGGCTGCTTGTGTTGCTTGGATTAATTAGTGGCACGGCATTGATAGCTTATGTGATTGCCAGCAACATGTTACCAATGAATTTGCTTGGCTTACTTGGCTATGTGGAAACCATTATGATGATTTTCGTATCGTTTTTTATCGGTGAACAAATTGACGCCGAAAGTTACCCGCTTTTTATTTGTTTAGTGCTCGCTATGATTCTTGTTGTGATTGATGGTGTGTACAAACAGCACGCAAAAGGAAGTTTATAAATGTCATTTAAAGAAATTACGCCACAACAAGCGTGGGAAATGGTTCAGCAAGGGGCAGTGTTAGCCGATATTCGCGATGATGCCCGCTTTACCCACTCGCATCCTAAAGGTGCTTTTCATTTAACGAACCAAAGTTTTTTACAATTCGAAGAATTAGTAGATTTTGATTCACCCATTATTGTGAGTTGTTATCATGGCGTGAGCAGTAAAAATGTGGCGACCTTTCTAGTGGAACAAGGCTATGAAAATGTGTTTAGTATTGTTGGTGGATTTGATGGTTGGGAGAAAGCAAATTTACCAGTAGAAAGAGAATATTAATTTAAATTGTAAAAATATATTGAATTAAGAATTTTATTCATGATTGTATTTAGTAACTTATCCTTAAAACAAGGGCAAACGGAACTTCTCGAAAATTCTTCTGCTACGATTAATCCCAAACAAAAAGTCGGTTTGGTGGGGAAAAATGGTTGTGGAAAATCTTCGCTTTTTGCTTTATTAAAAAAAGAATTAATGCCAGAGGGCGGCGAGGTAAATTATCCGTCAAATTGGCGGGTATCTTGGGTGAATCAAGAAACGCCCGCATTGGATATTTCTGCGATTGATTATGTGATCCAAGGGGATCGTGAATATTGCCGTTTGCAACGAGAGCTTAATCAGGCAAATGAACGCAATGACGGTAACGCCATTGCGCGCATTCATGGGCAATTAGAAACCTTGGATGCGTGGACAATTCAATCTCGTGCTGCTTCTTTATTGCATGGTTTAGGATTTAGCCAAGAAGAAATAACTCAGTCAGTGAAAGCCTTTTCGGGTGGTTGGCGGATGCGTTTGAATTTGGCGCAAGCTCTGCTTTGTCCATCGGATTTATTATTACTGGATGAACCGACCAACCATTTGGATTTGGATGCGGTTATTTGGTTGGAGCGTTGGTTAGTGCAATATCAAGGTACCTTGGTATTAATTTCTCACGACCGTGATTTTCTCGACCCGATTGTGACAAAAATCCTCCATATCGAAAATCAGAAGCTCAACGAATATACGGGCGATTATTCTTCTTTTGAAGTGCAACGAGCGACTAAACTGGCACAACAAACAGCCATGTATCGTCAGCAACAGCAAAAGATTTCCCATTTACAAAAATATATTGATCGCTTTAAAGCCAAAGCCACCAAAGCCAAACAGGCGCAAAGCCGTATGAAAGCCTTAGAGCGCATGGAGCTGATTGCCCCAGCTTATGTGGATAATCCTTTTACCTTTGAATTTCGTCCACCGCAATCCTTGCCGAATCCATTAGTGATGATTGAGCAGGCGAGTGCGGGTTATGGTAGTGGTGAAAGTGCGGTAGAAATTTTAAGTAAAATTAAACTGAATTTGGTGCCCGGTTCGCGGATTGGTTTACTCGGTAAAAATGGCGCGGGAAAATCAACGCTGATTAAACTTTTAGCGGGAGAACTGACTGCACTTTCAGGTACTGTGCAGTTGGCAAAAGGTGTGCAGCTTGGCTATTTTGCTCAGCATCAATTAGATACTTTGCGCGCAGACGAATCCGCTCTCTGGCATATGCAAAAACTCGCTCCTGAGCAAACGGAGCAACAGGTTAGAGATTATTTGGGAAGTTTTGCGTTCCATGGCGATAAAGTAAATCAAGCAGTGAAATCCTTTTCTGGTGGTGAAAAAGCCCGATTAGTGTTGGCTTTGATTGTTTGGCAACGCCCGAATTTGCTACTACTTGATGAACCGACTAACCATTTGGATTTGGATATGCGGCAGGCATTAACCGAAGCGCTGGTGGATTACGAAGGTTCTTTGGTGGTGGTGTCTCACGATCGTCATTTATTACGCAATACTGTGGAAGAATTTTATTTAGTTCACGATAAAAAAGTGGAAGAATTCAAAGGCGATTTAGAGGATTATCAAAAATGGCTGAGTGAACAAAACAGAACGCCTGAAAATAAAGTTTCAGAAAAAGTTGGCGATAATGAAAATTCGGTTCAAAATCGTAAGGAACAAAAACGTCGTGAAGCAGAGTTACTCCAACAAACTGCGCCATTGCGTAAAAAAATCACGCAATTAGAAGAAAAAATGAATAAATTTTCTTCTGAGCTTGCGAACATAGAAAATCAATTGGCAGATGCCGAATTATATAGTGCCGAAAATAAAGAAAAATTGACCGCACTTTTGACACAACAAGTGGATGTGAAGAAAGCATTGGATGATGTAGAAATGGAATGGATGATTGCTCAGGAAGAATTGGAAGAAATGCTTCAGGCATAAGGACAGATTATGAATCAAAGCCTTTTTCATCATAGCAAACAACAGGAATATTGCCCTCAATGTGGTGCGCCTTTGCAAATTAAACAAGGCAAAAAAGGGCTCTTTTTAGGTTGTTCTGCTTATCCTGAATGTGATTATTTGCGTCCTTTGCAAAGGGCAGAGCATAAAGTATTAAAAACACTTGATGAAATTTGCCCGAAGTGCGGTAATTTATTGCAGTTGAAACAAGGCAGTTTTGGGATGTTTATTGGTTGTAGCCATTATCCTGAATGCGATTTTGTGGTGCGGGAAGAATCTGAATCTGAGGAAAAAATTGCTTGTCCTGAATGTAAAACGGGGCATTTGATTTCTCGTCGTGGTCGCCAAGGAAAAATTTTTTACGGCTGTGATAATTTCCCTAAATGTAAATTTTCTTTACCTGCCAAGCCTTATACTGTGCCTTGCCCAACGTGCCATTTTCCTCTTTCTTTGTTAAAAAGCGAAGATGGGGAAAAACAAATTTTCCAGTGTGCAAATAAAACTTGCCGTCATATTTTTGAGCAATAAAAGTAAAAGAGTGAAATGAATAGAGAACAAATCGCCAACGCACTTCGACAAAATCAAGTGGTAGCTTATCCCACTGAAGCTGTGTTTGGCTTGGGCTGTAATCCGCAAAGTGAAAGTGCGGTAAAAAAATTACTTGATTTAAAGCAACGTCCAGTGGAAAAAGGGCTGATTTTAGTGGCGCCTAGCTTGGATTTTTTCCATCCTTTTGTTGATTTTGAACAGATTAACGATGAACAGCTTTCTCGCCTGCAAGGTAAATATGAACGTCCAACAACTTGGATCGTGCCCGCTAAATCGACCACTTCGCATTTTCTTACAGGCAAATTTGATAGCATTGCGGTACGTTTGTGCGATCACCCGTCTGTGAAAGCTTTGTGTGAAATCACAGGGTTTGCATTAACTTCGACTAGCGCAAATCTGACTGGTGAGCCACCTTGCCGCACCGCCGATGAAGTACGGTTACAATTCGGTGATGATTTTCCTGTATTGGATGAACTTGTCGGAGATGCACGCAATCCATCCGAAATTCGAGACTTGCGCACAAATCAACTTTTTAGACAGGGATAATTTATGGATCTTTATGCTGTGTGGGGCAATCCAATTGCGCAAAGTAAATCCCCATTGATTCAAAATAAGTTAGCCGCGCAAACCCATCAGACTATGGAATACATTGTAAAATTAGGTGATCTTGATGCTTTTGAACAACAGCTTTTAGCATTTTTTGAGGATGGCGCGAAAGGTTGCAATATTACTTCGCCCTTTAAAGAGCGAGCTTATCAGCTGGCAGACGAATATAGCCAACGAGCAAAACTGGCGGAAGCCTGTAATACTCTCAAAAAACTCGATGGTGGAAAACTTTATGCGGATAACACTGATGGGATTGGTTTGGTAACGGATTTACAACGTTTGAATTGGCTTCATCCAAATCAACGCGTATTAATTTTGGGGGCGGGTGGAGCAACAAAAGGCGTATTATTGCCACTTTTACAAGCTCAACAAAATATTGTTCTTGCTAACCGCACTTTTTCGAAAGCCAAAGAATTAGCTGAAAGATTTCAGCCTTACGGCAATATTCAAGCCGCCTCAATGGATTCTATTCCGCTACAAACCTATGATGTAGTGATTAATGCAACTTCAGCTGGATTAAGTGGTGGAACAGCTCCAGTTGATCCTGAAATTTTAAAATTGGGTTCAGCTTTTTACGATATGCAATATGCGAAAGGCGTAGACACGCCATTTATTGCATTATGCAAAAGTTTAGGTTTAATCAACGTTAGCGATGGCTTTGGAATGTTGGTCGCACAAGCTGCACATTCTTTCCATTTATGGCGAGGCGTAATGCCAAATTTTGTCGTGGTTTATGAGCAATTAAAATAAGGTAATTGACAATGGAAAGTAAATACAGCGACTTTATGGTGTATGTCGATGAAAGTGGAGACCATAGTTTACAGTCAATCGACAAAAACTACCCTGTGTTTGTGCTTGCATTCTGTATTTTTTATAAAAATCATTATAGGAATAATATTGTTCCACAGATACAGAAGCTAAAATTTGATTATTTTGGTCATGATATGGTGATATTGCACGAGCATGAAATCCGTAAAGAAAAAGGCGATTTTAATATTTTCACTTCTCGTGAACAGCGTGAAGGTTTTATGGAACGTATTTCATCTATTATTGAAAATACTAATTTTATTCTTGCTGCTTGTGCGATTGATAAGCGAAAAATGCCGCAAAATGAAACAACACACCCTTATCATTTTTCACTCAAACATTGTTTAGAAACCCTATACGAATTTGTTTGTGAAAAGCATCAAGAAGATAAAATCACTTTTGTTGCCGTGGAAAGCCGTGGACGTAATGAGGATAGAGAGTTAGAGCTGGAATTTTTACGTATTTGTGACGGACAAAATAAATTCAAAAAGCCTTTGCCTTTTCAAGTAAAAATTGTGCCAAAACAGATTAATTCTGTAGGACTACAGGTGGCTGATTTGGTAGCAAGGCCTATCGGAAGATATATTTTAGATAGCAACCAGCCAAATCGAGCCTTTGAGATTCTTAAAAAGAAATTTTATTGTGAAGATGGAAGAAAAATACTGGGGGAAAATTTTGATCAAAAAGGACTGAAACATTTTCCTTAGTCCTAAAAAGCGAAAAGCCTCAATGAAACCCACTGAAGCTATAACGCCGACCAAGCACCCTCGATCCACTTGGCTTGGAATATATCAAAACGTTTTATTTTGTCAAGTTTTAATATGCAACAAATAACAAGATGCCCTTGGGTTGGTGAACAACCTATTTATATTGATTATCATGACAATGAATGGGGTAAGCCTGAATTCGATAGCCAAAAGCTATTTGAAAAAATTTGTCTGGAAGGGCAGCAAGCGGGGCTTTCGTGGATTACGGTTTTGAAAAAACGTGAATCTTACCGTGTGGCCTTTCATCAATTTGATCCGAAAAAAATCGCAAAAATGACCGCACTTGATATTAATGATTGTATGAAAAATGCAGGATTAATTCGCCATCGAGACAAGTTAGAGGCCATTGTCAAAAATGCGAAAGCTTATTTGGCGATGGAAAAGTGCGGTGAAAATTTCAGTGATTTTATTTGGTCATTTGTGAATCATAAACCGATTGTCAATAATGTACCTGATTTGCGATCTGTGCCGGCTAAAACAGAAGCATCGAAAGCACTTTCTAAAGCCTTAAAAAAACGTGGTTTCGTCTTTGTTGGCGAAACCACGTGCTATGCGTTTATGCAGTCTATGGGGTTAGTGGACGATCATTTAAATAATTGTCCTTGCAAAACTCGCTAGTATTTATGCTGATCGCGCTCCCATAAATCGGCGTATTTTACAAAGGTTGAATGCGCCGATAACACCGCTAATAAAAATCCTTGTTTGCCATCTAAAAAACCCGCCTTTAACAAATACATCTTCACAAAACAACCGAGTGCGTGAGTGATTCCTTGCCAAAGTGTGGTTTTTTTTCCTTTTGCCTGGCGTTGGTCTGCCCAGGCTTTTGCATAACCTGCGGATTTCACTAGATAATGATGGATGCTTTTATAAGTGAAATGTTCTAAATCACCGGTTAATTTTTCTACTTTTGTCCCAGCTGGAAATTCCACTTTTTCATGCACAAGTGAATCGTTATATTGCGCATAATTTGTGCGATAGAGGCGAACCACATAATCTGGATACCAGCCTGAATGGCGAATTTCACGCCCAAAAACTTCACTAACTCGTGGAATTTCATAAACGGTATTTTCTCGATCATTTTTAACCGCACTTAAGATAGCTTGTTGTAGCTTGGGTGTAACTCGTTCATCTGCATCTAGCCAAAGTACATAATCACTGGTTACATATTGTTGGGCTAATTGGCGTTGTTTACCAAAGCCCGGCCAGTTGCTATTTTCATAGAATTTCGCTCCATAACTGAGCGCAATTTCTTTAGTGTTATCTGTGCTACCAGAATCTAGAATGATAATTTCATCCACCCAATCTTTTACGGTGTCTAAGCAATTGGCGAGGTCTTGTGCTTCATTTTTTACAATCATCGCAACGCTAATTGTAGGCATATTTTCAATCCTTTTTTTGCTATACTAGCCGAAATTTTTTCAAGTATAACCGAATTTCATTTATGTGGCGTTTTTTTTATACGAGCTTGATGTATCTGATTCAACCGTTAGTGCTGCTCTTTATGTGGCTACTCGGATTTAAGGCACCGAATTACCGAAAAAGGCTTGGTGAGCGTTACGGTTTTTATGCTTCACTGACACCGCCTAAGGCTGGTGGTATCGTTATTCATGCGGCATCCGTGGGTGAGGTCATTGCTGCCACGCCACTCGTGCAAAAACTCCAACAAAATTACCCGCACTTACCTATTACTTTCACTACGGTCACCCCTACGGGTTCTGATCGTGTCAAAGCGGCGTTTGGCAATAGCGTTTTCCATTGCTATTTGCCTTATGACATACCTTGCGCCATTAATCGTTTTATTGACTTTGTTCACCCAAAACTTTGTATTGTGATTGAAACCGAACTTTGGCCAAATTTAATCCAACGATTTTATCGCCGTGACATTCCTTTTGTTGTGGCAAATGCACGCTTGTCTGCACGTTCAGCGCGCCGTTATGGAAAAATTAAACCGCGTTTGCAAAATATGTTTTCACAAATTGATTTAATTGCACCTCAAGACAAAATTAGTAGCAATCGTTATTTGGATTTAGGTTATCGCAAAGATAAATTGAAGGTGACGGGCAATATTAAATATGATCTCTCCATCACTGATGAGTTACGTGAAAAGATTGATGCTTTACGAGCACTTTGGGTAAAAAATCGTCCGATTTGGATTGTCGCGAGTACCCATGAAGGCGAAGAGCAAATTATCTTACAAGCACATCGCCAATTATTGGAAAAATACCCAAACTTATTGGTATTACTCGTTCCGCGCCATCCAGAGCGTTTTAATGTGGTGGCTGATTTACTCAAAAAGGAAAAATTCCAATTTATTCGCCGTTCTACAAATGAGTTACCAAATGAGAATACTCAAGTGATTTTGGGTGATAGTATGGGCGAACTCATGTTGATGTATGGCGTTTCTGATATTGCTTTTGTGGGCGGAAGCCTTGTGAAACATGGTGGACACAATCCACTGGAACCTCTTGCGTTTAAAATGCCAGTGATTACTGGCAAGTATACTTTCAATTTCCCTGAGATATTTCGAATGCTGGTAGAAGTACAAGGTGTGCTAGAAGTTAATTCAACCGCAGATGCCTTAGAACGTGCGGTAGAAGCCTTATTAAATTCAAAAGAGGCGAGTGAACGTTTAGGCAATGCTGGCTATGAGGTGCTGATGGAAAACCGAGGGGCATTACAACGTTTGTTAGATTTATTAAAACCTTATTTGGAGCGTAATGTATGACGAGCGTGATTTATCCCGGTACTTTTGATCCGATTACGAACGGTCATTTAGACATTATTGAAAGAAGTGCGGTGATTTTTCCTCGTGTTTTAGTAGCGGTGGCGAATAGCCCAAGCAAAAAGCCACTATTTTCTTTGGATGAACGCGTGGAGCTTGTTCGTCAATCTGTTGCGCATTTATCTAATGTTGAGGTGTTTGGCTTTTCTGATTTGTTGGCCAATGTGATTAAGCAGCACAATATTTCCGCCATTATTCGCGGCGTACGCACGACAACAGATTTTGAATATGAACTTCAATTAGCAGCACTGAATCGTTTACTCACAAAAGGCGTAGATAGTCTGTTTTTCCCTCCAGCAGAAAAATGGGCTTTTGTTTCTTCTACTATTGTGCGTGAAATTTATTTACATGGAGGAGATGTCGCCGAGCTAGTTCCTGTACCTGTGTTTAATGCGTTAAAAGCACGATGATAAAAATCTTTATTTTTTTGACCGCACTTATCGCTTTATCTGGTTGTGGTTCCGTGGTTAAACTTATCGATCCAACAGAAAAATATACCGCCTATGCAGGGGTTGCTTATGATCTTGAAATGTCCCAACAATGGGGATTGCCAATCTTAGATTTGCCTCTCTCATTTTTATTAGACACCGTATTACTGCCCTATGCGTGGGCCCAATAATTCTTATGAAACTCAATCCTCAACAACAACAAGCCGTTGAATATGTGACTGGCCCTTGTCTTGTGCTTGCTGGCGCAGGCTCAGGCAAAACTCGCGTCATTATTAATAAAATCGCCCATTTAATTGAAAAGTGCGGTTATTCTCCGAAACAAATTGCCGCTGTTACTTTTACCAACAAAGCCGCACGCGAGATGAAAGAGCGTGTTGCACATTCCATTGGCAAAGAGCAATCTAAAGGTTTGCTCGTTTCCACTTTTCATACGCTTGGTTTTGACATTATTAAGCGTGAATATAAAGCATTGGGCTTTAAATCAAATATGACTTTGTTTGACGAACACGATCAATTTGCGTTGTTAAAAGAGCTAACCGTTGATGTGTTAAAAGAAGATAAGAATTTATTGCGTGAGTTAATTTCAGTGATTTCTAACTGGAAGAACGATTTGATTTCGCCAAAACAGGCATTTGCGTTGGCACGTGATGCTAAATATCAAACTTTCGCAAAATGTTATGAGCGTTACGCCACACAAATTCGAGCCTACAATGCCCTTGATTTTGATGATTTGATTATGCTGCCGACGTTGTTGTTCAAGCAAAATGAAGAAGTGCGGTCAAAATGGCAGGCAAAAATTCGTTATTTGTTGGTGGATGAATATCAAGATACCAATACCAGTCAATATGAGCTGATTAAACTTTTAGTGGGTCATCGTGCTTGTTTCACTGTAGTGGGCGATGATGACCAATCTATTTATTCATGGCGTGGCGCACGTCCAGAAAATATGGTGCGTTTACGCGATGATTTCCCTCGTTTGCAAGTGATTAAGCTAGAGCAAAATTATCGCTCAACCCAGCGTATTTTGCATTGCGCCAATATCTTGATTGATAACAATGAGCACGTGTTTGATAAGAAACTTTTTTCAACTATTGGAGAAGGGGAGAAATTGCTTGTCATCGAAGCAAAAAATGAAGAACACGAAGCAGAGCGGGTTGTCGCCGAGTTGATCGCCCATCGTTTTAGCCGTAAAACCAAATATAAAGATTACGCGATTTTGTATCGAGGCAATCATCAATCCCGATTACTCGAAAAAGTACTGATGCAAAATCGCATTCCTTACAAAATTTCGGGCGGTACTTCTTTTTTCTCCCGTGCAGAAATCAAAGATATGATGGCGTATTTACGCTTGGTGGTGAATCAAGATGATGACGCAGCATTTCTGCGTATTGTGAATACACCGAAACGTGAAATTGGCACCGCAACCTTACAAAAACTTGGTGAGTTGGCTCAAGAAAAACACATCAGTTTGTTTGATACTATTTTTGAGTTTGAGCTTATTCAACGCATCACGCCAAAAGCCTATGATTCATTGCAAAAATTTGGCCGTTGGATTGTAGAACTTAATGATGAAATTCAACGTTCTGAACCTGAACGGGCGGTACGTTCAATGTTATCCGCGATTCATTATGAAGAATATTTGTACGAATACGCCACAAGCCCTAAAGCGGCAGAAATGCAAAGTAAGAATGTCGCCACGCTATTTGACTGGGTTGCGGATATGTTAAAAGGCGATGAAACCAATGAGCCGATGAACCTTAATCAAGTGGTAACCCGCCTAACATTACGCGATATGTTGGAGCGAGGCGAAGACGATGATGAGAGCGATCAAGTTCAACTGATGACATTGCACGCATCTAAAGGATTGGAATTTCCTTATGTTTATTTGATTGGTATGGAAGAGGGTATTTTGCCCCACCAAACCAGTATTGATGAAGACAATGTGGAAGAAGAACGCCGCTTGGCTTATGTGGGTATAACAAGAGCACAAAAAGAACTCACCTTTTCTTTATGTCGTGAGCGCCGTCAATATGGTGAATTAGTTCGCCCAGAACCGAGCCGATTTTTAGCCGAATTACCCAATGATGATGTGTTATGGGAACGCGATAAACCAAAACTAACCACCGAGCAAAAACAAGAAAAAACACAAAACCAACTTGATCGATTGAGGGTGATTTTGAAAGGAGGCTAGAAAATCTGGCTTTGAATTACAAAATAAGAAATAAAAAAGTGCGGTTAGATTTTCAGGTGTTTTGCCAATTGACAGCACTTTAGAACATAAAAGACCGCCTGAAAAACATATTTAGTTTTAAAAAGTGTATTAATTCACTATTTTTCATTTAAAAAAATGTTAATTTGTTCCTGCCTATTGTTAGAAAAAATGTATAATTACTCTACATCCCTTGTTTTAGAGAAACATTATGCAGCGTAAAATCATACAATCATTAGAAAATTGGAAACACAAAACAAACCGCAAACCGTTGATTATTCAAGGAGCAAGACAGGTAGGAAAAACCTGGGTGATGAAACACTTTGGCGATCAATCCTTTGAAAAAGTGGCGTATATCAACTTTGATAATAACCCTCGGATGAAAACGCTATTTTCTGGCGACTATGATATTGATCGCTTAATGCTCGGTTTGAAAATTGAAAGCGGTGTCGATATTCAAGCAGAAAACACCTTGATTATTTTTGATGAAGTACAAGAAGTCCCGCAAGCATTATCTTCACTCAAATATTTTTACGAAAATGCACCTCAATTTTATATCGTCGCGGCAGGCTCATTGCTTGGGGTGTCACTACATCATCAAGTCTCTTTTCCTGTTGGCAAAGTGGACTTTCTACCACTTTATCCTATGGATTTTCATGAATTTTTAACCGCACTTGGCAAACAAGATTTAGTGAAATTGCTGGAATTGAAAGACTGGTCGCTAATTTTAGCCATGAAAACCACCTATATTGATTTACTCCGTCTATATTATTTTGTCGGCGGTATGCCCGAAGCGGTAAAAGTATTTATCGAAACACAAAATGTCGATGAAGTGCGCCAAGTACAACGTAATTTATTGATGGCGTATGAACAAGATTTTTCCAAACATATTCACGATGGTCAAACTGTGCAAAAAGTGCGGTCAATTTGGGTTTCCATTCCTGAGCAGCTTGCCAAAGAAAATAAAAAATTTATCTATGCTCAGCTACAAAAAGGGGCGAGAAGCAAAGACTATGAAATTGCATTGCAATGGCTAAAAGACAGTGGCTTAGTGCATAGCGTGCCTCGTGTGAAGAAACCACATTTGCCACTTTCTGCTTATCAAGATAACGCCTTTAAATTGTATGGCTTAGATGTGGGGCTGCTTGCCGCGCAAAGCAATTTGGATGCCAGCATACTGCTAGAAGGCAGCCGTATTTTTACCGAATTTAAAGGTGCATTGACCGAACAATACGTTTTACAACAACTGATTGCCACCCAAGAAAACCCCGTTTTTTATTGGTCAACTGAAAAAGGCACGGCAGAGGTTGATTTTGTTGTACAACGTAAGCAAGCTGTGATTCCGATTGAAGTCAAAGCAGAAGAAAATTTAAAAGCAAAAAGTTTGAAAGTGTATGTAGAACAATTTCAGCCAGAACAATCAATTCGCTTTTCAATGGCGGATTATAGGGAGCAGGATTGGCTGGTGAACGTACCATTGTATGGAATATAAAATTTCAACTTGAAAATAATATTGTACGGAACAATACAGCTGAATAATTTAAATCAAAAGGAACTAACAAAATGGCTAGAACAATACAATCTGCTTTAAAACAAATGATTGAAGAAAATGTGAATATGCCCTCAGAGCGAGTCAAAAAAGCAAGAGATAGTAGAGATTGGTTACTAGAACGTATAGAAAGCTTTGAAACAAGCACTCAACATTTATATTTTTGTAAAAATTTTAACCTTCACTTTGGTTCTTTTTCTCGTAGAACTAAAGTTCGACCAATAGATGATATTGATATAATGATTGGTTTAAATGGGCATTTATTATATTGGTATGAAAATATTGATGATTATAAAAATTGTTCAATTCATTTAAAACAAGACGTTCAAGATAGTGGATTATGGAAAGATTGTTTGAATGAAGATAAATCACTAAACTCAACAAAACTTCTCAATAAATTCAAAAGTGCATTGACCAATATTAGTCACTATGAAAATGCAGATATTCATAGAAAGCAGCAAGCTATCACTTTAAAATTATCTTCCTATGAGTGGAATTTCGATCTTGTGCCATGTTTCTATACAACTTCAGGTGTTTATCTAATTCCAAATGGAAAGGGAGGATGGATGAAAACCAACCCTGAAAAAGATCAAGAATTAGTTACATCTATCAATAAGAAACATAATGGAAATTTTTTAGAACTTGTTCGATTAGTTAAATATTGGAACAGCAAGGCATTTGATAAGAAAGCAAACCTAGAATCATCCTATTTATTAGAGGTAATGCTGGCTAACTATTATAGAAGTAGAGAAAAATTATATGATATTGATTATGAGTTTGAGCAATCTTTAATTTATTTAAGAGATAGTATATGGGATATTGTTAATGACCCCAAAAATATCGAAGGTGATTTAAATAATTTGAGCTATGAGGAGAAAATTAATTTAACATCAAGAATTAATAATGATCTAGAAAACATTGAGGATGCGAAAAAAGTTTCTGTGGAACAATCATTTGAATACTGGAAAAAAGTTTTAGGTGATGAATTTCCTAATTATGGAGATTAAAGGTGAAAAATATTTTAGAAGAACAAAACTTAGAGAAAAACTTGCGGTTATTGATAGTTCAGCGTGTGCTGTACTCACGAGCGAAGAACTTAAAAAGTTTAGAATTATTAATTCTAGTCATATCAATAAGCATCTCAGTGTTGCCAATAATTCCTATTGAATATTTAAGGAATTATCCTGATTACTATTTTGGATTAATTTCAACATTTTTTTTAGTTACTTCTTTAGGGATTGGGAAAGTATCAAAAAGCACCCAAGAGAAAGCAGCTGAAGTTCAACAAGAATTTGATTGCGGTTTATTCAACTTGAATTACAAGCCTGTTGTAGATAATGAGGAAATACTTAAAATATCAGATGAAGCCATTAGCAAGGATAGAGGTATAAAAGAGCAAGTGAGAAATTGGTATACAGATGCTATATCTAAATTTAATTTCCCTTATTCAGCTTTAGCTTGCCAACAACAAAATATTGGATGGAATATTAGTTTATCTAAAAGGTATTTAAATTTTTTATTATTTTTATTGTTTTTATTAATAATTATTATTGTTGGAATTAGTTTTGTTTGGAATGAAATTAAACCACTTTTCCTTAGTGGCTTTGGTAATTTATATAATTTTCTTGTGTTTTCTGCAGCTATTATAAAAACTCCAGTCAGTAGTGCATGGAGTACAAGAAATGAAATTAAAGAGAAAGAAGAAGTTATAAACGAGAAACATGAAATATTCTCTGATATTTCTGCAAATAGTATAGAATGTATTCCATATATTTTAAAAGAAATTCAGTCTAATATATTTAGATTCAGAAAGAATCACAAACCAATACCTGATTTCTTTTATAAATTTTATAAATATCGAGAGGAAGCAAGATCTCGTCAGCGATTAGAATAAAAAAGGCCGTCTGAAATTTCAGACGGCTTTTACTTTTAACGCATCCACAATCAGCTTAAACACATTGGAATGTCCGCGGCGGCTGGGGTAATAGAGGTAAAGCGGTTCGTAAGTCATAGCATACTCAGGCAACAGCTCGACCAGGTGCCCAGAATGGAGTGCATCCGCTACGCTCATGTGTGCTATCCACGCAATGCCAAGGCCGTCTGAAACGGCTTGCTGACGCAGATGATTGTTGATGGAAAACTGCGATTTTGGCGTGAACGTAATTAGCTTTTTTTTGTATTTGAATTCCCACTGCATCTCCGTGCCGTGTTCAGCAGAGAGTTTTATGCCGATAAGGCGGTGTTGTTGCAGATCATCAATATTTTTCGGTGAACCGTGTTGCGCCAAATAATCGGGCGAGGCAACCAATACCATTTTGAGCGGTGCGGAAATTGGCACCGCAATCATCTCTTTCGCTACCTTGTTACCTAACCGAACGCCCATATCAAATCCTTCTTTCACAATGTCCGCCCAACGATCGTCCACCACGATTTCCAAGCGGATTTTCGGGTATTGGTTCAAAATCGGCTTTAATTTTGGATACAACACGGCTTCCGCTACCATCGACGGGGCGTTGATGCGAATCAATCCCGATGGCGTATTCAAAAAATCATTTAATGCATCGACTTCTTGGTTTATGGCTTGATAAAGTGGGAAAAGTTGGTCGAAAAGCTGTTGCCCGGCTTCGGTCAGCGACACATTGCGTGTAGTGCGGTTGAACAGACGCAGGTTCAGCCGCGTTTCTAAATTTTTCATGCTATGGCTCAACGCCGAAGAAGAAATCCCTAAAAGTTGCCCTGCTTTCACAAAACTCTGCGTTTGCGCCAGTGTTAAAAAATAATTCAGTTCGTTAAAGTTCTGCATTTTCTCTTTAAACTCTCTTTTATTAGTGAATTTAATTCATTACATAATAAAGCTAAACCCTATTTATCTCAATAAAAACAAATCATAAAATGACTGCACTTTCATGATAGTAAACAGAAGACAATATCCGTAAACATCACATCCTTTTTTTATAAATTATTTATTCTAGGAGTAAAAATGAACATTTTATTATTAAACGGTGGTAAAGAATTCGGCCATTCGCATGGTGAGTTAAACCACACGCTTCACAAAAAAGCAAAAGAAGTTTTGACCGCACTTGGACACAATGTAAAAGAAACTGTGATTGATGCTGGCTATGATGTTGAGGCAGAAATCGAAAAATTCTTGTGGATGGATGCCGTGATTTGGCAAATGCCCAGTTGGTGGATGCATGAACCTTGGACAGTGAAAAAATACATAGATGAAGTATTTATCGCCGGACACGGCAAGCTTTACCACAGTGATGGCCGCCATCGTGTCAGCCCGACCGAAGGATTTGGCACAGGTGGTTTGCTGCATGGCAAAAAACACATGCTTTCGCTTACGTGGAATGCTCCGATTGAAGCATTCACCCGTGAAGGCGATTTTTTTGAAGGAAAAGGCGTGGATGACTTGTACATGCACTTTCATAAACTCAACGAATTCCTCGGTATGAGCCGTTTACCGACATTTATATGTAACGATGTAATTAAAAATCCACAAATAGAACAATACTTAGCAGACTATCAAGTACACTTGAAAAAAGTGTTCGGTTAATGATAAAACATCAACTTGAAGCGGTGGGCTTTTGCCCACCATTTTGTCAGTCGCTAATTGGTACGAAATATGGCAAATCCGTGGCGCAAGTGATTACCCGCTGGCTGGTCGAACGCGACATCATTGTGTTAGCAAAATCCACCAAACCCGAATGCATGGCGGAAAACTTGAACATCTTTGACTTTGCCCTCAGCGATGAAGACAAAGCCGAAATTGCCAAACTGGACGGCACGTTCGCTGCCATCGTCAATCACGATACGGTGGATAATTTGAAACGCATCTCCGCGTGGAAAATGGGTGCGCAAGTGTAGCGAGAGTAGTAGAGAAAATCTAAACGACTCAAACTGCTTTCTTGTTTTCATTTCGTTAAAAGCCCCTTTTCTGGACAACTAGAAAAGGGCTGAATCGCTTAAAGGAGTACATGACATGCAACAACTGCACACTCTGAAAGACATCGAACAGGCCATCGCCACACACCCTTTAGTATCACTGTACATCAAAGCCCCAATCTGCGGTGTTTGTACGGTCGTGGCCGCCCAGCTTGACTCAGCTTTGGCAGTGGAAGGAAATGTGCATGCCGTAAAAGCCGATATTGCTGAAATACCCGAAATGGTCGGACGTTTCCACGTGCTGACCGCACCTGCATGGCTGCTGTTTTATCAAGGCAAGGAAGTAGAACGGATGGCCCGCTTCATCCCTCAGGCACAGATGAAGCAGACATTGGCAAAATGGACAAAAGTAGCAGAAAGCGGACATCAGTAACCGGTCTATCAATGTTTCAGACGGCTGTGGTCTTGATAATGATGCAAGTGGTCAAGTTTTTAAGATGATTTGCAAAACACTTAAAAATTTGACCGCTCTTTATTACGAAAAGGTCGTCTGAAACGGCTTGCAGACTGAGATGATTATTAATGAAACGCTGTGATTTGTACGCTAAAACCATCTTCTGAAAATTCCCTTTGATTATTACCGGTGGCTTCCGTTCACAAAGCGCCATGGAAGATGCCTTATCCAGCGGCCATTTGGATTTGGTCGGTGTCGCTCGTCCGTTTGCTTTGGTGTCCGATTGGGCAAACTAAATGCAAAACGGCACTTACCAAATCGACCGCATCCAAACAGGCGTGGCGTTGGTTGATAAAAAAGCGGGCGCGATGCTGGAAATGAATTGGTATATGACGCAAATGGACTTGATTGGGCAAGGCAAGCAGCCCAATCCTAAATTGTCGGCGTGGAAAGTATTGCTGAAAACCTTGTGGGAAAACGGCAAAGCAGGTTTAAGTACTGGCAGATCTTGATAGGGTAAGCGGTCTAATTGTGAATTGAATTTGTAAAAACATCTAAAAATCTGACCGTACTTTAAAATCAAAAGATCTAAATATCCTCAATTTGAAACTGCTTACGCCAGCGATTCGGTGAAATCTTATGTTTCTTCAAGAAGTGCTGACGCAAGGCGGTATCGCTATGAAATCCACTTTGTTCTGCAATGTCAGTAATAGATAAATCTGTGCTTTCCAAAAGCTCTCTTGCTCGCTGTAGCCTTGCTTCAATTAACCATTGATTTAATGACATTCCGGTTGCTTTGCGAAAATGTCGGGTGAAAGTGCTACGGCTCATTGACAAACGTTTGGCAAGACTATCAGTCGAATGAAGTGCGGTCAGATTTTCATTTAAATAAGCAAGCAACACATTGATATTATGATTAGGTGTGGAACGAGAAATAGGGCGTTCGATAAATTGTGCTTGTCCTCCTTCACGATGAGGGGGGATAACCAGTATTCGGGCAATATGATTGGCAATTTTCACACCATATAATTTACGGACAATAGAAAGGCAACAATCCATGGAAGCTGCCGTTCCTGCAGAGGTAATCAGTCGATCTTGTTCTAAATAAATAGGATTTAAATCCCATTTCACCTGCGGAAAGCGACTAGTAAAATCACTATCTCCTAGCCAATGTGTGGTTGCTTTTTTGCCGTTAAGTAAACCACTGCACGCTAACACATAGGCACCATAACATAAACCCACCACTGTCGCACCACGTTGATATGCTTGCCGTAACGCCGTTAATAAAGCCTCACTAGGCATCACTTGAGTATCATGCCATCCAGTCATCACAACAATATCGGCATTCTCTAACCATTCTAAACCACCATCTAAATGTATGTGAAATAGCGAGTTTGTCAGGTTGTCCGAATCGCTAACGATTTTACAGTCAAATAACGGCTTGCCGTTTAAATCCGACATAGAAAAAACGGAATATGCCATCGCAAAATGAATGGGCATCATTTGTTCATACACAATCAAAGCAACTGTGGGTTTATTCATTTTATTTCTCCTACTTTGATATGAGCATAGCACAAAAATGACCTGATTATTACGTTTATTGATTTTTTGTCTATTTTTGCGCAATTTTGTTCTCACTATAATATGTTTATTCATTCAATAACGTATATAGAAAGGGAAAAACAATGAACTTAAAAACCTTAATTACCACTACAGCATTGGCTATTAGCGCAAATACTTTCGCTGTAGATCTTGCCTCTAAAAACACTGATAGCTACCAACATATCCGCAATGCTACTGGTCGTCTGAACTACGCAGGGAAAACTTTTTTAATTGATCCTATGCTTGCAGAAAAAGGACGTTATGCAGGTTTTGAAGGGACATTAAATAGCCATTTGCGTAATCCACTTGTGGAATTGCCTATGAAAGCAGAAGATACTTTCAAAGACGTTGATGCCATTATTTTGACTCATACACATGAAGATCATTGGGATGAGGTTGCACAAAAAATTTTACCTAAATTCATCAAAATTTTTGTGCAACATGAACGGGATGGCAACCTACTCAAAGCGCAAGGTTTTACTAATATAACCAGTTTATCGTTGGAAAAATCGGTGGAGTTTGAAGGTATTATTTTAAATAAAACCGGCGGTTCTCACGGCACAACGGAAATGTACGCTGTACCACAATTAGCTGAGATTTTAGATGAGGCGATGGGCGTAACATTCCAAGCGAAAGACCATCCAACTGTTTACTTGGTTGGTGACACAATTTGGACTGCTGAAGTAAACAAAGCCATTAATCGTTATAAACCTGATGTAATGATTATGAACACTGGTGATGCGCGTACCTTAGCTTTTCCGAATGACGGCATTATTATGGGGTTACAAGATGTTGCTCATGCTCGTAATATGCTACCGAATACAAAACTTATCACAGTGCACATGGATGCGGTAAACCATATGTCCGTTTACCGTAAGGATTTACGCCAATTTGTCCAAGCAAACAAGCTTGAAAATGTAGCAATTCCAGAAGATGGTGAAACAGTGAAGTTTTAAAAACAAGCGGTCAAGTTTTGATGGAGATTTGCAAAACACCTAAAAATTTGACCGCACTTTGTTATAAAAAAGCCGTCTGAAGTTTCAGATGGCTTTTATTTCGAAATTACTTATTATGCTAATTTTTATTACAAATCAAACGATTGAATAACATTCACATGTAAGCGTACATCGACATTGCCACGAGTAGCGTTAGAGTAAGGGCAAACTTCATGAGCACGAGTAATCAATTTGCGCGCCTCATCTTCAGTCAAACCTGCTACGGTAATCGTGATATCTAAATCTAAGCCAAATGCACCATCGGCTTTTTGACCGATACCTACACCGACAGTAGTGGAAGATTTCGTCGGTTTCAAGCCGAGTGTCGGTGCTACATGGTTCATCGTGCTATCAAAGCAGGCGTGTAACCCATAGCGAAAAGCTGCTCGAGGTTTGTACCGTGCTTACCGCTTTCGTTTTGGAATGAAACCAAATCAAAGCCAATTGAACCGTCGTCTACTTGGGTACGACCATCACGTCCGCCGGTTGCTGTTGCTGATGTTTTGTAGAAAATTTTCATAATGTTTTCCTCATTTAATGTTAGTTAATATGTTTTGGCGTACCGCCGTTGAAAGTGAGTTTATTATATTGAACGGCAATATGAAGTGTTATATGATTTATCCAAATTACTTGCCTATTCCTACAAAATTATGTTCTCAAATGAAACGATAGAACGCTTATTAAAAGTTATTCCACATAACGAATTCTATTCATCACAGATTAAAGGCTTATTTCTTCGCCATTCAGATCAACCATTTTGTTACAAAGGTATTATTCAAGAGCCGAGCATTTGCATCGTGTTAAGCGTAGAACGTGAAGTGCAGCTAGGCGAACAATGCTACCGATTTGATAATCAACATTCGGGCCGAGCGGCTGTGGCAAGACGACGGTTTTGCGTTTGATTGCGGGCTTGGAAACGCCGAAATCGGGCACGATACGCAATACTTTCCGCAAAACGGGTTTTCTGTTTCAGGAAAACCGCCTGCCGGAAAACTTGACCACGATGCAGAATATCGCTATTTTTATGGACAAACCCGATGAAGGCGAAATCATCGCGCTGGCGGCGAAAGTCGGGCTGACTGCGGGCGATTTGAACAAATATCCGACCGAATTGTCCGGCAGCATGGCGAAACGGGTAGCATTTTTGCGCCTGCTGCTGTGCGGCTGCGACCTTGCCTTGCTGGACGAGCCGTTCGTCGGTTTGGACCGCGATTTGCGCGATATTTTGGTCGCCATGCTGGTGGAAAAATCGAGCGGCAGGGCATGGCGTGTATGCTGGTAACGCACGACCGCTTCGAAGCCGCATGCCTGAGCCATGAAATAATGCTGCTTTCCACTAAGGGCATGAACGTGCAAAACGTGATTACCCTACCTACGCCGCTGTCCGAACGCGATTCGGCTTTTGAAGAAGCCGTGGTGGCAAGAGAGTTTCAGGGGATTCATTATTATGAGTGATAGGAATTTAAATTTCTGACAAACCTTGCGGTTCGTTGCCCTCTCCCTACCCCTCTCCCACGGGGAAAGGGGATCAGGTTTCTCAAAATCAGAGAACCGTAGAATTGGGAATCAGATGTCAGGTAAACCTGAAAATGTTCAGGCTCGACAGCCCAATTCCCTCTCCCAGTGGGAGAGGGCTAGGGAGAGGGTAAGCAAGCCGCAGGCTTGCCTCTTTAGCGAAAGATACGAATCTGTTATCCGAACGCGATTCGGTTTTTGGAAAAGCCGTGGTGCTAAGGGGGCAGGGGATTCATTATGAGGTGCTTTATGTTTTCGACTGTGATTACTGCTGCTGTTTTATATATTGCTACAGCAGTAGATTTGTTGGTAATACTATTAATATTTTTTGCTAGAGCAAATACTAGAAAAGAATATCGAGATATTTATATCGGACAATATTTAGGTTCTGTAATTTTAATATTAGTTAGTTTATTTCTAGCTTTTGTTTTGAATTATGTTCCGGAAAAATGGGTGTTGGGTTTATTAGGTTTAATACCGATTTACTTAGGTATTAAAGTTGCTATTTACGACGATTGTGAGGGCGAAAAAAGAGCTAAAAAAGAATTGGATGAAAAAGGGTTGTCAAAATTAGTCGGTATTGTTGCTTTGGTTACAGTTGCTAGTTGTGGTGCAGATAATATTGGACTTTTTGTTCCTTACTTTGTGACTTTAGATCTTGTCGACTTATTAGTTACTCTTCTTGTATTTTTAATATTGATTTTTGTTTTAGTATATACAGCACAAAGATTGGCTAATATTTCAGGTGTTGGTGAAATTGTAGAGAAGTTTAGTCGTTGGATAATGGCTGTTATTTATATTGGTTTAGGGTTATTTATTATTATTGAAAATAATACAATTCAAACAATAATATCAATAATATGAATGATACGGGCATTTGAGTATCTGACAAACCTTCGGCTTGCTTCTTCAATACAAGATACAACCCTGTCCGTCCAATAAATCCATATCTGAAAGCATCTTCATGCAGAATTAAGCCAAACCATGAATAAGTTTTTCACCCACCCCATGCGGCCGTTTTTCGTCGGTGCTTGCCATACTCGGCGCGTTGGTGTTTTTCATCAGCTCCGGTGCCGTCATTTTGAAATGAAACCAAATCAAAGTCGATTGAACCGTCGTCCACTTGGGTACGACCATCACATCCGCCGGTTGCTGTTGCTGAAGTTTTGTAGAAAATTTTCATAATGTTTTCCTCAGTTTAATATTGGTTAATATGTTTTGGCGTACCGCCGTTGAAAGTGAGTTCATTATATTGAACGGCAATATGAAGTGTTATATGATTTATCCAAATTACTTGCCTATTTCTACAAGATTATGTTTTCAACTGAAACGATAGAACGCTTATTAAAAGTTATTCCACATAACGAAACCTATTCATCTCCAATTAAAGGCTTGGTGATTCGCCATGCCGATCAGCCGTTTTGCTATGAAGGTATTATTCAAGAACCAAGCATTTGCATCGTGTTAAGTGGCGAACGTGAAATACAACTAGGTGAACAATGCTATCGATTTGACAATCAACACTTTATGTTCTGCCCAGTCAATGTACCGATGCGTGGTGAGATTAAATATGCAGAGCCGCAAAAGCCGTTTTTAGTGATTTCGATGAAAATTGATATTGAGAGCGTTAGCAAGATTTTATTAGCAAATCCAAACCTTGCAGATGATGTTCAAAAGGGCGACGAAGGTTTTGCACAATGGCATCTGGATGAATCTCTCAAAAATGCTGTTGAACGTCTATTTCTATTGCACGAAAATCCAAAAGATATTGAATTTCTTGCACCACTTATCCAACAAGAAATCTACTATCGGTTGCTTACTGGTGAGCAAGGATATAAACTTAAAGCGATGGTAAGCATTGGATCTCATACGCAAAAAATTGCCCAATCCACCCACTATCTACAACAGCATTTCAGTGAAACCATTACCGTGGAAACCTTGGCAAATCTGAGCGGCATGTCATTATCTGGTTTTCACAGCCATTTTAAGAAGATAACCAGCCTTTCACCGCTGCAATATCAAAAATCCTTACGTCTAATGGAAGCCAGACGACTGATCTCACAAGAAGGGAGAGGCATTACCGAAGCCGCTTACCAAGTCGGCTACGAATCGCCTAGCCAATTCAGCCGTGAATACAAACGCTATTTCGGGCATGCGCCAAAGGGGGATATTAAATAGATGAGGCTTAAAGATAGGTTCAAAAACACTTAAAAATTTGACCGCTCTTAGTCATAAAAAATCCATCTTCAATACGAAGATGGATTTTTTGTTTATTTCGTTGAGATTGTTATTATTTAACAACTTCCCCACAAATCATATTCATCAGAATTTGTGATGGTTACTTTAATCACGTCGCCGACTTTGACATTGATTCCGCTTAAATTATCTACATAAACTAATCCATCAACTTCAGGGGCATCTGCTTTGGAGCGGCCAATAATGCCTTCTTCGTCAATTTCATCCACTAATACATCAAGAGTTTTACCGATTTTTTGTTTTAAACGGTTTGCAGAAATTTCTTGTTGTAATTGCATGAAACGATGGAAACGTTCTTCTTTCACATCTTCTGGTACTTGGTCAGCCATCTCTGTTGCAGGAGCTCCTTCAACTGGGCTGAATTTGAAGCAGCCTACGCGATCAAGTTGGGCTTCTTTTAAGAAATCGAGCAATAATTGGAAATCTTCTTCTGTTTCACCCGGAAAACCAACAATAAAGGTGGAGCGTAATGTTAAATCTGGGCAAATTTCACGCCATTGTTTAATGCGTTCTAAAGTGCGGTCAATACTGCCCGGTCTTTTCATTGCTTTTAAGATTTTTGGGCTCGCATGTTGTAATGGAATGTCTAAATACGGCAAGAGCGTGCCATCAGCCATTAATGGAATTAAATCATCCACATGCGGATAGGGATACACATAATGTAAGCGAACCCAAATGCCAAGTTTGCCAAGTTGTTTACAAAGCGTCATTAAATCATTTTTAATTGGCATGCCATTCCAGAAAGCCGTTTTTACACCGCCCTCTTGGCGTTTTAAGTCCATGGAATAAGCGGAAGTGTCTTGGGATACCACAAGCAATTCTTTTACGCCTGCTTCGGCTAAACGTTTGGCTTCGTCCAAGACTTGCGTAATAGAACGGCTTTCCAAATCACCACGCATAGATGGAATAATACAGAACGTACAACGGTGATCACAGCCTTCAGAGATCTTCAAATAGGCATAATGTTTTGGTGTCAGTTTCACGCCTTGTTTTGGTACTAAGCTGGTGTAAGGGCTATGTGTCGGTTTTGGCACGTATTTGTGAACTTGAGCCATCACTGCTTCATAACTATGTGGGCCGCTGACTTCCAAAACTTTAGGATGCACTTCACGAATTTGGTCTTCTTTTGCCCCCAAACAGCCAGTCACGATGACTCGTCCATTTTCTTCTAATGCTTCACCAATCGCTTCGAGTGATTCCTGCACGGCACTATCAATAAAGCCACAAGTGTTCACAATCACTAAATCGACATTTTCATAGCTTGGCACAATGTTGTAACCGTCGGTGCGTAGCTCCGTTAAGATTCGTTCAGAATCTACTAAGTTTTTTGGGCAACCAAGGCTTACAAAGCCAATGCTTGGGGTTGAATTTTGCATAAAAATAACCGTTCTTTCGCTCTATAAAATTTCAAACGCAAGATTCTACTCAATTTTCGCAAGAAAGGCGATAAATTAAAGGCTTGGAAGGGTAAAGATTTTAAGCTAAGTGATGTAGAATAGACGATTATGTCGGACTCATTTTTATCATTATGGAAAATTCATCTTTACTTTTAACCGCACTTTTCAATCCTTATCACTTAATTATTTTTAGCAAAATGCTATTGGCGATGGTGCTTGGTAGTGTTATTGGCTTAGAACGTGAGCTTAAGCGCAAACCTGTGGGCGTGAAAACTTGTGCCATTATTGCCGTCACCACTTGTGTGCTAACCATTGTTTCGATTCAAGCCGCAGAGCATTATGCGCAAGTTTCAGAAAATATTCGTACGGATCCGATGCGTCTTGCGGCTCAAGTGATTAGTGGCATCGGTTTTTTAGGGGCAGGTGTGATTTTGCATAAGAAAAATGATGCGATTTCAGGTTTAACCACTGCGGCGATTATTTGGGCTTCTGCGGGGATCGGTATTGCCGCTGGGGCGGGCTTCGTGTTTGATGCGGTCATCGCCACTGTGATGATTTTGGTGTCTATTCGATTAAGTCCGTTGGTTCAACGTTGGGTACATCGTAAATCACAATGTCGTCGGACAAAATTCAATATTCTTGTCAATGGTGCGGAAAGTATTGGAAAAGTCACTCAATTGTTAGTAAACAATCAGTATCGTATTGAACATATACAGGTGAAAGATCAAAGTAGTGGTGAGGTACGGTTACAAATTCGCTGTTTTTCCATTGATTCCACAATGTTGAAAGATGCGTATGCATTGTTGAAAGCGGAAGAAGGCGTGATGAGTGTTGAAGTAGATAATTAGAAAAAGAGCGGTCAAATTAAATTTTCTTTTAAATAGACCGATCTTTTTTATTTCTTATTTAATTTCTTTCGCAAAATGTAAATTTCCATGAAAAATACTTGATTTTGCTAACGCTATCTTGTAATTAATAATTCTATTCAAACACAACAAACTAAGGAAACAATAATGAAAAATGTAGGCTTTATCGGCTGGCGCGGAATGGTGGGTTCCGTATTAATGGATCGTATGTCGCAGGAAAATGATTTTGCAAATCTTAATCCTGTATTTTTTACAACTTCACAAGCAGGTCAAAAAGCCCCTGTATTTGGTGGCAAGGATGCAGGCGAACTTAAAAATGCATTCGATATTGAAGAACTCAAAAAATTAGACATTATCGTGACTTGCCAAGGAGGAGATTACACCAATGAAGTCTATCCAAAATTAAAAGCAACAGGTTGGGACGGTTATTGGGTTGATGCCGCTTCTGCACTACGCATGAAAGATGATGCAATTATTGTGCTTGATCCGGTAAACCAACACGTGATTTCTGAAGGCTTGAAAAAAGGTATTAAAACTTTCGTAGGTGGTAACTGTACCGTGAGCTTAATGTTGATGGCTATCGGTGGTTTATTTGAAAAAGATTTGGTGGAATGGATTTCTGTCGCAACTTATCAAGCGGCTTCAGGTGCTGGCGCAAAAAATATGCGTGAATTACTTTCACAAATGGGTTTATTAGAACAAGCGGTTTCTAGTGAATTAAAAGACCCTGCTTCGTCAATTTTAGATATTGAACGTAAAGTGACAGCAGAAATGCGTTCTGATCGCTTCCCAACCGAAAACTTCGGTGCAGCATTAGGCGGTAGCTTAATTCCTTGGATTGATAAACTTCTTCCTGAAACAGGACAAACTAAAGAAGAATGGAAAGGTTATGCAGAAACCAACAAAATTTTAGGTTTAAGCGACAATCCAATTCCTGTGGATGGTTTATGTGTGCGTATCGGTGCCTTACGTTGCCATAGCCAAGCGTTCACCATTAAATTGAAAAAAGATTTGCCATTAGAAGAAATTGAACAAATTATTGCATCACATAATGAATGGGTAAAAGTGATTCCAAACGACAAAGAAACCACATTGCGTGAATTAACGCCAGCTAAAGTAACGGGTACATTAAGCGTACCAGTTGGTCGTTTACGTAAATTGGCAATGGGCCCTGAATATTTGGCTGCCTTTACTGTGGGTGACCAATTATTATGGGGCGCGGCAGAGCCAGTTCGCCGTATCTTAAAACAATTGGTAGCATAATTGGCAGAGTGCGTGAAGTAAAATCTCACGCACTTTTTCTTTCTTTTGTATGCGTTGATGTATCCCATCTAAAAACTTATGAATCGAGAATCCTACTTTACTCAATTTGTCTTTACCAAACTGTTACCTTTTTTTAATCAATTTTCAACGCAATATTTCACTGGCAAAAATAATGTTCAAATCGCTTATCGTCATTTAATCCACGCAAAAAGTGCGGATAGAAAATTGATGATTTTAGTGAATGGCCGTGCTGAAAATATGTTGAAATGGTCAGAGCCAGCTTATGATTTTTATTATCAAGGCTATGATGTGTTGCTATTTGATCACCGTGGTCAAGGCTATTCAACCCATTTGTTGAAGGATTCTGAAAAAGGGCATTTAGACGAATTTCGTTTCTATGTCGATGATATGGCGAAAATCATCGAAAAAGTAACCGCACTTTTCAGCTATTCAACGCAGCATTTGCTTGCTCATTCAATGGGCGCATTGATTACAACGTATTATTTGGCGAATTGTGATCATCGCATTAATAAAGCCGTGCTTTCTTCACCTTTTTACGGCATTCCCTCAAAACACCCTATTAGAGATGAACTGATTATTGTCCTGATGAATATGTTAGGGCAAGGCGAGCGTTATGTTTTTGGTAAAGGGCCTTATCAACAAGCCCACTTGGAATACAATGAACTAAGTTTCTGTAAAACCAGAATGAAATGGATGAATCGTGTCAATCGTAAGAATTCAGCAATTCATCTTGGCGGACCAACGTTCCGTTGGGTACATTTGTGTTTGAATGCAATTAAACGTTTGCCGAAAGTTATTCCTAAGATTGAAATTCCAATCCTAATTTTACAAGCCGAAAAAGAAAAAATCGTAGATAACAAAAATCTTGAAAAATTAACCGCACTTTTTCCGAATGCTCAATGCAAAGTTGTATTGAACGCTAAACATGAGGTGTTATTTGAGCAAGATGAATTGAGACAGGAAACAATATCTAAGATTTTAGTATTTTTGAATAATGAGTAGATTTTTATTCAATAATATATTTAATGTGTAGATAAAATATTCAAACAGGTGTGTTTTTCAAAAAATGGTTTGACATATTTTCTAAAAAACGTATTATACCGCTCACACCGATTGTGGTGAGATGGCCGAGCAGGCTGAAGGCGCTCCCCTGCTAAGGGAGTATGGGGTTAAAAAGCTCCATCGAGGGTTCGAATCCCTCTCTCACCGCCATTGTTTGTTTTATTTATTCTGCACCCGTAGCTCAGCTGGATAGAGTACTCGGCTACGAACCGAGCGGTCAGAGGTTCGAATCCTCTCGGGTGCGCCATTTTAAAGCGACTCTATCTTATAAAGTGGTTATGAATAATTAAAGCATCATCTACGCACCCGTAGCTCAGCTGGATAGAGTACTCGGCTACGAACCGAGCGGTCAAAGGTTCGAATCCTTTCGGGTGCGCCATTTCATTTTATTCAAGTCTATTGATTTCTACTTGCTTTCTAATAATCACAGTATTTGTTATATTGTAATTATCAATTATTCGTAAAATTTTAAATTATGACAAGACAATCTTTGCCTCGTGGTTTTAGTTTATTTACCTGGGGATTAGCTATTTTTTGTGCCCCTGTATTGTTATGTCCGATGGCTCTGTTGCTTTCCACGACATTTGATAAAAATCCTAACTTGGAAACTTGGCAAGTTAATTTATTCTCAATATTTTTTTGGATTTATCCTATTATTCTTGCGGTGGTAGCTCGAATTTTATATCGCTTACATTAGAGAAAGCCAAAATTGGCTTTTAAATTATTGGTATTAAGTGCGGTCATTTTTTATACAGCTTTAATTACGATTTGTAAAATTGGTTTATAAAAAAATCCTACGATAAAACGTAGGATTTTTTATGCTATTTTACTTTTTCTTTGTTGGTCGTTGCCAATCTTGAATATGACGCTGAGGAACTCGTGTAATCACTAACTCATTTTCACCTACATCGCGTGTAATTGTTGTCCCAGCACCAATAGTTGCGCCATTTGCGACTTTTACTGGCGCGACTAATTGTGTATCAGATCCCACAAATACATCATCACCGATGATCGTTTTAAATTTATTTGCGCCATCGTAGTTACAGGTGATGACACCCGCACCAATATTACAATCTGAGCCGATTTCTGAATCGCCAATATAGGTTAGGTGATTTACTTTAGACCCTCTACCAACGGTAGATTTTTTAATTTCTACAAAGTTACCGACATGTGTTTCAGCTGCGAGTTCCGCACCTGGGCGTAAACGAGAAAATGGACCAATTGCGGCTTTTTCTCCCACTACAGCATCCTCTAGCACAGAATAGGGTTTTATTTCTACATCATTGCCAATAACAACATTTTTTAATACGCAACCTGCGCCAATTTTTACGCGATCGCCGAGTTTAACACTACTTTCGATAATAACATTAACGTCGATTTCCACATCTTTTCCATGCTCTAATGTTCCACGTAGGTCAAAACGAGCTGGATCGTAGATCATTACGCCTTCAAGTAATAATTTTGAGGCTTGTTTATTTTGGAAATAACGTTCAAGTGCGGCTAATTGTAAGCGATTATTTGCACCTTCAACTTCCATGACATCTGTTGCTTGTACAGCAATAACTTGGCAATTATCTTGGTTTGCGAGAGCAATAAGATCCGTTAAGTAATATTCGCCTTGAGCATTATTATTGCCTACACGAGCTAGCCATTTTTTGAAACTTGCACCATCAGATACCATAACGCCAGTATTTACTTCTTTAATATTTAGTTGATCTGCATTTGCATCTTTTTGTTCTACAATTGCTACAACATTCCCATTTTCACGAATAATTCGTCCATAGCCTGTTGGGTTATCTAAATTTACGGTAAGCAATGCAATGCCATTTTCTGGTTTCGCTTCAATTAATTTTTCTAATGTTTCTTTAGTTATTAATGGTGCATCGCCGTAAAGCACAACAATATTTTCGTTATCCTTAAAGAAAGGTGCTGCTTGTTGAACTGCATGTGCTGTGCCAAGTTGTTCTGTTTGTAATACCCAATTTACTTGTTCATTTGCAAGATGGGTACGCATTAAGTCTCCACCGTGGCCATAGATCAAATGAATATTTTCTGCGCCTAATTGATGTGCAGTATCAATTACATGTTTTACCATTGGTTTACCAGCTATTGTATGTAGAACTTTTGGTAAATCGGAATACATACGCGTTCCTTTTCCGGCTGCTAAAATTACCGCACTTAATGCTTTTGTAGTCATAGATTTTCTCTTTATTTATCAATAATAATGGGAGATATTTTATCGTAGAAAGGAGAAGATGATAAGTTTTTAAATTAAGGAAGTTATGGCTTTTTAGATAGGAAAAAACCGATAGTTTCCCATCGGTTTTCTGAATTTTAAAGTGGTTAAAAGAGAAATTATTTAACTTCTACTTGTGCACCAGCTTCTTCTAATTCTTTCTTAAGTGCTTCAGCTTCTTCTTTAGAAACACCTTCTTTTAATGCTGCTGGAGCAGATTCAACTAAATCTTTAGCTTCTTTTAAGCCTAAACCAGTTGCACCACGTACTGCTTTGATTACTGCTACTTTGTTAGCACCAGCTGCTGCAAGAATTACGTCGAATTCAGTTTTTTCTTCTGCTGCCGCTGCGCCGCCTGCTGCTGGAGCTGCTGCTACTGCTGCCGCTGCTGAAACACCGAATTTTTCTTCCATCGCTGCGATTAATTCAACGATTTCAGTTACAGTTTTTGAAGCAATCGCTTCAATGATTTGTTCGTTAGTTAATGACATAACAATCAATTCCTAAAATAAATAAAGTTAAATTAAGTAAGAAACGCTTAATGATTAAGCTGCTTCTTGTAATTTGTCGCGTAATGCCGCGAGGGTGCGAGCAAGTTTGCCTGCTGCAGCTTCTTTCATTGTGCCCATTAAACGTGCAATCGCTTCTTCGTAAGTTGGTAATGTTGCCAAGAATTCAACATCTTGGATTTTACCTTCAAAGGCTGCACCTTTAATTTCAAACTTATCGTTTGCTTTAGCAAACTCTTTGAACAAACGAGCAGCTGCGCCCGGGTGTTCGTTAGAGAACGCGATAAGTGTTGGACCTACAAACGTATCTTTTAAGCATTCGTAATCTGTGCCTTCAACTGCGCGACGTAATAAAGTATTACGAACTACACGCATTGTAACGCCAGCTTCACGTGCTGATTTACGTAATTCAGTCATTTTCTCAACAGTTACACCGCGAGAATCCGCGATTACTGCTGAAAGTGCACCTTTGGCTGCTTCATTTACTTCAGCAACAATTGCTTGTTTGTCTTGAAGATTTAATGCCATTGGCTTTTAGCTCCTGAATACACTCCGATTACTCGGAATTAATTTACCTAATCCTAAGACTAGGATGACTTCGGCGCCCAGAAGCAAGAAAAATTCTTATTCTGTTCACCATCTACGTAGGATAATTAAGATCACTCCCCTACGGTCTTGGATGGGGCTTGAATAGGTCAAGCACCAACCAGAAATTTGTTAGACTGACTAACACAGGCGCAGGATTATAGAGAAAAGCTATGTTCTTGTAAAGAATATTGTTGGAAAAAGAGCCAAATTCCTATGATAGTTTCTCTACTAATTCCACTGCAGCCCCAATATAAGTAGCGGGTGTTAATTTTTGTAAACGTAATTTTTCTTCTTGTGGAATATCCAACTTATCAATAAATTCACGCATAGCCTGTTCTGTCACTCGTTTACCTCGCGTCAATTCTTTTAATTTTTCGTAAGGTTTTTCTATTCCATAGCGGCGCATTACGGTTTGAATTGGTTCAGCCAAAACTTCCCAGTTTTGATTGAGTTCTTCTAATAAGTGCAGTTGATTTACTTCAAGTTTACTAATGCCTTTGCGTGTTGAAGCATAAGCGATCAGACAATAACCTAATCCTACGCCTAAATTACGTAATACGGTTGAATCCGTTAAGTCACGCTGCCAGCGAGAAATTGGTAGTTTTTGACCTAAATGGGTCATCACTGCATTTGCTAATCCTAGATTGCCCTCTGAGTTTTCAAAATCAATTGGATTGACTTTATGTGGCATGGTAGAAGAACCAATTTCGCCAGCAATAGTTCGTTGTTTAAAGTGATTTAATGCAATGTATCCCCATAAATCACGATCAAAATCAATGATAATGGTATTAAAGCGTACTACAGCATCAAAAAATTCAGCGATGTAATCGTGCGGCTCAATTTGCGTGGTATAAGGATTCCATTGAATACCTAATGAAGTGACAAATTCTTCGCTGAATTTATGCCAATCAATATTAGGATATGCCGATAAATGCGCATTGTAGTTACCTACCGCACCATTGATTTTACCTAAGATTTCCGCGTTCTGAAGTTGTTTAAATTGACGTTTTAGACGGTAAACGACATTCGCCATTTCTTTGCCCACTGTGCTTGGGGAAGCTGGTTGGCCATGTGTGCGAGAAAGTAATGGAATCGTTTTATATTCTTCTGCAAGACGAGTGATTTCATCAATCAGTTTTTTCCATTCAGGTAAAATCACTTCGTCACGAGCGGTGCTTAACATTAATGCGTGAGAGAGGTTGTTAATATCTTCTGAGGTGCAAGCGAAGTGAATAAATTCGGAAACGTTCACTAGTTCCAGTTCATTTTGAATTTTCTCTTTCAGGAAATACTCAACGGCTTTCACATCGTGATTGGTTGTGCGTTCAATTTCTTTAATACGCGCAGCATCTGTCTCATTAAAGTTAGCCACAATTCCATCTAAAAAAGCATTTGCTTGCGTAGAAAATGGCGGCACTTCAGTAATTTCTGTCGTTGAAGCTAATTTTTGTAACCAACGAACTTCCACAGCTACACGGAATTTCATTAACCCGAATTCACTAAAAATAGCGCGTAATGGAGTTACTTTATCTTGATAACGCCCCTCAAGAGGGGAAAGTGCGGTCAGTGTAGAGAGTTGCATAAATGTTTGCTCCAGAATTGTATTAATAAATAGAAGAATAAATCTGTTTTGCGGTGGCAAGTAATTTTCTGCGGAAAAATAAAATTTGCCATTTTGTTCCGCCCATTTGTTTCCACAGCACGGCAGAGCGAATGCCTGCAAGTAAAACTGCACGAATTTTATTTTGCACGAGTTCTTGTCGCAAATAATCAGGCGAGCCTAGAATGTGAATTTTTTTGCCCAATGGGCTAATAACGTCGCTGTAAATATTTGCCATAATAGATAGCATTGTTTCACTATCGCGAGCGTAATGAATTTCCTGTTCTTTTAGGCGAGAAATTCGATTGCCTAATGTTTGTTTGGCATTGGGATTTTTCGATAATTTACCTTCTAATGCCAAAAGGCTTAACCAATAACGAGTTAAATTTTGATCGCCTTGCGCATTGAGCTGATGAATTAAGGTTTCTAGACCTAATTTTAAATGACGAACTTCGCCACCAAAAACATCTTCGATTCGTTGTGGTTGGGTAATAAAAAGGCTATTAAGTGCGGTTAAAAATGTATCTGAATCTGCTCGACTTTCTGTTGCAAGTTGATGAACCAATTTTGCTGATTGGCACACTCCAGCAAGGGCAAGAACAATATCGTGGTAGTTTTTCATTAGGAAATATTAGGAAAACGTTTCCGTTAAATATAGCATTTTTAACCTAGCTTTTGAACTCGAACATTAAAAAAGCATAGAGTTTCTGGTATGATGTGCGAACAGTTTTAAGGTATTAAGGATTGATTATGGCAAAACCAATTGTTTTTAGTGGCGTGCAGCCTTCTGGTGAATTAACTATCGGAAATTATTTGGGTGCGTTGCGCAACTGGGTGAAAATGCAAGATGATTATGAATGTATTTTCTGCGTAGTTGATTTACATGCGATCACTGTGCGTCAAGATCCTATTGCCCTTCGTAAAGCAACGCTTGATGTGCTTGCACTTTATTTGGCATGCGGAATTGATCCAAATAAAAGTACTATTTTTGTTCAATCTCATGTTCCAGAACACACGCAATTAGGCTGGGTGTTAAACTGCTACACTTATTTCGGTGAAATGAGCCGAATGACCCAATTCAAAGATAAATCTGCGCGTTATGCAGAAAATATTAACGTGGGTTTGTTTGATTATCCTGTGTTAATGGCGGCGGATATTTTACTTTATCAAGCAAAAAGCGTGCCTGTGGGCGATGACCAAAAACAACACTTAGAAATTACGCGTGATATTGCAAATCGCTTTAATGCGCTTTATGGCAATATTTTCACTATTCCTGAAATTTTCATTGGAAAAGCAGGTGCGCGTATTATGTCATTGCAAGATCCTGAAAAGAAAATGTCAAAATCAGATGATAACCGCAACAATGTAGTGACACTTTTGGAAGATCCAAAATCTGTGGCGAAGAAAATTAAACGTGCCGTAACAGATTCAGATGAGCCACCTGTTGTTCGTTATGACGTGCAAAATAAAGCGGGGGTATCCAATCTTTTAGATATTCTTTCTGCGGTTACGGATAAGCCAATTGCTGATCTTGAAAAAGAATTTGAAGGTAAAATGTACGGACATTTAAAAACAGCAGTAGCGGATGAAGTATCAACTTTACTTGCTGGTTTACAAGAACGTTTCCATCAATATCGTAATGATGAAGCTTTATTAGATAATATCTTACGACAAGGAGCGGAAAAAGCTCGTGCAAAAGCGCAAGAAACCTTGGCGAAAGTGTACGAAGCAGTGGGTTTCGTTGCCGCAAAATAACAGAATAAAAGGATAATATTATGGCAATTCAAACTGAAAAACCGATTGAATGTGTAGGTTGTAACACATTTGATATGAAATCACTTTTCGATAATCGTGATTGTAGTCAGGTTATTGAATATGTTTATGACAGTGAGGAACAAGCGCAAGAAGCGCTCGCATTTTTTACTCAGAAAGCGCGTGATGTAGAAAGTGAACCTTGTGAAATTCAATCTGAAATTACAAAAGTGAATGGTGACTATTTATTAAAGGCAGATTTCACTTTCTGTTGCCAAGCTGAATTGGTGATTTTTCAAATGCGTATTGCGTAAGAAAAATAGCTGAAAAATAAGCCGCACTTTTGCGGCTTATTTTGTTTTTTAGGATTCGTTTTCTACAAAGCTTAAGGCGGTTTCAACTACTTCAACTCCTGCACCTTGTTTAAACGCATTTTCGCTTAAATAGCGTCGCCATTGGCGAGCACCTTTGCAATTTTGGAATGCGCCTAACATATGACGGACGATATGATTAAGGTGTATGCCTTGGCTAAGTTGTTGTTCAATATAAGGAAGCATTGATTGTACCGCTTCATGAGCGGTAACAATTGGTGCGTTAGGATCAAATAAGGCTTGGTCAATTTGCCCAAGTAAACTTGGATTTTGATAGGCCTCTCGCCCAACCATCACGCCGTCCACATATTGCAAATGTTGCTTCATTTCTTCAATGGTTTTTATGCCGCCATTAATTGCGATAGTTAGATGTGGAAAATCACGTTTTAGTTGATACACTCTAGTATAATCTAATGGCGGAATTTCTCGATTTTCTTTAGGACTTAGCCCTGAAAGCCAAGCTTTTCGTGCGTGGATAATAAACTCTTGGCAACCTTTTGCTTGAACCTTCTCAATAAAATCACATAAAAATTCATAGCTGTCTAATTCATCAATTCCAATACGGGTTTTCACAGTGACTGGAATTTTGACCGCACTTTGCATTTGTTCTACACAGTCTGCAACCAGATCTGCCTTAGCCATTAAGCAAGCGCCAAACATTCCATTTTGTACGCGATCAGAAGGGCATCCTACATTAAGATTAATTTCGTGATATCCTCGTTCCTCAGCAAGTTTTGCACAATATTTGAGTTGTTCCGGATCGCTTCCTCCCAGCTGTAACGCAACGGGATTTTCTTGTAAATCAAAATCCAAGTGATCGTATTTGGCATGGATAATCGCAGGCGCTGTGACCATTTCAGTGTAAAGTAACGCATGCTTTGAAAATTGGCGATGAAAATAACGACAATGGCGTGTTGTCCAATCTAACATTGGCGCAACAGAAAAACGGCCGCGGTAAAAGTGCGGTAGATTTTGAGGCATTTTTATTTCTCTTATTCGGTTTTGCTGCGTAATTCTTCGGCTTGGCGAGCTTGCATTTGCTGGCGAAAACGGCCTGCAGCAAAGTGGTAAAATGGTTTTGGGCTAAATTGGCGCGAGATTATGGATGCAATAATGCTGGAAATCAAGATCCAAATGAGAACGGGTTGTGCACCTGTCATTTCCATTACAACAACACTGGCGGTAACTGGCGATTGTGTGCCGCCAGCTAAAAATGCCGCCATACATAAAATCACCAAAAAACGTTGATCGACCATCCCTCCGCTGATATCCCACAGCATTGCGCCAATGCCTGCGCCTGTTGTCAGTGATGGGGTAAAGATACCACCGGCAACACCATTCCAATAAGTAGCCACCGTTGCCAAAAGTTTAAGGATGCCAATTTCAGGCTCTATGGCTTGTCCTTCTAAAGCGCGCGCAACAACCTCATAGCCAGTACCATAAGTTTGTCCATGAGTGTAACTGCCGAGTGCGGCAAGCACTAAACCCAATAATAAAGCAATATAAATAGGATGTTGGCGAACCCAGCCTCGCCATTTTTCAGGTGATAATCCTGCGATACCTTTTGCTAATAATCGTCCAAATATGCCACCTAGAATGCCACAAACCACTCCACAAATTGCAAGCCAAAGATAGAGATAAGAAACAGATGTTGCTCCTTGATAACGTGGAAAATAAGGGCTGTTTCCTTGAATCGCGACAAGAATAAAACCAGCAGCTAATACCCCCATCAATACGCGTCGTTCCCAACGTAACATTACGCCACGTCCAAGTTCTTCAATCGCAAATATCACCCCAGCCAAAGGGGCATTAAAGGCAGCAGCAAGTCCACCCGCTGCACCTGTGGCAAGTAATTCATTGGTGCTTAATCCTCTAAATGCTAAATTATGTTTTCTACAATAATTCCCCCACGCCAGCATGACAGCTGCGCCAACTTGTACTGATGGACCTTCACGCCCAACAGATGCACCGATAAGCATAGCCAGAAAGGTAAGAGGAATTTTCCAAATAGTTTGGCTGAATTCAACTAATTTGGTTTTATAGCTACTATGAGGAAGATTAATTGATGCAATGACTTGCGGAATACCGCTTCCTCCAACATAGGGAGTATATTTTTTCGTAAACCAAGTCAGGCAAGCCATGCCTAGGGGTAACACAAACCAAACTGCAATAGGATATTGAGATGACCAATGAGCGTTTAATTCTAGGCCAAGATCGGATAATTTAGCAAAGCCAAATGAAAAGAGTGAGACAAATGTTGCACCTATAATTAGGCAGATAAATTCTAAACTTTTGTGGGAAATTCTGTGTGTTTGGCGTAGCTTTTTATGGAAGAAATAGCGTAAGTGAAATTTGAGCGAGCGTAACATAATGATTGTAATTTAATACTAATTAAGTAGAAATTATAAAACTGTCATTTCGCTGGGGCAATTGGTTTGGCATTTTGAATGAAAAAGAAAAAGTGCGGTGAATTTTGGAAGCGTTTTTTGTACACAACTAAAGATCCTTTCACGGATCTTTGGCGCTGTTTAATTATTGACAACAAACCTCAGAACGATTAAAATTCGCCGTCTATTTCTGTATGGAAGTAGATTTTTTGAACAACATTCTATTATTGAATAACATTTAAACTGGAGCTTTTTTAATGGCAACTATCAACCAGCTAGTACGCAAACCGCGTGTGAAAAAGGTTGTAAAAAGCAACGTTCCTGCATTAGAGGCTTGCCCGCAGAAACGTGGTGTATGTACTCGTGTATATACTACAACTCCTAAAAAACCAAACTCAGCGTTACGTAAAGTATGTCGTATCCGCTTAACTAACGGTTTTGAAGTAACTTCTTATATCGGTGGTGAAGGTCACAACCTTCAAGAGCACAGTGTTGTATTAATCCGTGGTGGTCGTGTTAAAGACTTACCGGGTGTGCGTTACCACACAGTACGCGGTGCATTAGACTGCGCAGGCGTTAAAGATCGTAAACAAGGTCGTTCTAAATACGGCGTTAAACGCCCTAAAGCTTAATGGTTCTCCGTTAAGTAAGGCCAAACGTCTAAATTAGCAAAACAATTTAAACCATAAACTCCAGTCAAAAAGCGCTTTGCGCTGCAAATTTTCTCAAAGAGAAATATTGCTGATGGGTTTTGGATATCCTGAAGATTAAAATACGGAGAAATTCGCAATGCCACGTCGTCGTAGTGTTGAAGCACGCAAGATTCTTCCAGATCCGAAGTTCGGTTCAGAATTACTTGCAAAATTTATTAATGTAATCATGGTAGACGGTAAAAAATCCGTTGCTGAATCAATCGTTTATGGTGCTTTAGAAACTTTAGCACAACGCACAGGTAAAGAGCCTTTAGAAGCGTTTGAAGTTGCACTTGAAAACGTACGTCCAACTGTTGAGGTTAAATCTCGTCGTGTTGGTGGTTCTACTTACCAAGTACCGGTTGAAGTACGTCCAGTACGTCGTAACGCATTAGGTATGCGTTGGATCGTTGAAGCTGCACGTAAACGCGGTGATAAATCAATGGCTTTACGTCTTGCAAACGAATTATCAGATGCGTCTGATAACAAGGGTGCAGCAGTGAAAAAACGTGAAGACGTTCACCGTATGGCTGAAGCTAACAAAGCATTTGCTCACTACCGTTGGTAATAAGTTTTGAATTTAAAGGGCTTCATCATTGATGAAGCCTTACCCTTATATAAACTGATATTAAATAAACAAGGTTATAATAATGGCTCGTACAACCCCTATTGAAAGATATCGTAATATCGGTATCAGTGCGCACATTGATGCGGGTAAAACCACTACTACTGAGCGTATCTTATTCTATACTGGTGTTAGCCACAAAATCGGTGAAGTGCACGATGGTGCAGCAACGATGGACTGGATGGAACAAGAACAAGAGCGTGGTATTACCATTACCTCTGCGGCAACAACTGCATTTTGGTCAGGTATGTCACAACAGTTCCAACAACACCGTATTAACGTTATCGACACCCCAGGACACGTAGACTTTACTGTTGAAGTAGAACGTTCTATGCGCGTTCTTGATGGTGCGGTAATGGTTTACTGTGCGGTTGGTGGTGTTCAACCACAATCTGAAACCGTATGGCGTCAAGCTAACAAATATGAAGTTCCGCGTATTGCGTTTGTAAACAAAATGGACCGTACTGGTGCTAACTTCTTACGTGTTGTTGAACAATTAAAAACTCGTTTAGGTGCTAATGCGGTTCCACTTCAACTTCCAATTGGTGCAGAAGAAAACTTCACTGGTGTAGTTGATCTAATCAAAATGAAAGCGATCAACTGGAACGAAGCTGACCAAGGTATGACCTTCACCTATGAAGATGTGCCTGCAAATATGCAAGCAGACTGTGAAGAATGGCGTCAAAACCTTGTTGAAGCGGCAGCTGAAGCGTCAGAAGAATTAATGGAAAAATACTTAGGTGGCGAAGACTTAACTGAAGAAGAAATTAAGTCAGCATTACGTCAGCGCGTATTAGCAAACGAAATCATCTTAGTAACTTGTGGTTCTGCGTTCAAAAACAAAGGTGTTCAAGCTATGCTGGATGCCGTTGTTGAATACTTACCGGCACCAACTGATATTCCGGCGATCAAAGGTATCAACCTTGATGAAACTGAAGGTGAGCGTCACGCAAGCGATGAAGAACCATTCTCTTCATTAGCATTCAAAATTGCAACTGACCCATTCGTAGGTAACTTAACCTTCTTCCGTGTATATTCTGGTGTTATTAATTCTGGTGACACAGTATTAAACTCTGTACGTCAAAAACGCGAACGTTTTGGTCGTATCGTACAGATGCACGCTAACAAACGTGAAGAAATTAAAGAAGTTCGTGCAGGTGACATTGCAGCTGCTATCGGCTTAAAAGATGTAACTACTGGTGATACATTATGTGCAATTGAAGCACCAATCATCCTTGAGCGTATGGAATTCCCAGAGCCAGTAATCTCTGTTGCGGTAGAACCAAAAACTAAAGCTGACCAAGAAAAAATGGGCTTAGCATTAGGTCGTTTAGCACAAGAAGACCCTTCATTCCGTGTTCACACTGATGAAGAATCTGGTGAAACTATCATCTCTGGTATGGGTGAATTACACTTAGATATCATCGTTGACCGTATGAAACGTGAGTTCAAAGTGGAAGCTAACATCGGTAAACCACAAGTGTCTTACCGTGAAACTATCCGCACTCGTGTTAACGATGTGGAAGGTAAGCATGCAAAACAATCTGGTGGTCGCGGTCAATATGGTCACGTTGTTATCGACTTATATCCATTAGATCCAGAAGGTCCTGGTTACGAATTCGTAAATGAAATCAAAGGTGGTGTAATCCCTGGTGAATACATCCCTGCGGTTGATAAAGGTATTCAAGAACAGCTTAAATCTGGTCCATTAGCGGGCTACCCAGTAGTTGATCTTGGTGTACGTTTACACTTCGGTTCATACCATGATGTAGACTCATCTGAGTTAGCGTTTAAACTTGCTGCATCTTTAGCATTTAAAGCAGCATTCGCAAAAGCAAACCCAGTATTACTTGAGCCGATTATGAAAGTTGAAGTTGAAACTCCACCTGAATATGTTGGTGATGTAATTGGTGACTTAAGCCGTCGTCGTGCCATGGTGAACGGTCAAGAAGCGAATGAGTTCGTTGTTAAGATCGATGCTGAAGTTCCACTTTCAGAAATGTTCGGCTATGCAACAGACTTACGTTCACAAACTCAAGGTCGTGCATCTTACTCAATGGAACCGTTAAAATATGCTGAAGCGCCAACAAGTGTTGCAGCTGCAGTAATTGAAGCGCGTAAAAAATAATTTTTGTAAACCAGCGGTGTAAAACATGAGTGTTTTATACCGCACTTCTTAGGAAACATTAGCAATGTCTAAAGAAAAATTTGAACGTACAAAACCGCACGTAAACGTGGGTACAATCGGCCACGTTGACCACGGTAAAACAACTTTAACAGCAGCAATCACAACCGTATTATCTAAACACTACGGTGGTGCAGCTCGCGCATTTGACCAAATCGATAACGCGCCAGAAGAAAAAGCGCGTGGTATCACCATCAACACTTCACACGTTGAATACGATACAGCAACTCGTCACTACGCACACGTTGACTGTCCAGGACACGCCGACTATGTTAAAAACATGATTACTGGTGCGGCACAAATGGATGGTGCTATCTTAGTAGTAGCAGCAACTGATGGTCCAATGCCACAAACTCGTGAGCACATCTTATTAGGTCGCCAAGTAGGTGTTCCATACATCATCGTATTCTTAAACAAATGCGACATGGTAGATGACGAAGAGTTATTAGAATTAGTAGAAATGGAAGTTCGTGAACTTCTATCTCAATATGACTTCCCAGGTGACGACACTCCAATCGTACGTGGTTCTGCATTACAAGCATTAAATGGCGTAGCAGAATGGGAAGAAAAAATCCTTGAATTAGCAAACCACTTAGATACTTACATCCCAGAGCCAGAGCGTGCGATTGACCAACCGTTCCTTCTTCCAATTGAAGATGTGTTCTCAATCTCAGGTCGTGGTACAGTAGTAACTGGTCGTGTAGAACGTGGTATTATCCGTACTGGTGATGAAGTAGAAATCGTAGGTATCAAACCAACAGCGAAAACTACTGTAACGGGTGTTGAAATGTTCCGTAAATTACTTGACGAAGGTCGTGCGGGTGAAAACATCGGTGCATTATTACGTGGTACCAAACGTGAAGAAATCGAACGTGGTCAAGTATTAGCGAAACCAGGTTCAATCACGCCACACACTGACTTCGAATCAGAAGTGTACGTATTATCAAAAGAAGAAGGTGGTCGTCATACTCCATTCTTCAAAGGTTACCGTCCACAATTCTATTTCCGTACAACTGACGTGACTGGTACAATCGAGCTACCAGAAGGCGTGGAAATGGTAATGCCTGGTGATAATATCAAAATGACAGTAAGCTTAATCCACCCAATCGCGATGGACCAAGGTTTACGTTTCGCAATCCGTGAAGGTGGCCGTACAGTTGGTGCGGGCGTTGTAGCGAAAATCATCAAATAATTGATGGATTCTTAAATGTCTTAAAGACAGAAAGAAGACAAAAGAAAGTGCGGGGAAAATTCTCCGCACTTTTTGTTTATAGGTAATATTTGAAAGTTATCAAAATGTGATTTTTTAATCAGTATTTTATCGACTGGTTACATTTCTTTCGTTATAATTGAGCGTCTTATTTTATTTAACAAACGTGTTCGGTGTGGATTTTTACCGAGTGCAAATTAATTGAGGTAACAAATGTCATTAAATATTGAAACAACTCAAGGTTTAGAACGCCGTGTAGCGATCACCGTTCCAGCTGAAACTGTATCTAAAGCAGTTTGTGAAGAATTTAAACGCGCATCAAAAAATGTGCGCGTAGATGGTTTCCGTAAAGGCCATGTTCCTGCTCATATTATCGAACAACGTTTCGGTGCATCAATCCGTCAAGATGTATTAAACGATTTATTACCACGTCATTTTTTTGATGCCGTGATTGCAGAAAAGATTAATATTGCAGGTCGTCCAACTTTTGGTATTGAAACTTTTGAAGAAGGTAAAGATCTCGTTTTCACCGCAACTTTTGAAGTTTATCCAGAAGTTAAGTTACAAGGTTTTGAGAATATTAAAGTTGAAAAACCAACTGTTGAAATCACAGAAGCTGATATTGATAAAATGGTTGATGTGTTACGTAAACAACAAGCAACTTGGGCAGAAACCGACTCTGCAGCAAAAGCAGATGATCGCGTAACTATTGATTTTGTTGGTTCTGTAGATGGCGAAGAGTTTGAAGGTGGTAAAGCATCTGACTTCGTATTATTTATGGGACAAGGTCGTATGATTCCTGGTTTTGAAGATGGTATCGTAGGCCATAAAGCAGGTGAGCAATTTGATATTAATGTAACTTTCCCTGCTGAATACCATGCAGAAAACCTAAAAGGTAAGGCGGCAAAATTTGCAATCACCTTGAAAAAAGTAGAAAACATGGTGTTACCTGAGTTAACAGATGAGTTTGTTGCTAAGTTCGGTCCGAATACTAAATCTGTTGCAGATTTACGTGTAGAAATTCGTAAGAATATGGAACGTGAATTGAAAAACGCATTAGTTTCACGTGTTAAACAACAAGTAATCAACGGTTTAATTGAACAAAATCCAATTGAAGTTCCAGCTTCTGCAGTAGAAGAAGAAATTAATGTATTACGCAATCAAGCGGCTCAACGTTTTGGTGGCAATGCACAACAAGCAGCACAGTTACCACGCGAATTATTTGAAGCGGAAGCAATTCGTCGTGTTCAAGTAGGTTTATTATTCTCTGAAGTGATTAAATCTAATGAATTAAAAGCTGATGAAGAACGCGCTAAGGCAATGATTGCAGATATTGCATCGGCTTACGAGCAACCAGCTGAGGTTGTTGAATACTATAGCAAAAACGAAGAGTTAATGAACAATATTCGTAACGTAGTATTAGAAGAACAAGCGGTGGATGCAGTACTTGCTAAAGCACAAGTGACTGAAAAAGTTTCTTCATTTGATGAAATTATGAATCCATAGGCATAATGATTAATTAATATCATTATGATTGAATAAAAGTGCGGTCGCTCTTTTTAACAAAAGCGACCGCATTTTTATTTGTAGGTTATTTAGAGTAAAATAATTAGTAATTTTAGATAAAAAGGTAAGAACATGAGTGTAATTCCTATGGTTGTTGAACAGACTTCGCGTGGCGAGCGTTCATACGACATTTATTCCCGTTTATTAAAAGAGCGTGTGATCTTCCTAAGTGGTGAAGTGGAAGATAGTATGGCAAATCTCATTGTGGCTCAGCTGCTTTTTTTAGAGTCTGAAGATCCAACTAAAGATATCAATATCTATATCAACTCTCCCGGTGGTTCTGTGACTGCAGGTATGGCTATTTACGACACAATGCAATTTATTAAGCCAGATATTCGTACACTTTGTATCGGTCAGGCATGCTCAATGGGCGCATTCTTGCTTGCTGGCGGAACTGCTGGTAAACGAGCAGCGTTACCAAATGCTCGTGTGATGATTCACCAACCTTTGGGTGGTTTCCGTGGTCAAGCATCCGATATTCAAATTCATGCACAAGAAATTTTGAAAATTAAACACACCTTAAACGATCGTCTAGCATTCCATACTGGGCAAAACATAGAACGAATTGAGAAAGATACAGATCGCGATAACTTTATGTCAGCTGAAGAAGCAAAAGCGTATGGTTTGGTTGATGAAGTTTTAATTAAACGTTAAGGAAACACATGTCAGACAAAGATAAAGATTTACATTGCTCTTTTTGCGGAAAAGAAAAAGGCGAAGTAGATAAATTAATAGCTGGTAAAGACGGCTATATTTGTAATGAGTGTATCGAACTTTGTCATTCAATGCTTGAAGAAAGTAATGATGAAAGTGTAGACGAAAGTGCGGCAGAAAATGAGGAGAAATTACCAACTCCTCACGAAATTCGCGCTCATCTAGATGATTATGTTATTGGCCAAGATTATGCGAAAAAAGTGCTTTCTGTCGCAGTTTACAATCATTATAAACGCTTACGAACTAATCATCAAAATAACGATGTTGAGCTTGGCAAAAGTAATATCTTGCTTATTGGACCAACGGGTAGCGGTAAAACATTGCTTGCTCAAACATTAGCTCGTCGCTTAAATGTACCCTTTGCGATGGCTGATGCGACAACATTGACTGAGGCTGGCTACGTCGGTGAAGATGTAGAAAATGTCCTACAAAAGCTTTTACAAAATTGTGAGTATAATACTGAAAAAGCTGAGCAAGGCATTATCTATATTGATGAAATTGATAAAATTAGCCGTAAATCGGAAGGCGCATCAATTACTCGAGATGTATCTGGCGAAGGTGTACAACAAGCATTGTTAAAACTCATTGAAGGTACTGTAGCGTCTATTCCACCTCAAGGCGGGCGTAAACATCCGCAGCAAGAAATGGTGAAATTGGATACGTCAAAGATTCTCTTTATCTGCGGTGGCGCATTTGCGGGATTAGATAAAATTATCAGTAAACGTACACAAACAAGTATGAGTATCGGTTTTAGTGCAAAAGTAGAAAAAGATGAAGAAGAAAAGTCTCTTTCTGAATTATTCCGTCAAGTAGAACCTGATGATTTAATGAAGTTTGGTTTAATTCCGGAATTTATTGGGCGTTTACCTATGATTTCTCCACTAAGTGAATTAGATGAAGAGGCCCTTGTGCAAATTCTTACACAGCCTAAAAATGCCTTAACTAAACAATATCAAGCTTTATTTGGACTTGAAAATGTGGAGTTAGAATTCACTCCAGAAGCTTTAAAAGCAATGGCGAAGAAAGCGCTTGAAAGAAAAACTGGTGCACGTGGTTTACGTTCTATTGTCGAGGCTGTATTGCTTGATACGATGTATGATTTACCATCTATCAAAAATTTACGTAAAGTAGTCGTGGATGAAAGTACCATTGTAGATAATACGGCTCCAAAATTAGAATATCATTCTTAATAGAAAAGTGCGGTTGTTTTTCCCGATGTTTTCTATTTTGCTTGATGATTTTCAATAGGCAAGGCGAAAAGAAAATGCTACAATCGCACGTTCTTATAACTTTATTCTTATTTTCCTAAGTAAATAACGGATTCAATTTATGGCAACTGAAATTGTTGATAAAAAGAAAAATGTACCAGAGACGGTGGTAGAAGGTAAATCCAAAGGATTAAATACCCTTCTTTGGATTTTAGTCGCAGTCTTTTTTGCGGCAGCTGCGATTGGTAATGTTTATTTCCAAAAAGTATATTCATTACCTATTCGTGTAGTGGGTGTAGTCATTGCGTTGGTGATTGCTTTTGCATTTGCAGCAATTACTAATCAAGGTACAAAAGCTCGTACATTCTTTAAAGATTCAAAAATAGAAGCGCAAAAAGTGGTATGGCCAAGTCGCCAAGAAGCGCGTCAAACTACATTAATCGTAATTGGGGTAACAATCATTGCATCCTTATTTTTCTGGGCGACAGATTCGATTATTGTGACAGTAATTAATTTCTTAACTGATTTGAGATTCTAAAATGACTGAAGAAACAACTGTATCAAAAAAACGTTGGTATGTATTACAGGCGTTTTCTGGTTTTGAAAGCCGAGTGGCTTTAACTTTGCGTGAATACATTAAACAGCAACAAATGGAAGACCAATTTGGTGAAGTGTTAGTTCCAACTGAAGAAGTTGTTGAGAATGTTGCAGGTAAACGTCGTAAAAGCGAACGTAAGTTTTTCCCTGGCTATGTGCTTGTAGAAATGGAAATGAATGATGAAACATGGCACTTGGTGAAAAGTGTTCCGCGTGTTATGGGATTTATTGGTGGTACACCTGATAAACCAGCGCCAATTTCTAAACGAGAAGCGGATACTATTTTGAACCGATTAGAGCAGACTACTGATAAACCACGTCATCGCAATGAGTATCATCCTGGTGAAGAAGTTCGTGTGGCGGAAGGTCCATTTGCAGACTTTAATGGTACAGTAGAAGAAGTGGATTATGAAAAAGGTCGCTTAAAAGTTTCTGTATCAATCTTTGGTCGTGCAACACCAGTTGAACTAGAATTTGGTCAAGTAGAAAAAATACATTAATCCTTGATTAAGGATAATTAAAAAAATTACCGCACTTCTATAATGCGGTTTTTTTTCATGCCTTGAATTTATCAAGGTATTGTTACTTGTGTGATCTTTAATTTTAGGAAATTAATTGGTCGTAGAAGATAATATATAAAAAATCCCTTGCTCAGCAAGGGATTTAGTAATGCGTTAAAGTGCGGTAGAAATTACCAACCTTTTACAACACCATCTTTGAAGTGTTTTTTAGCTTCTTGGTAAACTTCTTCTGTTTGGTAAGATTTTACGAAATCTTGAACAGCTTTGCTGTCTTTGTTATCGGTACGAGAAACGATAATGTTCACATATGGAGAATCTTTATCTTCTACAAATACACCGTTATCTTGAGCATTTAAGCCTACTTGACCAGCATAAGTATTGTTTACTACAGCTAAATCAACATCGTCTAATGCTCGTGCCGCAACAGAAGTGTCTACTTCAGTGATGTTTAATTTTTTCGGATTTTCAACAATATCTAATACAGTTGAAAGAAGGTTATTTGCATCTTTTAATTTGATTAAACCTTGTTTTTCAAGAAGAATTAATGCACGGCCACGGTTTGTTGGATCGTTAGGAACAACAACTTTAGCACCTTCTTGTAATTCATTCACATTTTTGATTTTTTTAGAATAACCCGCTAATGGATAGACGAAAGTATTACCCACGATGACTAAGTTATTTAAATTTTTCGCTTTTGCATCTTCATCTAAATAAGGTTTATGTTGCATTGCGTTTGCATCTAAATCGCCTTTAGATACCGCTTCATTTGGTAATGCGTAGTCATTGAATTCAACGAATTGAACGTCTAAACCATATTTTTCTTTAGCGACTTTTGCTGCAATTTCCGCAACTTGGTGCTCAGGACCAGACATTACACCGACTTTGATTTTAAGTGGTGCAGCTGCCGCTTCAGGTTTTTTGTCTTCTTTACAGCCTGTTAAAATGAGAGCTGATGCGATTGCAGTGATTGCAAAAAGTTGTTTTAATTTCATAGGATTTCCTTCCTGTTTAAGTTAAGAGTTGTGTTTAATTAACGATGATCCACTTTTTTAGCCAGTGTATCGCCGAGTTTTTGGCTAATCATAACGAATAGCACAATAATAATGGTTGCCACCCAAGTGACATAAGGCATATTGCGATATACGCCGTAGTTGATAGCTAGGCTACCTAAGCCACCGCCGCCTTGCGTCCCCGCCATTGCCGAGTAACCAACTAAAGTGACCAGCGTAAGCGTGATACCATTAATGAGTGTAGGTAGTGCTTCTGGCAAATAGAATTTACATACAATTTGCCATTTAGTTGCTCCCATTGCTTGAGCAGCTTCGGTTAAACCATTTGGAATTTCCATTAATGCATTAGCAGTTAAGCGAGCCACGAATGGCATCGCACAAATACTCAATGGAATAATTGCTGCTGTTGTACCTAATACGGTTCCCACGATGAAACGTGTTACAGGTAATAAAATTAAGAGCAAAATAATAAATGGAATGGAACGCCCGATATTAATGATCGTGTTTAACACAAAATGAGTGTGGTTATTTTGTAAAATCTCATTTTTTCCAGTTAAAAAAGTCCATACGCCAACAGGCACGCCGACTACTACGGCAAGTAAAGTAGATGCAAAGCTGATATAAATTGTTTCATAAGTTGCGGTTGCGACAACACCCCACATTTGAGGTGTTAATTGCTGGCTAAATGTTGCCAAGAAATCATTGAACATAACCTAGCACCTCCACGCGCACGTTGTTTTCCATTAAATAAACTTTGGTTTGCGTAATGGCATCTTCATCGCCTTCTACTTCAGCAATGGTATAACCAAATTTCACGCCTCCAGCATAATCAATTTGTGAGGTTAAGATACTGAGCTCCACGCCAAATTTTTTTGATGCCTGAGAAAGTAACGGTGCATCGACTGAGCGACCGGTAAACTCAAATTTGATAATTGGATACGCTTTGCTGTGTTTCGGCGTATCTGTAAGATTTTCCAAATATTCATCAGGTAGACTGATGTGGAAGGTCGAACGAATAAACTCTTGTGCTAATTCCGTTTTCGGATTTGCAAAAATTTCACCGACAGTACCTTGTTCAACTAGGCGACCTTGATCAATGACAGCAACTTGATCACAAATCTGTTTAACAACTTCCATTTCATGGGTAATCAACAAAATCGTAATACCTAAAGTGCGGTTAATTTCTTTTAATAATTTAAGAATAGATTGTGTCGTTGCAGGATCTAATGCACTAGTGGCTTCATCACATAATAAGACTTTTGGATCGCTCGCTAAGGCACGTGCAATGGCTACACGTTGTTTTTGCCCGCCAGAAAGATTGCTTGGGTAAGCATCACGTTTTTCACTTAAACCAACAAGCTCTAAAAGTGCGGTAATTTTTTCTTGGATTTTTGCTTTTGGTTCACCTTCCAATTCTAAGGGTAATGCCACGTTTTCAAATACGGTGCGAGAACTTAGTAAATTGAAATGCTGAAAAATCATTCCAATTTGACGACGAGCACGTACTAACTCGCGATCAGAAAGTCCTGTTAATTCTACGCCGTCCACAATAACGGAACCGCTAGTTGGTTTTTCTAATAAGTTCACACAGCGAATTAACGTACTTTTTCCTGCGCCAGATGCGCCAATTACTCCGCAAATTTGACCTTTTTCGATGTTTAATGAGACATTATCAAGCGCAGTCAATTTCTTGCTAGGCAGCTCAAAAATCTTCGTTATATTGCTTAGCTTAATCATATAAGCCCTTTTTATTTACTGTTTTTAAATCTGTTTCGGTATTCTAGACGTCTAGATTGCTATGTCAATATGTTAGATTATCTTTTTTAGACAGATTGGTTATGAGTTATATTTGCTAATTGCTTGGATTAAATAGATAATTTTCGCCAATTTGATACGTATGAAAGGTAAGAGAATGAATAAGGCTATTTTTTTAGATCGTGATGGTACGTTAAATATTGATTACGGTTATGTACACGAAATTGATAACTTTAAATTTATTGAGGGTGCGATTGATGCATTGCGAGAATTAAAGAAACTGGGATATATGTTGGTATTAGTGACCAACCAGTCGGGCATTGCACGTGGTTATTTTTCTGAAGATCAGTTTTTACAGCTGACAGAATGGATGGATTGGTCATTGGCTGAGCAAGATGTGGATTTGGATGGTATTTACTATTGCCCACATCATCCTGAGGGAAAAGGTGAATATAGAGAAGACTGTGATTGCCGGAAACCTAAATTTGGAATGTTATTGCAAGCGATCAAAGAATTAAAGATCGATCCTACGCAATCTATTATGGTTGGAGATAAAGTCGAAGATCTAAAAGCGGGAATTGGCGCGAAGGTGAAAATGAATGTATTAGTTCGTACAGGTAAACCAGTAACGGAGGAAGGCGAGAGAGTAGCGGATTATGTGTTAGATTCTATCGTTGATCTTCCGAGGATTTTAAAACGATTAAAAAAATAGCTCAATATATCTATATTTTGCTCTAATCGCTTGCGCTTTAATCAAAAGATCATTTTTTTAAATATTTTTACAAAAAGTACTTGCAAGGGTTTTGAAAATCCCTATAATGCACCGCACACAACGACGCACTGTTGTGAAGTTTTTAAGTTTACACGTGCGTCGTTGTTTTTTGCTCTTTAACAATGTATCAGACAATCTGTGTGGGCACTTGTTGATTGACTTGTTTTAAAAATATTTTTAATTTTGAAGTCTTAATAGGTGCTTAACTGAAAAATTCATAATTACTTTTTTAAGTAGTGTTTTATTTATAGCTAAGCAGTTTATTGAGCGATTGAACTTGAATTGAAGAGTTTGATCATGGCTCAGATTGAACGCTGGCGGCAGGCTTAACACATGCAAGTCGAACGGTAGCAGGAGAAAGCTTGCTTTCTTGCTGACGAGTGGCGGACGGGTGAGTAATGCTTGGGAATCTGGCTTATGGAGGGGGATAACTACGGGAAACTGTAGCTAATACCGCGTAGTATCGGAAGATGAAAGTGCGGGACCGTAAGGCCGCATGCCATGAGATGAGCCCAAGTGGGATTAGGTAGTTGGTGGGGTAAAGGCCTACCAAGCCTGCGATCTCTAGCTGGTCTGAGAGGATGGCCAGCCACACTGGAACTGAGACACGGTCCAGACTCCTACGGGAGGCAGCAGTGGGGAATATTGCGCAATGGGGGGAACCCTGACGCAGCCATGCCGCGTGAATGAAGAAGGCCTTCGGGTTGTAAAGTTCTTTCGGTATTGAGGAAGGGATGTGTGCTAATAGTACATATCATTGACGTTAAATACAGAAGAAGCACCGGCTAACTCCGTGCCAGCAGCCGCGGTAATACGGAGGGTGCGAGCGTTAATCGGAATAACTGGGCGTAAAGGGCACGCAGGCGGTTATTTAAGTGAGGTGTGAAAGCCCCGGGCTTAACCTGGGAATTGCATTTCAGACTGGGTAACTAGAGTACTTTAGGGAGGGGTAGAATTCCACGTGTAGCGGTGAAATGCGTAGAGATGTGGAGGAATACCGAAGGCGAAGGCAGCCCCTTGGGAATGTACTGACGCTCATGTGCGAAAGCGTGGGGAGCAAACAGGATTAGATACCCTGGTAGTCCACGCTGTAAACGCTGTCGATTTGGGGATTGGGCTTAAAGCTTGGTGCCCGTAGCTAACGTGATAAATCGACCGCCTGGGGAGTACGGCCGCAAGGTTAAAACTCAAATGAATTGACGGGGGCCCGCACAAGCGGTGGAGCATGTGGTTTAATTCGATGCAACGCGAAGAACCTTACCTACTCTTGACATCCATGGAATCCTGTAGAGATACGGGAGTGCCTTCGGGAACCATGAGACAGGTGCTGCATGGCTGTCGTCAGCTCGTGTTGTGAAATGTTGGGTTAAGTCCCGCAACGAGCGCAACCCTTATCCTTTGTTGCCAGCGATTCGGTCGGGAACTCAAAGGAGACTGCCAGTGATAAACTGGAGGAAGGTGGGGATGACGTCAAGTCATCATGGCCCTTACGAGTAGGGCTACACACGTGCTACAATGGCGTATACAGAGGGTGGCGATGCCGCGAGGTGGAGCGAATCTCAGAAAGTACGTCTAAGTCCGGATTGGAGTCTGCAACTCGACTCCATGAAGTCGGAATCGCTAGTAATCGCGAATCAGAATGTCGCGGTGAATACGTTCCCGGGCCTTGTACACACCGCCCGTCACACCATGGGAGTGGGTTGTACCAGAAGTAGATAGCTTAACCTTTTGGAGGGCGTTTACCACGGTATGATTCATGACTGGGGTGAAGTCGTAACAAGGTAACCGTAGGGGAACCTGCGGTTGGATCACCTCCTTACCAAAGACGAGAGACAGCGAGTGCTCACACAGATTGGCTGATAGTTGTAGACAAATGGGCAGAAGAAAACATTACCCTTGGGTCTGTAGCTCAGGTGGTTAGAGCGCACCCCTGATAAGGGTGAGGTCGGTGGTTCAAGTCCACTCAGACCCACCACTCTGAGAGTGAGTGATGTAAAGGAGTAATGATTTATGATGAAATGGGGATATAGCTCAGCTGGGAGAGCGCCTGCCTTGCACGCAGGAGGTCAGCGGTTCGATCCCGCTTATCTCCACCACTTATCATCGTTAAGTAAATTTATTCATTTAGTTTATTTAACGATGATAACTGAAAAGTTTTATCAACTGTTCTTTAAAAATTGGAAACAAGCTGAAAACAAGAGATTTTCGAGAGAAAGTCTGAGTAGGCAAAATAGGAAAGTGAAAAGAGGGAACTGAGAAGGAAACTCTGAGAGCAAACCTGTTTTGCATAAAATCTTGATTGAACAAAAGCAATCAAGTGTTTAGTTGAATGAAAATACGCATCAAATTGACCACACTTTGAAGTGAAAACTTAAAGTGATTGAAAACATTTGAGGTTGTATAGTTAAGTGACTAAGCGTACAAGGTGGATGCCTTGGCAATCAGAGGCGAAGAAGGACGTGCTAATCTGCGAAAAGCTTGGATGAGTCGATAAGAGGCGTTTAATCCAAGATATCCGAATGGGGAAACCCAGTAGATGAAGAATCTACTATCACTTACTGAATCCATAGGTAAGTGAGGCAAACCGGGAGAACTGAAACATCTAAGTACCCCGAGGAAAAGAAATCAACCGAGATTTCGTCAGTAGCGGCGAGCGAAAGCGAAAGAGCCTGTTAATGATAACAGCAGAGATAGAGGAATAAGCTGGGAAGCTTAGCGACACAGGGTGATAGCCCCGTACTCGACATCCAGGCTGTGGTACTAAGTTAACGAGAAGTAGGGCGGGACACGTGATATCCTGTTTGAAGATGGGGGGACCATCCTCCAAGGCTAAATACTCCTGATTGACCGATAGTGAACCAGTACTGTGAAGGAAAGGCGAAAAGAACCCCGGTGAGGGGAGTGAAATAGAACCTGAAACCTTGTACGTACAAGCAGTGGGAGCCTGAAAGGGTGACTGCGTACCTTTTGTATAATGGGTCAGCGACTTATATTTTGTAGCGAGGTTAACCGAATAGGGGAGCCGAAGGGAAACCGAGTCTTAACTGGGCGACTAGTTGCAAGGTATAGACCCGAAACCCGGTGATCTAGCCATGGGCAGGTTGAAGGTTGGGTAACACTAACTGGAGGACCGAACCGACTAATGTTGAAAAATTAGCGGATGACTTGTGGCTGGGGGTGAAAGGCCAATCAAACCGGGAGATAGCTGGTTCTCCCCGAAATCTATTTAGGTAGAGCCTTGAGCGGACACCTTTGGGGGTAGAGCACTGTTTCGGCTAGGGGTCCATCCCGGATTACCAACCCGATGCAAACTACGAATACCAAAGAGTGATACTCAGGAGACACACGGCGGGTGCTAACGTCCGTCGTGGAGAGGGAAACAACCCAGACCGCCAGCTAAGGTCCCAAAGTCTATATTAAGTGGGAAACGAAGTGGGAAGGCTTAGACAGCTAGGATGTTGGCTTAGAAGCAGCCATCATTTAAAGAAAGCGTAATAGCTCACTAGTCGAGTCGGCCTGCGCGGAAGATGTAACGGGGCTGAAATATAGCACCGAAGCTGCGGCATCAGACGTAAGTCTGTTGGGTAGGGGAGCGTTGTGTAAGCGGATGAAGGTGTGTTGAGAAGCATGCTGGACGTATCACAAGTGCGAATGCTGACATAAGTAACGATAAAACGGGTGAAAAACCCGTTCGCCGGAAGACCAAGGGTTCCTGTCCAACGTTAATCGGGGCAGGGTGAGTCGGCCCCTAAGGCGAGGCTGAAGAGCGTAGTCGATGGGAAACAGGTTAATATTCCTGTACTTGGTAAAGCTGCGATGTGGGGACGGAGTAGGTTAGGTTATCGCACTGTTGGATATGTGCGTTTAAGTTGGTAGGTGGGAAGTTTAGGCAAATCCGGGCTTCCTTAACACTGAGAGATGATGACGAGGCTCTACGGAGCTGAAGTAACTGATACCACACTTCCAGGAAAAGCCACTAAGCGAAAGGCTTTACTAAACCGTACTGAAAACCGACACAGGTGGTCAGGTAGAGAATACTCAGGCGCTTGAGAGAACTCGGGTGAAGGAACTAGGCAAAATAGCACCGTAACTTCGGGAGAAGGTGCGCCGGCGTAGATTGTAAGGGCTTGCCCCTGAAGGTTGAACCGGTCGAAGATACCAGCTGGCTGCAACTGTTTATTAAAAACACAGCACTCTGCAAACACGAAAGTGGACGTATAGGGTGTGATGCCTGCCCGGTGCTGGAAGGTTAATTGATGGTGTAATCGAAAGAGAAGCTCCTGATCGAAGCCCCAGTAAACGGCGGCCGTAACTATAACGGTCCTAAGGTAGCGAAATTCCTTGTCGGGTAAGTTCCGACCTGCACGAATGGCATAATGATGGCCAGGCTGTCTCCACCCGAGACTCAGTGAAATTGAAATCGCCGTGAAGATGCGGTGTACCCGCGGCTAGACGGAAAGACCCCGTGAACCTTTACTATAGCTTGACACTGAACATTGAATTTTGATGTGTAGGATAGGTGGGAGACTTAGAAGTAGTCACGCCAGTGATTATGGAGTCGTCCTTGAAATACCACCCTTTAACGTTTGATGTTCTAACGAAGATTGCGGAACGCGGTCTCGGACAGTGTCTGGTGGGTAGTTTGACTGGGGCGGTCTCCTCCCAAAGAGTAACGGAGGAGCACGAAGGTTTGCTAATCACGGTCGGACATCGTGAGGTTAGTGCAATGGTATAAGCAAGCTTAACTGCGAGACAGACAAGTCGAGCAGGTACGAAAGTAGGTCATAGTGATCCGGTGGTTCTGAATGGAAGGGCCATCGCTCAACGGATAAAAGGTACTCCGGGGATAACAGGCTGATACCGCCCAAGAGTTCATATCGACGGCGGTGTTTGGCACCTCGATGTCGGCTCATCACATCCTGGGGCTGAAGTAGGTCCCAAGGGTATGGCTGTTCGCCATTTAAAGTGGTACGCGAGCTGGGTTTAGAACGTCGTGAGACAGTTCGGTCCCTATCTGCCGTGGGCGTTGGAGAATTGGTTGGGGCTGCTCCTAGTACGAGAGGACCGGAGTGGACGCACCACTGGTGTTCCGGTTGTGTCGCCAGACGCATTGCCGGGTAGCTAAGTGCGGAAGAGATAAGTGCTGAAAGCATCTAAGCACGAAACTTGCCAAGAGATGAGTTCTCCCAGATTATAAATCTGTAAGGGTTGTTTAAGACTAAGACGTAGATAGGCAGGGTGTGTAAGTGATGTGAGTCATTGAGCTAACCTGTACTAATTGCCCGAGAGGCTTAACTATACAACGCTCAAGTGTTTTTGGGAAACAGAGTGAAAGAAAAAGAAATTAACTAAACGTTCAGCTTGTGGCCAATGAAGAACATAGATAGAAGTTAGAATAAACGTTATCAAAGAATTATCCTGGCGGCGATAGTGCGGTGGAACCACCTGACACCATACCGAACTCAGAAGTGAAACGCTGTAATGCCGATGGTAGTGTGGGGCATCCCCATGTGAGAGTAGGGCACCGCCAGGTTACTGAATACAAATCTAGATTAAATAAAAACAGAAGAACCCCAGTTAGACAACTGGGTTTTTACTTTTCTATTTTTCACGTAAGGTGAAGCTTATTACATATCCACTATTCCACTATCAATAAAGACCTTCTCAAAACCAATTATACTTTAGGTGCGAATGTTATTTTTCCTACTAACTTAAAATTTTTTAAAGGTAAGGTTTAGCCTACTATTTACATTTCTTTAATCTGTCTTATTTTTAATAATTATTCTCAAATTTTAACCCAGTATACTGGGTTTATTCTTTCTTGACAGAAAGAATAAAACAATACTGTTAAACAATTTGGTAGGTTTTATGTGTGATGTGAATACTCAAAATATTTGCAAACAGATGCATGTTTATTGGAAAAATGAGCATTTTCAAACTCTGCTTAAAAATAATAAAGATAATTTAGATCAAAAAGTCATTTCTGAAATAAATAGCCTTATTCGAAAAATTGAATCCTCTAATTTTGTCGTTTGCCAACAAAATATCCTGCTATTGAATTATATCTATGATGATTTACAGAGGGGAGATTTTTCTGAGATTAATCAATTCCTTCAGGAAATTAAGAAAAATATGTCTAATTTGGCATAATATGAGGAGAAAATAATGATTAGAAAAAGTTTATTTATTTTGATAATAGTAATGGGATTATCCGCTTACCATTCAGGATTACACGTTTGGTATAACTCATCACCGCAAAATGCAAGACTAATTTGTGGTGGACAATTTGTTGGCTATACGCCTTATAACGCTTATTACAATATCTCTGAGCAAGATATTCAACGTGGCATAGTTCAAGTTGTGCCTTGCCAAGCAGTTTGGATGAGTGGAGTAACTGAACATTATCGTAATCAATTTCCAGTTAATTCATATAGTCATTCTTATAGCTTAACAGCAGTAAGTAATAATGCATCAGCTGCAGATGTTCAATTTCATTCATCACAACGTGCGGCCTACCAAGCTCAACAAGAGCAAACTAATCAAATTATTCAGGGGATTGGGCAAAACCGTCCAAAAAGCACCTATTGCAACCGAATTGGCAACCAAGTTTTTTGTAACACTTATTAAGGAATAAAAATGAAAAAATTACTTTCCATTACTGCAATTTCTTTGCTCTTATCTGGCTGTTTTAGTAGTGTCAATTTATCAAATTCTAATACCTCAGCTAATGCTAATGGAATAAATAAACTTTCCAATCAAGATGTAAACTCTATAGCATTTCTATACGCTCAAACATTTGTTTGTAGTAATGGTAGTGCTAAAAAATCTCCTGAATGGAATAATTTCCGTCAAGAAATGGAACAATATTTTTCCCAATTAAATAATCAAGATGCAAGTCTTATTTCAATAGCATTTGTGACAAGAGTATCAGTAGATTATTTTAGAGAAAATAATATTCCTATAACACCTCATAAGATGGGACAATTTTATCCTATTTTTCTGTCTAATGATAAAATAAAGTTGGATGTGGTGAGATCAGCAATGAAAGTAATGACAAGTGATGGTTGTACTAAAAAGGTTCTTGATATTATTAAAGAAAACTTCCATAAAATCATAATAAGTAAAGCTTAATCTCAGTCCCAGCCCCATTCGGGGCTTTTCTACACATCTTTTTCTACCTGTGCTACAATTTCACTAAAATTTTATCCTTAAAAACAAGAGAAATTATGACCGCACTTAATGTATTAATTTATCCTGATGATCATTTGAAGGTTGTCTGTGAACCTGTTACTGAAGTTAATGATGCAATTCGTAAAATTGTTGATGATATGTTTGATACGATGTATCAAGAGGAAGGTATTGGTTTAGCTGCACCTCAAGTAGATATTTTGCAACGTATTATTACTATTGATGTTGAAGGTGATAAACAAAATCAGCTTGTCTTGATTAATCCTGAAATTTTAGCTTCTGAAGGCGAAACGGGAATTGAAGAGGGGTGTTTATCCATTCCGGGCTTCCGTGCGTTGGTTCCTCGTAAAGAAAAAGTGAAAGTGAGAGCGTTAGATCGTGACGGTAAAGAATTTACTTTAGATGCGGATGGTTTGCTTGCGATCTGTATTCAACACGAGATCGATCACCTTAATGGAGTTTTATTTGTTGATTATCTTTCTCCACTTAAGCGCCAACGTATTAAAGAAAAATTGGTGAAATATAAAAAACAAATTGCGAAACAATAAGCTTCTGATTCTTAATTAAAGTGCGGTTGATTTTAACCGCACTTTTCCTATCAATCACCATAACGTAGAACATTATGAAATCACTTAATATTATTTTTGCTGGTACGCCAGATTTTGCTGCACAGCATTTACAAGCCATCCTAAATTCTCAACATAACGTGATCGCTGTTTATACTCAACCTGACAAACCAGCTGGTCGCGGTAAAAAATTGCAAGCAAGTCCAGTCAAGCAACTTGCTGAGCAAAATAATATTCCCGTTTATCAACCTAAATCCTTACGTAAAGAAGAGGCGCAGTCCGAATTAAAAGCGTTAAATGCAGATGTAATGGTTGTTGTGGCTTATGGATTAATTTTACCGAAAGCTGTATTAGATGCCCCTCGTTTAGGTTGTTTAAATGTGCATGGTTCTATTCTTCCTCGTTGGCGAGGAGCAGCACCAATTCAGCGCTCAATTTGGGCTGGTGATGCACAAACGGGTGTAACCATTATGCAAATGGATGAAGGTTTAGATACAGGTGATATGTTACACAAAGTTTATTGTGATATTTTACCGATTGAAACTTCAACAAGTCTTTATAACAAACTGGCAGAGCTTGCTCCATCAGCATTAATCGATGTTTTAGATAATCTTGAAAACGGTAAATTTATAGCCGAAAAACAAGATGACAGCCAAAGCAATTATGCAGAAAAACTTTCTAAAGAAGAGGCACAATTAGATTGGTCACATCCTGCAATGCAACTTGAGCGTAATATTCGTGCTTTTAATCCTTGGCCGGTTGCTTATTTTTCAACAGAAGATAAGGATGGCAATGTGCAAACTTTAAAAGTGTATCAAGCGGAAGTGTTGCCTCATCAAGATAAACCAGCGGGAACTATTTTAAGTGCGGATAAAAATGGTATTCAAATTGCGACTGTCGATGGCGTCTTAAACTTATTGCAATTACAGCCCGCAGGTAAAAAGCCTATGTCTGCACAAGATTTATTAAATGGCCGTGCAGAATGGTTTACTATTGGTAAGGTGCTTGCATAATGAAAAAATTCTCTTCTAAAACTATCAAAGCAAAAAACTCAATAAAAATGACCGCACCCTCGACGAGGGCTATTGCAGCAAACTTAATTTTGCAAGTATTGGATGAAGGTAAATCCTTGTCGGCGTTAATCCCTGAAGTGCAACTTTCTGTAAAAGCCCAAGATTTGCCCTTACTACAAGAAATTTGTTTTGGCGTGTGTAGAGTATTGCCTCGCTTAGAGCAAATTATCAAACGTCTTGTGGATAAGCCGCTTAAAGGTAAAACTCGCATTGTTCATTGCCTGTTACTTGTGGGATTATACCAATTGCTTTATATGCGAGTGCCTGCTCATGCGGCAGTTGATGAAGTGGTGAACGCAACAAAATCATTAAAATCTGATAGTTTTAGAGGATTAGTGAATGCGGTTTTGCGTAGATTTTTACGTGAGCAAGATGAGATCTTGGCCATTATCGATAAAAATTGGCAAACGCTTCACCCTGAATGGTTCGTGAATAAATTAAAAAAAGCCTATCCTAATTGGCGTGAGATCATTGAGGCAAACAACCTGAAACCACCAATGTGGCTACGTGTGAATTCACAAAAAAACACCCTCGAAACTTACCGCACTTTACTTGAAGAACAAGGTGTTTCTTCGAAAACAAGCCATCATCCTAATGCGCTATGTTTAGATATACCGATTACTGTGCAAAAATTACCGCACTTTGAAGAAGGGGCGGTTACAGTGCAAGATTTAAGTGCTCAATGGGCGGCAACATTGCTTGAGCCAAAAAATGAGGAATGGATCCTCGATGCTTGCGCGGCACCAGGTGGTAAGACAACTCATATTTTGGAATTGGCACCTCAAGCTAATGTGATTGCATTAGATGTAGAATCTCATCGCTTAAAACGAGTAGAAGAAAATCTTGCACGTTTAAATCAGCAAGCGATAGTGGTGTGTGGTGATGCGAGTAAACCTAACGAATGGTTAGCTGAAATCGGTAAAAGTGCGGTGAAATTTGACCGAATTTTACTTGATGCACCTTGTTCTGCAACAGGGGTGATTCGACGCCATCCCGATATAAAATGGTTACGCAAAGAAACCGATATCGCTCAGCTTGTTGAACTACAGAAGAAAATTCTGAGTGCACTTTGGGAAAAACTGAAGCCAAATGGTGTTTTGCTTTATGCGACTTGTTCTGTATTGCTCGAAGAAAATTGCGAACAAATCCAAGCATTTTTAAATGCTCACGCGGATGCCGAGTTATTGCCATTACCCTTTAGTGATGATAAAAGTGCGGTGGGTTTTCAATTCATTCCTCAACCAAATAGTGGTGATGGGTTCTATTATGCGAAGTTACGTAAATGTGCTTAGAGGCTAAAATGTTTGCCAATATTGATGTCATTATTCCTTGCTATAATGCAGAACAAACGCTATCTCGCGCAGTGCAGTCCGTATTGTCTCAAACTTATTTGGGGAAAATTTGGTTGATTGATGATGGCTCTAAAGATAACACGTTAGCTTTGGCGCAAGAATGGGCTACGCAATATCCAGAAAAAATAGTTGTTGAGTCTATGCCGAAAAATAGTGGCGTGGCTAAAGCGCGCAATTGGGGCGCTTTGCAATCAAGTAATGAATTTATTGCTTTTTTAGACGCTGATGATGCTTATGAACAGGGCGCATTAGAAGTTGCAGCAGCGACTTTTCATTTTCAACCAGATACCTCAGTGGTACGTTTAGCATTAAAACCAATTGATTTGCCAGCGCGTTACGCTGAACATCCTAATTTTGAGTTTGCATGGCAACACATGCGAATGACCTGTGGTGGGAGCGTGGTTTTTCGTCGAGCCTTTTTCTTGGCATGTGGTGGTTTCCCACAAGATGAATTATTTTGCCAATTAGGCGGTGAAGATGGTGCACTTGGTATTGCGACAACTAAGATAGCTAAAGTTGCAACGTTATTTAATGATGTTGGCGTACTTCATTACTGCAGGGATGGAATGCATGCAGAACGGCTATTGGATGCTATTTTATTCCAAAAAGAGCCACAGGAGATTACTGAAGAACAAATGGCTCAGGCTAATGGCGTGACAGATGAAATTTGTCGCCAAATTAACGCATTAAAGTGCGGTCTAAATTCATCAGAAATAGGCATTCGTCCCTTGTATTAGAACGAACGGAGTAAGCGATGAAAATTATTATTTTGGGCGCAGGTCAGGTAGGAACAACGCTTGCCGAAAATTTGGTTAGTGAAGATAACGATATCACACTTGTTGATAACGAGTCCACACAGTTACAAGCCTTACAAGAAAAGCATGATTTGCGTGTGGTGCAAGGCTCGCCATCATCACCAAAAGTGCTTCGTGATGCAGGTGCAGCCGATGCAGATTTAATGGTTGCTGTAACAGCCTCTGATGAAATCAATATGGTAGCTTGCCAAATGGGCTATACATTATTTAATACACCAACGCGCATTGCCCGTATTCGTAATTCAGAATATTTGCGTGAAAAAGATAAGTTATTCAATGATGAAAATGTACCTATTGATCATTTGATTTCGCCTGAAAATCTTGTAACAGATGAAATTACACGCTTAATTGCTTATCCAGGGGCATTGCAAGTCGCCCACTTTGCGAATAATCGTATTAGCATGGTTGTGGTAAGAGCTTATTATGGTGGTCCTTTGGTTGGATATGCGCTTTCCGCATTTCGTGAACATATGCCACATATTGATTGTCGTATTATGTCTATTTTACGTAACGGTAAACCAATTCGTCCGCAGGGATCTACTATTGTTGAAGCTGGTGATGAAATTACTTTTATTTGTGCAACTGAGCACATAAAAGCAGTAATGAGTGAACTTCAACGCTTAGAAAAACCGTACAAGCGTGTAATGATTGTTGGGGGTGGAAATGTTGCCGCTGGCGTAGCGAAATGTTTAGAAAATGTCTGTACCGTAAAATTAATTGAGCGTGATGAGGAAAGGGCTAATTTGTTAGCTGAAAAACTTTCAAAAACCTTAGTTTTTTATGGTGATGCGTCTGATCAAAATTTATTGTTTGAAGAGCATATTGAAAATGTCGATGTGTTCCTTTCATTGAGTAGTGATGATGAAGCGAATATTATGTCTGCTTTATTGGCAAAACGTTTGGGCGCCAAGAAGGCAATGGTGCTGATTCAACGAATTGCTTATATAAACCTGATTCAAGGTGGAAGTATTGATATTGTAGTTTCACCACAGCAAGCGACAATTTCTGCTTTGCTTGGTCATGTTCGTAAAGGGGATGTGAAAAATGTGGCTACATTACGACATGGTATTGCTGAGGCTATTGAAATTGTCGCGCATGGTGATGAAAGCACCTCTAACGTGGTGGGAAGAAAAATCGGTGAGCTGCGTTTGCCTATGGGAACCATTATTGGTGCTTTATTGCGTGGGAATGATGTAATTGTTGCACGACGCCAAGTTGTGATTGAAGAAGGCGATCATGTGGTGATTTATTTGAGTGATAAGAAGAATGTGCCTGAAATTGAAAAATTGTTCCAGCCAAGTGCATTCTTCATTTAACGATTTATTTACTTTTAAGAGCGACTCATTATAATAGGTGCTTTTTTATTATAGCCAGACGAAAGTCTGGCTACAAAAACCATACTCTATGCGTATGGAGCCAAATAGCTTAAGCGATGAACAGAAAAAATCCTCGCTATATAATGAACAAGGCTGACAACCAAAATTCAACATATAGGAGGATTATCATGGTAAGTAAAACCAGTGACGATTCAAGTCTATCACACTCAAAATAGAACTGTAAGTAACACATTGTATTTATCCCGAAGTACAGAAGAAAAGCAATTTATGGAAAGTTAAGAGCAGATATAGGTCAAATATTGAGGCAGTTATGTGACTATAAAAATGTGGAGATAATAGAAGCGCATGCAATGCCAGACCCTATCCATATGCTCTTAAAAATCCCGCCTAAAATATCAGTATCAGGTTTTATGGGCTATCTGAAGGGAAAGTCAGCACTGATGATTTTTAAAAGACACGCGAACTTAAAATATGGGGCTGACGTAGATTAGTCCTAAATACCACACCATTTTCGCAATGTTTTAAGCTGTTCTTTTGGTGCTCCAAAGTTAAACCGAAATTCACATTCCTTCAAGAATAAAGGAAAGTTTTTTTGGTCGATTCCATTATATTTTTGGAGTATTCTCTTCGCCTGACTCCAGAAATTTTCTATTCCATTTATGTGGTTTTGTTTCACCGCAAATAGTTCGGAATGATTGATTCGTTTGTGGTGAAATTTGCTCATATCAAGGGCATCATAGCTTCGATAAGTATCGGTATAACCCCTGTTAGGCTTGATTTTCCTCACAATAACAGGCATTAATGTCTCTGTTTTGGTATTTTCTACCACCACCGTAAATACTTTTCCTTGTCACTTTAACAAACTGAATACGGCAACTTTTCCTGCTGCGCCTCGACCTCGTTTTCCTTTACGATGACCGCCAAAATAGCTTTCATCAAGCTCAATTTGACCATCAAAAATCTCATCGGCTTCAAGAGCTAAATGATAACTAATGACTTCACGGATTTTTCGGTAAAAAATCGCTGAATTGGCTTGGATACAGAGTAAATCAGCCGCTACTCGGGCTGTAACTTCTAATACAAAAATTCAAGAAGCTTGTTTTGTATAGATTTCTTTAATTTACAATGGGTTATCTTCATTTTTTATAGACTAGAACACTTGCTAATCTACGTCAGCCCCTAAAATATAGGTATGGAAATAGGCATTTCTGGGCGAAAGGATTTTTTGTCAGCACAGTAGGGTTAAATATAAAAGTGGTAGAGGATTATATAAGAAACCAAGAAAAAGAAGATATGGTTCAAGATAATTTATCAACGAAAGAACATGTTGACCCCTTTAAGGGGTAATCAAGGAAATAATTAGACGCGGTTGTCAGTTCTCACAAGCACCTTAAGGGGCTTGTGAAGGAGAGTCCAAAAAATGCACGTTTTACATGCGGATTGTTATTTATCATTTAAACGTAATTTCAAATCTTCAGCAGTTTGACAAGTCTTAATCTTATCAAACACTTGGTTCGCCTCATCATATTCCTTATTCAAATAACGTAACCATTGTTTAATTCGTGCCACATGATAAAAACCACTGTCATATTCATTTTCGACATTAGCATATTTTTTCAAGATTTTTTGAATCTCACACCAAGGCATTTTTTCTGCATTTGATTTCAGAACATGACTTAAATTCGGAATATTCAACGCGCCTCGCCCCACCATTAAATCCTGGCAGCCTGTTTGAGATAAGCAATCTTGCCCATCTTGCCAATGCCAAATTTCTCCGTTAGCAATAACTGGAATGGATAAACGCTCTCGGACTTCGCTAATTTTTTTCCAATTAATTCGATCAGCGCGATAACCATCAGCTTTTGTGCGTCCATGCACCGTAATTTCGGTGCTCTACCGCGTCAGCGATTTCAAAAGCTTGAGAAATATCATCCCAACCTAACCGCACTTTTACACTAACGGGGAATTCACTTGGCACGGCTCTGCGTAAGGCTTGAGTGGCACGATAAATCAATTCAGGCTGTTTCAATAATGCCGCACCACCATTACTGCCATTCACTGTTTTAGAGGGGCAACCACAATTTAAATCAATGCCATGAGAGCCAAGATCGATTGATCGAATCGCATTTTCAGCAAGGCATTCTGGACGCTGCCCAAGCAACTGCACTCGCACAGGCGTGCCAGAAGAAGTAAAGCCCTGATTTTTTAATTCAGGGCATAAACGATAAAATACTTTTTCAGGGAGAAGTTGATCAACTACGCGAACAAATTCTGTTATACATAAATCATAGTCATTCACTTCTGTGAGAAGTTGACGCACAAAGGGATCTAGAACCCCTTGCATAGGCGCAAGAATAACACGCACTATTTCCAGCCTTTCGCTTTACAAATTAAATCGTAAGCGGCTTGAATCTGTTGAGTTTTTTCTTTTGCCATTTCCATCATTTCTGGAGGTAAACCTTTCGCCACGAGTTTATCTGGATGGTGTTCATTCATTAAACGACGATAAGCACGCTTAACCGTGTTTTGCTCGTCAGACTCAGTCACACCCAATACTTTATAGGCATCATTTAAAGTTGGGCCTGAAGCATATTGGTAACCACCACTATTTTGTTGCTGATATTGGTAGCCACCTTGATATGCACCTTGTTGATATTGCTGATAAAAACCGCCTTGAGTAAAAGCTCTAGCAGCCATTTCCATCGCAATCATTTGTTCAAATTGCATACGAGAAAGACCCAGTTCTTCAGCAATTACATAAAGCACTTCTTTCTCATTTTCGTGAAGTTCTGAATCGGCAAAAGCCGCTTGAACTTGCACTTGTAAGAACATTCGCAATAAATCAGCACGTTGCCCACAACCAATGCGAAATTCACGGATAACCTGGCGAATTGGGAAATCAGACTCTTTACCGCGACGAAACGCATCTTGCGCTAATTTACGCCCAGCATCATCCAGTTTTAGCTGAATCATTAATTGATTAGCTAATTGGATATCTTCTTCTGTTACACACCCTTTCGATTTACTTAAATGCCCTAACACCGCAAAGGTGGTTTGCATAAACAAGTCTTGACGCGTTGTTTTCTTTTTAAAGAAACTGGAACTTACCGAGCCAAGCTCATACAATTTTTTATCTGCAATAGAACCTAAAATGAGCCCTGCAATCGCACCAAAAAATCCACCAACTTTCCAACCTAAAAATACGCCTATAATTTTTCCAATAAATCCCATTCTTTCCCCTGTTAAGTCAAAGTGCGGTTATTTTTATAATGTTATTTATAATGATGACAAAAATTTATTTCTCAAGTTTTATACGCCAAATTCAGCACGATAAGCACGCATTTCTGGCAAATGGCTACTGTATCGAGGATCTTGTTCGATAAATTGCATCAAATCATCTAAATCAATGATTGATAGCACTTGGCATTGATAATCACGTTCTACTTCTTGAATTGCTGAAAGCTCGCCTTTTCCTCGCTCCTTACGGTTTAAGGCGATTAATACCGCCGCAAGCTCTGCCTGATTTGCACTGATTAATTCCATAGATTCACGAATTGCAGTACCAGCCGTAATCACGTCATCCACAAGCAAAATTTTTCCTTGCAATGGGCTACCAATTAAATTGCCGCCCTCTCCGTGATCTTTCACTTCTTTGCGATTAAAACAGACGGGTTTATCAATACCATAACGATTAAATAGCGCCACCGAAACTGAAGTGCCAATTGGAATACCTTTGTAAGCAGGGCCAAAAACCACATCAAAATCTACCGCACTTGCCTGAATTGCCGCAGCATAAAACTCGCCTAAACGCGCTAAATCAGCCCCCGTATTAAACAAACCCGCATTGAAAAAATACGGACTTTTACGCCCTGATTTCAAAGTAAATTCTCCGAATTTCAATACATTTCGGCTTAAAGCAAATTCGATAAAATCGCGTTTATATTGTTCCATTTTTTAATTCCTACAAACCGTATTTATAAGCCTAGCGCTTCGCGTTGAGCGATGAAAATTTGATTACAACCCTGTTTCGCTAAATCTAATAATGTTAATAATTCTTCATGGCTAAATGGTTCGCCTTCTGCGGTACCTTGTACCTCAATCATGCGACCATCTTCCATCATCACAACATTCATATCCGTTTCTGCTGCAGAATCTTCCACGTATTCCAAATCACAAACAGCTTGCCCCTCAACAATCCCTACGGAAATTGCCGAAACTAGCCCTTTAATTGGGTTAGTTTTTAACGTGCCATTCTCAATTAAACCATTGATCGCATCACATAATGCGACAGCAGCACCAGTAATGGATGCAGTACGTGTGCCACCATCTGCTTGAATAACATCACAATCTAAAGTAATCGTACGTTCACCAAGTGCTTTAAGATCCACCATCGCGCGCAAAGAGCGGGCAATTAAACGTTGAATTTCCATTGTGCGTCCACCTTGTTTACCTTTAGCCGCTTCACGTTGCATACGACTATGTGTTGAACGTGGCAACATTCCATATTCAGCCGTGACCCAGCCTTGCCCTTGTCCCTTTAAGAAACGTGGTACAGCATCTTCCACTGTTGCAGTACAAAGCACCTTGGTATCACCAAATTCAACAAGCACAGAACCTTCAGCGTGCTTGGTGTAATTACGGGTAATTTTAATTTGGCGGGGTTGATTATTTTCTCGATTATTTGGACGCATAATTATTCCTTGATATGGTTTCGAACGATGTAATAAAAAAGCGCACTATTCTAGCACGCTTTGGTTTTCATTATTGGGTAGTTTTTTCAAAGTCACGAATTTTATGGAAAGTTTCGTTTAAATCTGCCGCAAAATTAATCTTTTGAATTTCCGGCGAAGAATTAGATTTAACTAACATTCTCAACGGCTGAAACTGCATATTGCACAAGTAAAGTTGTTGATGGGGCAACATGTGTTGAACAAATCGAGTAAGCGCATGAATGCCACCTGCATCAAGTACTGTCACTGCATCACATTGCAGCACAATATGTCGGATTTCATGATCGGTATGAACCGTTCTATCATGCAAATCCGCAAATAATTTATCCGCAGCAGCAAAGAAAAGTGGACCACTAATTCGGTAAACCAACACATCATCTAAATCTTCAGGCGCATTGTATTCAATGGCTTTTGTCATCTCAGCAATGGTTCGAATAAACAAGAGACTTGCAAGCAACACCCCAACACTAATCGCAATCACCATATCAAACAATACGGTCAAAATAAGACAAGTCAGCAACACTGCCATTTCATTTTTGCCTGAACGGCGAGCAAGATGAATAATATCGTGCACACTTGCCATATTCCACGCCACCACTAACAACAAAGCAGCCATCGATGACAAAGGCAAATAAGAAAGCGTTTGCGAAAACAAAAGTAAAGTGAATAAAACAAGTATTGCGTGTACGACACTCGATATTGGCGATACAGCCCCTGATTTCACATTAGCCGCAGAACGAGCAATCGCAGCTGTTGCCGTAATCCCGCCAAAAAACGGAGAAATGATATTCCCCAATCCTTGCGCTAATAACTCGTTATTGGAGTGATGTTTAGTATCAGTCATATTATCTAAAATTACGGCGCAAAGAAGTGATTCGATTGCGCCCAATACCGCCATTGAAAAAGCAGCAGGTAACAACGCTTGTAAGCTATTAAAATCCCAATGAATTAATTCACCTTGCGCATCAGGAATATTCCACGGTAGAGAAAAATCTGGCAATACATTAGGAATTCCATGACCAATGGAACCATCAGGCAAAGTATATTGGAATGCCGAGCCAATCGTCGCCACCTCAAAACCAAAATACTGTAATGTTAGAGCTAAAATCGTGCCAATAATCACAGCAGGTAAATGCCCCGGCACTGCCAAACGTAATTTATGCCATTGAGCCAGGACTAATAGGGTTACTACACCAACCGCTGCATTAGCCCAATTTATCGTAGGAAGTGCGGTAAAAATTGTTTGGATTTTTTCAAGATAATGCGCTGGCATTTTTTCTATAGAAAGCCCCAAAAAATCCTTAATCTGCAAAGTACCAATAGTAATCCCAATCCCACAAGTAAAACCTAAGGTTACGGGCAAAGGAATATATTCAATTAAACGCCCTAGACGAAATAACGCCATCAAAACCAAAATCAGCCCAGAAAGCAACGTTGCCATCAAAAGACCACTTAGCCCAAATTGTTGAGTAACAGGGTACAGAATCACAACAAAAGCTGCTGTAGGCCCAGATATATTAAAGCGAGAACCACCAGTCAGTGCGATAACGATACCCGCAATAATTGCCGTATAAAGACCATGTTGTGGCGGTACACCACTTGCAATAGCCAAAGCCATGGAAAGCGGAATCGCAATCACACCAACGGTTAACCCTGAAATAATGTAGCGAATCAACGATTTTTTCGAATAACCTAAACGAAAGGAATCTTTCAGCGCGCTAAAGGGTTTTATGGATAAAAAAACATTTTTAGAAAATAACGCTTTAATATGCATAAAAAACTACAAACGATAAATAAAGTGCGGTTATTCTAGCGAAACTTTTAAAAGTTTTTTATGTTCTAGCGCAAAAAACTTGACTAAACTGGAGCAAATCTTTATAGTTTGCGCACCTTTCACGGTGAGATGTCCGAGTGGTTGAAGGAGCACGCCTGGAAAGCGTGTATGCGGGAAACTGCATCAAGGGTTCGAATCCCTTTCTCACCGCCACGAACCTTGTCAAATAACGTCTATCTTGTCAAAAAACAACGTAAAAATAATGATTTAGTTATATCTAATCTGTTTCTTTCGTTGGTCTATGTTTGTCTTTGTTTCCGTTTTTAACCCCCTATTTAACCCTCTGTTAATTTTGGGGATCTTAGGTGGGGGTTAAAACGTTTAGTTTTTAATCATACAAAGACATTTCATTATGAAAATAATCAAACCTCTTACAGACTCAAAGATCCTATCATTTAAAGCACAGGAAAAAGAATATACAAAACATGATGGAAAAGAATCAGGGCTAGGAATAAAAATTAATTCTAGTGGCTCTAAGATTTGGTATTTTTTCTATAAATTCGATAATAGAAAAAGAAAAATGAGTTTAGGCGAATATCCCGCCCTTTCATTAGTTCATGCGCGCGAAATGGCTCAAGAATATCGAGGTTTAGTCCTTCGCCATATTGATCCTCAAGTTTATCGACAATCTTTGCTTAACCCAGTCGAAGAAAATAAAATTACCATTTTCTGAAATGGCAATTAGATGGCGTGATAAACGTTTAAAATTAGGAGCTATTTGATACTTTTGAGCAACTTGAAAAAACGATTCATAAGTACATTCATTATTACTATAATAAGTGTATTCACTGTAAACTCAAAGAACTAAGCCCTGTAAACTACAGGGCTCACTCCTTGATTTGACAGTCTAACTTTTTTGGGACAGCTCATTAACTGAGCTTTTATTTATCTTGCAATCAAGTTACTAATCGCTTGGTAAATTCTCTCGGCTGAATCGCCCGATAATGCCTTGCCTTTTTCATCAGAAATGACAACGGAGCTTTGTCTGCCATGATCAGAAATTTGCATTTGGTAAGTGCCGTTTTCAAGTTCTGGAAGTTCAGTACCCATGCGCAACCAATCTTCTTTTTTTAATGCTGAATATTTTAATTCACGATAACCTTTACCAGCAGTTTCAGATTTGATCGCAAAACCCACTTTAGGTAAAGCTCCACCTAATTTTTCCCATGCTTGACCAAAATTAACATTCATCGCTAATGCAGTTTGACCATTCAAATCCTGAATAATTTGCGAAGCTACCGCTCCCACAGAAGCACTAGATAAATCTTGTTGCTGTTTGTTGTAAGCAGAAGTTAGTGCAGACACAATGCGGTTTAAGCGTTCAGACGTATAACGTTGCTTGTCAGATACACTTGGAGTGAAAATCACACCATCACGACGCATTTGCAAAACAGATACTGCTAGTGCACTCGCATCTTGAGCCATAACTTGTTCTACTTGATATTTAATCTCAGTGCTCGATTTATCACCAATTCGTCCTGTTGGCGCCCAGTCAGTTGTTAAAATCGCACCATTCGTCGTTGATGAAATACCGTCTTCTTTTAATAATCGTTCAACTTGTTGTAGGTTATACACACTCGCTTGCTGTTCTGGATACACGATCAATGCCTGTTCACCATCGAATTGTGTTAATGAATTTTCAATAATCGCTAATGGTATTGATGGAGGACGAATATCAATATTTTCTCCCTTTTTCACAGCAATATTAGGCAACGCATAAGTATCATCTGTTTTTGGTAGCATTACACCACCGCTCGCCAATGGTGAGAATCCAGGGATAGAAGCCTCTGATTTTTGGAAAGAATCATTAGCAGTCTTTAATGCTTCAGGATCAGACGAACAACCAGCCAATACGATAACCGCTGCTAAACTCAACATTATTTTTTTCATATTTGAACCTTAACTAAATTGAAAACTTTATGAATTTTGACCGCACTTCGACAGTCTATAATGCAAAAAGTTTAGGGATAATGACTTACCCCTGATTTTTATAATAATCCTGCTATTTTCAGTGCTTCTTCTACTTTTGGTTGAACTTCTTCGCTTAACACCGTCAATGGCAAACGTAAATGTGCTGACTTAATTAAACCTAAACGATAAGCCGCCCATTTCACAGGAATTGGGTTCGATTCGATAAAGAGATCATGATGTAAACGCATTAAGCGAGCATTAATTGCTTCTGCTTTAGCAAAATCTCCCGCAAGCGCATAGCGACACATATCCGCCATATCTTTCGGTGCTAAGTTATTCGTTACAGAAATCACGCCTTCTGCACCGAGTTTCATCGCATCCAAACTCGTTGCATCGTCACCACTTAATACGATAAAATCCTTGCCTGCGAGCTCTTTAATTTTGGTGACACGACTGATATCTCCAGTCGCTTCTTTAATACCAACAATGTTGCTGATTTTCGCTAAACGAGCAACAGTTTCTGGCTTCATATCGCTACCGGTACGACCTGGTACGTTATAAAGAATTTGCGGTAAATCTGTACATTCAGCAATGGCTTTAAAATGCTGGAAGATTCCTTCTTGGGTTGGTTTATTGTAGTAAGGTACAACGGATAGACAACCCGCAACGCCACTATCGCGTAATAATTTTGTCATTGTAATTGCTTCGCTCGTCGCATTTGCGCCTGCGCCAGCAATCACAGGAATACGACCTTTGGCAAATTCAACCGTCTTCTCAATAACCTTTACATTTTCTTCAATACTTAATGTCGCTGATTCACCTGTTGTTCCCACAGAAACAAGCGCACTAGAGCCTGCCTCAATGTGATATTCCACCAATTTTTCTAAACAAGCGAAATCTACTTCGCCGTAATTATTCATAGGTGTAACAAGTGCGACAATACTGCCTGAAAATAAAGGATTTTGTGCTGACATAGAACCTCCGTTGGTTTTTTAATTTTATTATTTGGTATAGCTCGTTATAGTCGCTAAAATGACTTGAATTTGCAAATATTTTTTCATCAAAGGAGCTTTTTATGAATCCATTATCCGTTGGTAGCCAAGCACCCATTTTTACGTTATTAAATCAGCAAGAACAACCCGTTTCTTTAAATGATTTTCTCGGTAAAAAAGTGTTAGTCTATTTTTACCCAAAAGCACTCACGCCTGGCTGCACAACACAAGCATGCGGATTGCGTGATAGTAAATCAGAATTAGATGAATTAGGATTAGTTGTACTTGGCATTAGCCCCGATACACCGAAAAAATTAGCTCAATTTATTGAGAAAAAAGCCCTTAATTTCACACTACTTTCCGATCCTGATCACAAAGTTGCAGAACAATTTGGCGTATGGGATGAGAAAAAATTCATGGGTAAAACTTATGATGGTATTCACCGAATTAGTTTTTTAATTGATGAAAACGGAAAAATTATTCACGTATTTGATAAATTCAAAACAACAGAACACCATCAAGTTATCGTTGATTATCTTCGATCCCTATAACCCTTCAAAAATTACCGCACTTTTCTATATAAAGTGCGGTAAAAATTAATTATTTTTTCAGTTCGATATTTACGCGTTATTCCGCCTTTGCTAGAATTTATCCTTAATTGAAATTCATTCTCAATTATATTCCCAAGATATTTCTCAAATAATAAGGACAGAAAAAAATGATGCAGCTTTTTGATTTTTTACAACAGTATAGTGACTACTTTATCATCGGTTTATTATTACTGATGAGCATTATTATGCTAGCCATGGTAATTGAGCGTTATCTTTTCTTAAGAAAGGTAAACGTCGCACACTATTCCACCATTCACGCATTAGATATCGATTTAAATCGCAATATGACCGTAATCTCCACCATTGGCGCAAATGCACCATATGTTGGTTTGCTTGGTACAGTTATCGGGATTTTATTAACGTTTTATCAAATCGGTCATGGCGGTGGTGAAATTGACACTGGCGTCATTATGATGCACTTATCTTTAGCATTAAAAGCGACAGCATTAGGTATTCTTGTGGCTATTCCATCTATGGTGTTTTATAACGGTTTAGGTCGTAAAGTTGAAGTTAATCGTTTGAAATGGAAAGTGTTAAACGAACAAAAAGATAAGGAATAGTCCGTGAAAAAATTCGATGAAATCAACATTATCCCTTTCATTGATATTATGTTGGTGTTGCTTGCTGTAGTACTTATCACTGCGTCTTTTATCTCTCAAGGTAAAATTCAAGTTAACGTACCTAAAGCCAGTACAGCCGTTGCATTTAAAGCTGATGAGCTTGCTAAATTATTAACTGTAACAGCGGATAAACAACTCTATTTCAATGATAGACCTATTACGCAAGAAGCCCTAGAAGCAGAAATTGCCCAATGGAATAAAGATCAGAAAGTCACATTAAAAATTGATGCTGAAGCCTCTTTCCAAGACTTTGTTACCATTACAGATATGCTCTCTAAAAATGAGATCAAAAATGTAGCTATTGTTTCTATGAAAGATAAGGGTAAAAGTGCGGGTAAAAATCCTCAAGAATCTGCACCCGCTCAATCTGTGCCAACTACGCCTTAAGGAATAATTATGCAGCAAACAAAACGTTCGCTATTAGGTTTGCTTATTTCTTTGATTGTGCACGGCATTGTTGTAGGGTTCATCTTATGGAGTTGGAATAAGCCAAGTGATAGCGCCAATAGCGCTCCAGGCGACATATCCACAAGTATTTCTATGGAAATGGTGCAAGGCATGGTGATGGAAGAACCAGCTCCTGAGCCAGAAAATGTACAAAAAGAGCCAGAACCAGAAAAACAAGAGGTTGTGGAAGATCCAACAGTGAAACCTGAGCCACAAAAAATCAAAGAACCGGAAAAAGAAAAGCCAAAACCAAAAGAAAAACCTAAAGAAAAGCCAAAGGATAAACCGAAAAAAGACGTTAAACCACAGGAAAAACCAATCAATAAAGATCTACCAAAAGGTGATAAAAACATTGATTCAAGTGCGAACGTGAATGCTAAAGCGACCACAACTGGCACCACCAATAGCAATGCACAAGTAGCAGGTAGTGGAACAGACACGAGCGAAATGGCTGCCTATCGCTCCGCAATTCGTCGTGAAATTGAACGTCATAAACGTTACCCTACTCGCGCAAAAATGATGCGTAAGCAAGGTAAAGTCAGCGTATCCTTCAATATAGGCCCTGATGGCTCACTAAGTGGTGCTCGCGTCACTCAATCATCAGGTGATGAAAGCCTAGATAATGCAGCATTAGAAGCAGTTAACAGCGCAAGACCTGTCGGTGCAAGACCTTCAGGATTCCCTTCAGGGTTAAATGTGCCGATTAGTTTCACGCTTCAATAAAAAAAGTGATCTGACCTCAAAAAGTTAGAGTGTTATTTAAAGGACTGTTTTCGGTATTGTATCGGACTCAGTCCTTTTAATTTCAGTTGGATTCGATGGCGGTTATAATAGTCCAAATAATCCCTTACCGCTTCAACTATCTCTTCTTTTGTTTTAAATTCCCGCTTGTAAAAGCATTCCGTTTTTAATCGCCCAAAGAAACTTTCCATGGCGGAATTGTCCAAGCTATTTCCTTTTCTCGACATACTTTGAATGATGCAATGTTCAGCCAAGATTCGACGATAAGCCACCATTTGATATTGTCAGCCTAGATCTGAATGTAAAATTACGAAGAATTAGTCCATTTATGCCATTTTTTTCAACGCGTTTTAACCAGGTTCCAACTAATGCGTCTGAGGGAATGTTATAAAAACGGGCCGTTTCTCTGATACTTATTTTTCAATTCAGAATAGGTTGGAGAACCTGTAATTTAAATTCGATTATGTAGTGTTTACCCATAATAAAATCTGCACCTCAATTGTTGGTTGTTGAGTCCAACTTTAGGGGGGCAGATCATTTTTATCCTTAAAGAATAAAACGACTTAAATCTTCATTTTCAACCACTTCGCCAAGTGCATCCACTACATAAGCCGCATCAATATTGACCGTTTGACCATTCATATCGCTTGCACTGAAAGAAATTTTATCCATTAAACGTTCCATTACCGTATGCAAACGGCGCGCACCAATATTTTCCGTTTTTTCATTCACACGGAATGCCGCCTCAGCAATTTTCTTCACTGCGTCGGTTGTGAATTCTATATTCACCCCTTCTGTTGCCATTAATGCTTTGTATTGCTCGGTTAAAGAGGCATGTGGCTCCGTTAAAATACGCTCAAAATCAGCCGCACTTAATGCGGTTAGTTCAACACGAATCGGCAAACGACCCTGCAACTCTGGAATTAAATCTGAAGGACGAGCAACTTGGAATGCACCAGACGCAATAAATAAGATATGATCGGTTTTAACCATTCCGTGTTTGGTGCTAACGGTCGAACCTTCCACTAACGGAAGTAAATCACGTTGCACGCCTTCACGCGATACATCTGCACCGCTGTATTCACCTTTCTTACAAATTTTGTCGATTTCATCGATGAAAACGATACCATTTTGTTCTACTGCATCAATCGCTTTTTGTTTAAGTTCTTCAGGGTTAATTAATTTCGCTGCTTCATCATCAATCAACGCTTTCAACGCATCTTTAATTTTCATTTTGCGTTTTTTCGTTTTATCTGAACCTAAATTTTGGAACAATGATTGCAGTTGATTTGTCATTTCTTCCATGCCTGGAGGAGCCATAATTTCAACGCCCATAGACACGCCTGCAGACACATCAATTTCGATTTCTTTATCATCTAATTGACCTTCACGTAATTTTTTACGGAACGTTTGGCGAGTACTACTGTGATTATCATGGCTTTCAACTTCTCCCCATTGATTTTTAGCTGGGGGAAGTAAAGCATCCAAGATACGCTCTTCAGCTGCATCTTCAGCTCTTGCTCTGTTCTTCGCAATTTCCTGCTGGCGAACAAGCTTCATCGCACTATCCGTTAAATCACGAATAATGGAATCTACCTCTTTCCCCACATAACCCACTTCGGTAAATTTCGTTGCTTCTACTTTGATAAATGGCGCGTTAGCTAATTTTGCCAAACGGCGCGCAATTTCAGTTTTACCCACACCAGTTGGGCCAATCATTAAAATATTTTTTGGGGTTACTTCATGACGCAGAGGTTCTTGAAGCTGCATACGACGCCAACGGTTACGCAACGCAATCGACACAGCACGTTTTGCATCGGCTTGACCAATAATATGTTGATCTAATTCAGAAACTATTTCGCGAGGAGTCATTTCAGACATGGCTTTTTCCTTAATTCGGTAATTCTTCAATAGTAAAATTGGTATTTGTGAACACGCAAATATCACCAGCAATTTTTAAAGATTTTTCAACAATTTCACGAGCAGAAAGTTCGGTGTTTTCCACCAACGCACGTGCTGCAGACAACGCATAGTTACCACCCGATCCGATTGCTAAAATTTGATCTTCTTCTGGTTGAACCACGTCGCCAATACCCGTGATGATTAAACTTTCTTTTTCATCTGCCACAATTAACATCGCTTCTAACTTACGGAGTGCACGATCTGTACGCCAATCTTTTGCTAATTCCACCGCACTTTTTAGCAAGTGCCCTTGGTGCATTTCAAGTTTACGTTCAAATAATTCAAAAAGCGTAAATGCATCTGCAGTACCACCCGCAAAACCAGCAATCACTTTGCCATTATATAAACGACGCACTTTACGTGCATTGCCTTTCATTACGGTATTTCCCAAAGAAACTTGTCCATCACCGCCTACGACGACTTGCCCATTACGACGTACGCTTACAATCGTTGTCATTGTTCTGTCCTTTATAAAGTGAAAGTTGTTCGTTATATGGCGGTAAATTAACAAAATTCAAGGGAAAATACTCTTTTGCCGATTTATTCGCCAAAAATAATCAAAAAATGTGAGCCTGATCATAATTCAAGATAGCAAACGTTTGCTTTAAATTGATATAAAACATAAAATGTGTATGATACATAGCAATCAATGACCATCCAACTAGGAGTTTTTTTATGAAAAAGATGATCAAGCTATCTGTTGTAGCTTTATTAACCGCAGCAGCAATTCCAGCTATGGCAGGAAAAACTGAGCCTTATACCCAATCAGGTACAAATGCACGTGAAATGTTGCAAGAACAACCAATTCACTGGATCTCAGTAGATCAAATTAAAAAAGAATTAGAAGGTAAAGGCCCAATTAATGTCAGCTTTGATATTGATGATACCGTACTTTTCACTAGCTCTTGTTTCTATTATGGTCAACAAAAATATTCTCCAGGTAAACAAGACTATTTGAAAAACCAAGATTTCTGGAATGAAGTTAACGCAGGTTGCGATAAATATTCCATTCCAAAACAAATCGCAGCTGATTTGATTAAAATGCACCAAGAGCGCGGGGACCAAATTTATTTTATTACAGGTCGTACAGCAGGGAACGTGGATGGTGTAACGCCTATATTACAAAAAGCATTTGATATTAAAAATATGCACCCTGTTGAATTTATGGGCGGACGTGAGCGCACAACTAAATACAACAAAACCCCAGGCATTATTGCGCACAAAGTGACCATTCACTATGGCGACAGCGATGATGATGTATTAGCAGCTAAAGAAGCGGGTATTCGCGGTATTCGTTTAATGCGTGCTGCAAACTCAACTTATCAACCAATGCCAACTTTAGGTGGCTATGGTGAAGAAGTGTTAATCAATTCAAGCTATTAATTGACCGCACTTTAACAACAAAAAAGGCAAGTTAGGATTCCTAGCTTGCCTTTTGTTTTACCAATTAATTAGTGTTTAGTTTGACCTTCTTCAGATTTTTCTTCTGCATTTTCTGCTTGTTGACGATTCATATATTCAACAAACAATGCATCAAAGTTTACTGGAGATAAATTCAACGCAGGGAACGTGCCGCGATTGACTAAGTTAGACACTAATTCACGCGCATAAGGAAAAAGCATATTCGGGCATTGAGAAGTTAAACAATGCGCCATTTGAACATCTTCTAAACCGCTAATCGTGAACACACCCGCTTGTTTTACTTCACAAATAAATGCGACATCACCACTATCTTCAAGTGTAGTTTCAACAGAAATGTTTAATACTACTTCATATAAGTCATCACCAACTTGGGTTGTTTCGGTGCTTAAATCAAAACCAAGTTTTGGTTTCCATTCTTGTTGGAAAATATGTGGAAGATTTGGTGCTTCAAAAGACACATCTTTCACATAAATGCGTTGAATTTGGAGAACGGGTTGTTGTTGTTCTGTTGCTGCAACGTCTTGTTTTTGTTCTGACATTTTCTATTCCTTATTTATGTTTTTTAACTAAAGGTAAATTTGCCGCTGCCCATGCAGAAATGCCTTCTTTTAATACAAACACACGGTTAAAACCTTGTTTCGCTAAAAGCGTAGCTGAAGCTGGTGCGGAAACACCGTTAATATCTACCAACACAATTGCTTTCTCTTTGTGTTGTTCAATTTTACCGATGTTTTGATTTTTAATTTCGCTTGGAAGTAAATTAATGCTATCAATGATATGACCACGTTGAAATTCTTCAAGGCTACGTAAATCCACCACAATAGCTTCATCCGCATTTATTAAACGAATTACCTCATTGTGAGTAATTACTTTAAATTTACTCGTTGCGCCTTTATAGAAGGTATAAATTACCATCACGAAAATCGCAAACCAAGAAACCGCTAAAAGAGTATGTTTTTGAGCAAACTCTGTTGCCATTGGGATAAATTCTTGCATTGTTTTCTCTACTGATTAAGTACGTCAAAATAGGGCTCAAGTATAACCGCACTTGAGTTATCTTTCAAAAAAATTATGCTTAAATTCCGTACTTGCATAAAGGTTATACAATCAACAAAAAATTATGTGATCAGGATCATAAATTTACTTTTTCATTATTCATGAATAACTCAATTTAGTTAGATTATTGGAAAGGAATTTTTATTCATTAGGAGAAATCTATGAAATTAACTAAATTAGCCTTACATACTTTATTTGGTCTAGGTGTTTCAATAGCAAATGCTGCTGACTTACCAAATATTACAATCTTGGCAACGGGTGGTACTATTGCAGGAAGCGGGCAAAGTTCGGTAAATTCTGCGTATAAAGCTGGACAATTAAGTATTGATACTTTAATTGAAGCTGTACCAGAAATGAAAAATATTGCCAACATTAAAGGTGAGCAAATTGTAAAAATAGGTTCACAAGACATGAATGACGAAGTCTGGCTAAAACTTGCAAAAGCCATCAATGCTCAATGTAAAAGTACTGATGGATTTGTCATTACCCATGGTACAGATACCATGGAAGAGACAGCTTATTTCTTAGATTTAACCGTAAAATGTGAAAAACCGGTTGTTCTCGTAGGGGCAATGCGTCCTGCAACAGAAAAAAGTGCTGATGGTCCATTAAATCTTTACAATGCAGCTGTTGTCGCAGCAGACAAAAAATCGAGTGGTCGTGGTGTTTTAGTCGCAATGAATAATGAAGTACTAGGTGCTCGCGATGTCACAAAAACCAGTACGACCGCAGTGCAAACTTTCCATTCACCAAATTATGGTTCTCTAGGCTATATTCATAACAGCAAAGTGGACTATGAACGTTCCCCAGAAAGCAAACATACCATCAACACTCCGTTTAACGTAGAAAAATTAGATAGCCTACCAAAAGTGGGGATTATTTATGCTTATTCAAATACACCAGTTGAACCACTAAACGCATTACTCAATGCAAGCTATCAAAGGATAGTCTCTGCTGGAGTTGGCAATGGAAATGTTAATGCTGCACACTTAGAGCGCTTAGAAAAAGCCGCGAAAGATGGCGTCGTTGTAGTTCGTTCTTCTCGTGTACCAACTGGCTATACAACTCGTGATGCTGAAGTTGATGATAGTAAATATGGCTTTGTAGCATCAGGTACTTTAAATCCACAAAAAGCCCGTGTGCTGTTGCAATTAGCTTTAACTCAAACTAAAGATCCAAAAATAATTCAACAATATTTCGAAGACTTCTAAGAGCAATTGCAATAAACAAAAGTGCGGTTAATTTCTAAAGAGTTTTAATACCTCTCAAAATTGACCGCACTTTCATTTTTTAAACGTTTTACTTAACTACTTCCGCCGTATATTCCAATTTATGAATCGCATCGAATAGTTGCTGGTTTGTGACTTTTGGATCTTCCACAACCGTAACTAAACCATCTTTAATAGATGCTTTCGTTGAAATCACGCCATCAATATTTCGTAACTCTTTATTCACTAAGTAAGCGCAAAGCTGGCAATTCATTTCTTTTACTTTTAGCACAATTTGTTTAGTTTCATTCGCATGAGCGAAAGAAATTGCAAACAGCGAAAGCAAAAGTACGGTACATAATTTCTTCATTTTTATTCCTAATTAGCTAATTCTAAAATCCAAGGCAAAATTGTTGGATAGGTTAAGAAAAAAATCATCACGATAAATACAATCCAATATAAAACGATGAGTTTTTTACGGGAAATATATTTGCTACAAATGATTTTTTTGGAAAACATCAACAGCCAAAATCCATAGGTAAAGGCACATAATGAAATAATAAGCATAGGAATACGCAAATAATCATATTCGCCTAAGCCAATCAACCAAGTAGACGATACGCCGAACACTAAATAAATTAATGGTGCGATGCAGCACAAAGTTGAAGCCACCGCGGCACTAAGTGCGGTGGCTATGGCAACCCAAAAGGATTTATTAGAGTTTTTTAGAGACGTAGTCATATTTAAATTCTTTTGGATCAAAGGAATTTAACGGATCGCCACCCACTTCAGCATACGGATAGCCGAAGTTATTGATTGGAGCCAGTTCTGGTTGTGGATATAAATCGAAGTCACGGGCATGATTAAATCCCACCCAGTTTGCTTCCCAGTTACCAAACAAATATTTTGCTACGGCTTGTGTATCTTTATCTTCAACAGATTTTTTCTCTGCTAAACGCATTTTGGCAACGTCAGCGGAATCAATAGGTACCCATCCAAACCCAGCAAGGTAGAATTCAGCTCGGCAGTGTTGGCCACCACTTACGTTTGCGATGCCTTGTTCATTTGCGCTACCGAAAGCACCTTTGGAATATTTGCCCATTTTCTCTGCCGCACCTAAGCGAATACCAAAAATTTCACGAGCTGGGATGCCTGCCGCACGAGCAAGCGCCACAAATACAGAATTAATATCGGTACATTTACCTTTTAATACGCCAGTGGTAAGAATTTTTTCTACATCGCCGTCACCACAACCTAATACAGAATTATCACGTTCCATATTTTTTACGATCCAATGGTGAATAAGTTCTGCTTTTTTCAATGGATTAATTTCTTTACCTACGATTTTGTCAGCAAATTCTTTCACTATGCCATCAGTTTTAATGTGTTGAGTCGCTTTTAAGTATTCTTGTACATCCACGGAATACTGAATATCTTTTGGCGGAGTATAATTCTCTAAAGCACCTTTCACCATCGGTTCACGGTCTTTTGTTTCAATGACCATAGTGACTTTTAAATCACGTTTTTGTGCATCTTTATCCCAAGTAGCAAATAAGGTTTTCGCTCCGTATTTATTGTTTTCTGTTACATAGGCATTCATGTAATTACCTTCAAAGTGAATTGATTTCACTTGTTGGTATTCCCCATTAAATGGCAATGGAACCCATAAATTGGTTTGTCCTTGTGAGCCTTTTGGCACAACTAAATCGTAGGTTTGCGTGAATTCGTAAAGATGGGCGTCTGTATTGTAGTTTGGAATATTGATGTTTGCATGAGCTAACGAGCCACATGCAGAAAGCACCGCAACGGCGATAAGTTTCTTCATGAAGAGATCCTCTAGTTAATAATAGTTAAACTTAACATATTAGATAAACTAATACGCCACTATGCTAACGGATTTTTGAGCAATAATTCAACCGTTTTGCATAAACTTTTTATTTTTCTTATATAAAAATATTTTATTTTCCAACCGCACTTTCCTTCTAACATTTGACACCCCTAGCCCTTACACCTATTATTTCGTAGTTATTTATTTAAGATTTACGGAACAAAATAATTATGGTGAATAAAACCGCTCAACTTAAACAAGCTCTAGAAAATCGTATTCTCATTTTAGACGGTGCGATGGGGACGATGATCCAAAAATATAAACTGACGGAAGCCGATTTTAGAGGCGAGAAGTTTAAGGAAAGTGCGGTCGATTTACGCGGTAATAATGATTTACTGACATTGACTCAGCCACTGCTAATTTCCGCTATTCATGAGAAATATTTGGCAGCGGGTGCCGATATTATTGAAACCAATACTTTTAGTTCAACTACGATTGCTCAAGCGGATTACGACTTGCAATCTATTGCTTATGAACTCAATTTTGTTGGCGCAAAATTAGCTCGTTTGGCAGCAGATAAATATAGCACGCCAGAAAAACCTCGCTTTGTCGCAGGCGTGTTAGGGCCAACAAACCGTACAGCCTCCATTTCACCCGATGTAAATGATCCCGGTTTCCGCAATGTGACTTTTATGGAGTTGGTGGATGCTTATGCCCAAGCAACAAAAGGCTTAATTGAAGGTGGTGCGGATTTAATTATGATCGAAACCATTTTCGACACGCTTAACGCTAAAGCTGCAGTTTTCGCCATTGAAAGTGTATTCGAAGAATTAGGCGTAGAATTGCCAATCATGGTTTCCGGCACCATTACCGATGCTTCTGGTCGTACGCTTTCAGGGCAAACCACTGAAGCGTTCTACAACTCGCTTCGTCACGCAAAACCGCTCACTTTTGGTTTGAACTGTGCGTTAGGTCCAAAAGAATTACGCCAATATGTAGAGCAGCTTTCAAAAATCAGTGAAACCTATGTTTCTGTGCATCCGAACGCGGGCTTGCCAAATGCTTTTGGTGGTTATGATTTAGGGGCAGAAGAGATGGCGGCTCACTTAAAAGAGTGGGCAGAAAGTGGTTTTGTGAACATTATCGGCGGTTGTTGCGGCACCACACCGGAACACATTAAAGCCTTTGCTGAGGCGGTAGAAAACATTCCACCACGCAAATTACCACAAATCAAAACCGCGATGCGTTTATCGGGTTTAGAACCACTCAATATTGACGATGAAAGCCTGTTCGTGAACGTGGGTGAACGTAATAATGTAACTGGTTCAGCAAAATTTAAACGTTTAATTAAAGAAGACAAATTTGCAGAAGCTATTGAAATTGCCATCGACCAAGTAGAAAACGGCGCGCAAGTCATCGACGTGAACATGGACGAAGCCTTGCTCGACGGCAAAAAATGCATGACCCGTTTCCTCAACATTATGGCGACGGAACCCGATGCAGCTAAAGTGCCGGTGATGATCGACTCCTCCAAATGGGAAGTGATTGAGGCAGGTTTGCAGTCGGTGCAAGGCAAACCGATTGTGAATTCTATTTCCTTAAAAGAGGGCGAGGAAAAATTTATTCATCAGGCTAAATTGGTGCGTAAATACGGTGCAGCCGTTGTGGTAATGGCGTTTGACGAAGTGGGACAAGCGGACACCGAAGAGCGAAAAGTCGAAATCTGTACCCGTGCTTATAACATCTTAGTCAACCAAGTAGGCTTCCCGCCAGAAGACATTATTTTCGACCCGAATATTTTCGCCATCGGCACTGGGATTGAAGAACACAATAACTACGGCGTGGATTTCATTAACGCCACAGGTCGTATTAAACGATCTTTACCGCATGCGAAAATTTCGGGCGGTGTGTCAAATGTCTCTTTCTCTTTCCGTGGAAATAATGTCATGCGTGAGGCGATTCACGCAGTGTTCCTATATTATGCCATCAAACAAGGCATGGATATGGGGATCGTGAACGCAGGACAGCTAGCGATTTACGATGATCTTGATCCTGAATTACGTAATGTGATTGAAGACGCCGTCTTGAACCGCACACCGGATGGCACAGAACGTTTACTGGATATTGCAGAAAAATATCGCAACCAAGGCAACGATGAAAGTGCGGTGGATTCTGTGGCCGAATGGCGCACTTGGCCGGTGGAAGAACGTTTAAAACATGCCCTCGTGAAAGGCATTACCACGCACATCATCGAAGACACCGAAGAAGCGCGCCAAAAATTGCCAACGCCGTTAGAGGTCATCGAAGGTCCGCTCATGGCAGGTATGGACGTGGTAGGTGATTTGTTTGGCGATGGTAAAATGTTCCTGCCTCAAGTGGTGAAATCCGCGCGCGTGATGAAACAATCCGTGGCGTACTTGGAGCCGTTTATCAACGCCACCAAACAAAAAGGCTCAAGTAATGGAAAAGTGGTGATCGCCACCGTGAAAGGCGACGTGCATGATATCGGCAAAAACATCGTAAGCGTGGTGTTGCAATGCAATAACTTTGAAGTGATTGATTTAGGCGTTATGGTGCCAGCGGACAAAATCATCCAAACCGCTATTGATGAAAAAGCCGACATTATCGGCTTGAGCGGTTTGATTACGCCATCCCTAGACGAAATGGAATACTTCCTCGGCGAAATGACGCGCCTAGGTTTGAACTTACCAGTGTTGATTGGCGGGGCAACTACATCGAAAGAGCATACTGCGATTAAACTTTATCCAAAATACAAGCAACATGGTGTGTTCTATACCTCTAATGCATCAAGAGCAGTAACGGTTTGTGCCACGTTGATGAACCCTGAAGGGCGTGCGGCATTGTGGGAACAGTTCAAAAAGGATTACGAGAAAATCCAGCAATCCTTCGCCAATCGCAAACCACTACGTAAACAACTGAGCATTGAAGAAGCGCGCGCCAATCGTTTTGATGGCTTTAGCGGTGAATGGGCGGATTATGTTCCACCAACGCCAAAACAAACGGGCATTGTGGAATTCAAAAACGTGCCGATTGCCGAGCTGCGCAAATTTATCGACTGGTCGCCATTCTTCCGTATTTGGGGCTTGATGGGCGGCTACCCTGATGCCTTTGATTATCCGGAAGGCGGAGAAGAAGCACGCAAAGTGTGGAACGATGCACAAGTGGTATTGGATGAATTAGAGCAAAACCATAAACTCAACCCAAGCGGTATTTTAGGCATTTTCCCTGCCGAACGCGTGGGTGATGATGTGGTGCTTTTCTCTGATGAAGAACGCACACAGCCCATTCGCACAGCTTATGGCTTACGCCAACAAACGGAACGTGGCAAAAACAGCAAAAGCCCATTTAACTTCTGCTTAAGCGACTTTGTCGCCGATCGCGAAAGCGGTAAAAAAGACTGGTTCGGCATGTTCGCCGTGTGCGCTGGTATTGAAGAAATGGATTTAGTGGAAGGCTACAAAGCCGCAGGCGATGACTACAATGCCATCTTGCTACAAGCCGTAGGCGACCGCCTCGCCGAAGCCATGGCAGAATACCTGCACTTTGAACTCCGCACCCGCATTTGGGGCTACACGCAAGAAGAATTCGACAACCAGGGTTTAATCAACGAAAACTACGTCGGCATCCGCCCTGCGCCGGGTTACCCAAGCTGCCCGGAACACACGGAAAAAGCCTTGATTTGGGATTTATTAGAAGTAGAACAACGCATCGGCATGAAACTCACCGAAAGCTACGCCATGTGGCCGGCAGCTTCTGTTTGCGGTTGGTACTTCACTCACCCAGAAAGCAACTATTTCACTCTAGGTCGCATCGATGAAGATCAAGCTCAAGATTATGCCAAACGTAAAGGTTGGGATGAGAGAGAGATGATGAAGTGGTTGGGGGTGGCGATGAAGTAAAAAATCTTTTTTTTTAATTCTTTTTGGGGGTATAATAATACTGTATATAATTACAAACGGGGAGGGGTTATGCTTAATAAATTTTCACGCTTCATCCTTACTGCAAGTAGTGTATCACCAGTATGTGGAACTATTGCGTTTCTTGTATGGGTAAAAAGAGATCATGAAACATGGAATCTATTAGAACATTTTCTAAATTGGCAATTTAATAATAATGAAGTTCTATTTTTAATTTCTATAGTATTGTTTATTCTTAGTATAGCTTTGTTTCCTATAGTATTTTTTTACGCTAAAAGAGAAGAAATATGGAGTCATCCTATAGAAATAAGAATAAACTCTATAAAGTCAAAAAATAGTGAAATGACGAGTTATTTATTAGGATACTTATTCCCTTTAATCGCTGGTGGAGATCTATTTTCAAATATTTATATTGCTTCTTTTTTTTATGTAATAATGTTTTTTGCAGTATGGTTTTCAGATACATATGGGTTTAATCCAGTTCTTGCTCTATTAAAATATAAATTTTATGAAGCAGATAGTGAACAAGGGATAGGATTAACTATAATAACTAAAGGACCTATTCATGACCTAAAAGAAAATATGAATATGGTTCAATTGACAGATTATGCTTATATGCAAGTTATGGAGGAATTATGAAATTTTTTGCAATATTGCAAGGCGAGCAGTTTGCTTCTAGAGTAATGAGATTTAAATTAGATCAGACGGCGGAGTCTCTGATAAAGAATATTCTTACAGAAGCTGTAAGTAAATTTGAATTAGCTAATACAGAGATCCCATTTTCTGCAGACTATACTCCAAGCCAGAATGAGTTATTTATCATAGATGATTTTAATAGTGGAATTGATCTCAATGCTCTTTTAGAAAATCCTACTGGAATTCCTATACTCCAATTAGAAGGAGGAAGTGATAGTTTGTCATTAAATGATATCGTGGGAATTATTGCTACTGACATTCCAAATAACAGAGTATTAATACAGTATTTTGAAAAAAGAAATATCATTGAGCTATCTCGATCTATTATTCAAAGATTGGTAAATAATCGTTATGAGTTTGTGGCAGCTACTTCTAATGGAATTTCGATACCAACAGATATATTAGCTATTCTAGATCATAATAAAAAATTAAAGTTCAGATCTTTTCAGAGATTAAGACATATCTTTGATATGGATTCGTATTTTAAAGAAGCTACAGATGAAGAGCTAAATAATTTTGTTAATAATTGTTCAAAATTAGAAGTAATACAAGGTTTCGATATACAAGAAATTGATGACACAATGATTAGAAAAAAAATAGCTATAATAAATAAAGCTGATATTTTAAATAATTACAGCGTGGATGAATTAAAAGTCGCTGCTCATAGCATTGGTTATCCCTTACCATTGAATCAATCAGGAGATAAAATTCAATTACCAAATAATAAAAAACAATTTAAAGATCTTCTCCAATTTTTAAGTTCCAATATCTATGAAGATCCTATTTCACACGCAACAAGAATAACGAATTCTAGTCGTTTATATACAAATTAGAATTTTGATACTATTAATATAAGGTAGTTCAAACACAAATGTCAGTGCTACCTTTCCTTATTTGCTTCCCCTATGATGGTGCAAGCGTCCTCGCTTGTGCCTCTCAACTAAAAGTGCGGTCAAAAAATCCAACGGATTTTAAATATTAGTTCTGCCAACGGTTATGCGTAGAATTCACATGTTTTTATTAGACAGCACCAACGAGGATGCTGGCGCTATCTATCTTTATCAGCTCATCTCTGTTGGCGCACGCTTCCTAGCGTGTGCCTAATTTCACTAAAAAACACCTGAAAAACTGACCGCACTTTAATTTCCAAGGCACGCGTTAAGAAAGGCGCACCAACGTGAGCATTAGTCACCAAAAGTGCGGTTAAAATTTCCAGCGTTTTTATATTTACTGCAACAACCAATCCACCACATACATCACTTCAATTCCCTCAATCTCCGTTTTTTCGTAATATTTCCCCGTAATTAAGATCTTCTTATAGTTATCTTTAATATGCAAAAGATTATCTGTTTCGTGGGTATTTTCAGGGATTTCAAAGGCGACTTGCACATACAAAATCTCATCGGCTTTTCGGGAGATAAAATCAATTTCTTTGCTGTCAAGTTTACCGACATCTACGGTATAACCACGTCTGAGTAATTCAATAAAGACGATATTTTCTAGTCGATTGGCATAATTCGCGCCTTTTTTGCCGATAGCGTGTCGTCTTAACCCGTTATCCACAATAAAATATTTGGCATTGGTTTTTAAATAACCTTTTCCGCGAATATCGTATTGTTTTGCTTTATAAAAAAGAAAGGCATTTTCTAACAGATCAAGATATTTGCTGATCGTGTGGTTTGAGGTGGGGACACGTTCGGACGTGAGCGTGTTGCTAATTTTGCTCGGATTCACCAACTGCCCTACATTATCCGCCAGAAAGAGAATCACGCTTTTAAGAATATGCGTGTCTTTCACGCCGGCTCGATGCGCAATGTCATTCAGCACGATGGAATCAAAAATACCTGATAAAATCGTTTCTTTTAAAGGTTCATCAGCAATGGCGACACTGGGGAAACCGCCGTATTTTTCGTATTCCGAATAGAGTTTATCCACCAATCTTGATTGGCTATCCACATTTTTAGAACGTAAAAATTCTTTAAAAGAAAGCGGATAAATTTTGATTTCCACATATCGACCGCTTAACAGCGTCGCAAGCTCACCGGAAAGCAAGTTGGCATTGGAACCCGTAATCACAATGTCAGTGTTAAAACTCACGCGAAGCGCATTGACAATTTTTTGCCAACCTTCCACAAACTGAATTTCATCAATCAACAAGTAGATTTTCTCTTGAGAGGACGGCATTTTTTCTTGAATAAGCTGTTGGAAGTCTTGAGCGTCTTTCACCCATTGATATTCAAAAGATTCAAAATTGAGATAAAGAATATTTTCGGAAGCAATGCCTTGTTGTTGAAGGTAATCACGGTATTGCATGAGTAGCACTGATTTACCGGAACGACGAACACCAGAGATCACTTTGATAAAATCGGTATCTTTAAATTGAATCAGTTGCTGTAAATAATTTTCACGAGAGATCATAGTTTTACTCATTGGAAGTTAATTTCATATTTGTAAAAAGTGTACAAAAATTGGAAGTTAATTTCTATATTTTATTTTTTTATGTGTGTTTGGAATTACATTTCCAGTTTTTATTGCATTTTTTAGTCTCATTCCTATCCCTTGCACTATCCCCAATTTCCGCTATCATACGCGCTTTCTTATTTCTCGGAATTTTGTATTTATGAATAAATTAAAGATGACGTTGTTTGTGGGAGCTCTTGTGAGTTTATTTGCTTGTACTACAACACATCAGCCGAAGAAGACGGTTAAATCTCGATTTTTAAAGAATAATATTAGCCAAGCTGAGTTAAATAATTCTGTTAATTACAAGCCATATCATTATCGTTGTAATAATAAAGAAACTGGGGGGATTTCTCATTTGACGACTTATTTCCCTCTGTCGCGTGAAAGCCGTATGAAAGATAACTTCGGGTTTTATTTTCAGTTAGATAATGGCAAGGCGGTGCCTTTTGATCATTCATATACGCTGACACTGAATGCGCGCGGTACAAAATTTGAAGTGGTTTATCGTTCGTATGATCCGATTCAAGGAAGTTATGTGGATTTAATCGCGCGATCTCAAAGTTCCATTTACTACAAGAATCAACAAGGCAAGCAAGTTCCTTGGTTGATTTGTAAGGGAGGTTGATTTTTCTCGAAAATAACTTTTACTTTCAGCAAAATGAGAAATTGGAATTAGTTTTCCAATTTCTCTATCCCATAAATTTCTTTTCTTTCTACATCAAATTTCACGCTTATATCAAAGGCTTGTGCAAGATTCGCTGAATTTAGCACCGCTTGTGTTTTGCCTGTCGCAATGATTTTCCCCTTGTCGAGCAAAATCACTTCATCACAGTATTTATATGCAAGAGATAAATGATGGATCGCTACAACGCAAGTATGCTGTGGCGTGAGCGATTTTAATTGTTCCATCATATCTATTTGATAATAGGGATCGAGTGGTGCGATAGGTTCATCGGCAAGCAATAGCGGCGCATTTTTGATACAACAACGAGCGAGTTGCACTCGTGCTTTTTCTCCGCCTGATAGTTTCTGAAAGGATTTATTAAGCAAATGTGCAATCGAAAATTTTTGTGAAATCTCCGTGATTTTTGACCGCTCTTTTACTGAGGATAATGGTGAATTTAAGCCGAGAGCAATGACATCATAAACCGATAAATCCCAATGGATATTGGTATCTTGCGCTAGATAAGCGAGTTGCTGGCTTTTTGCAGTTGTACTCATTTTGCTTAATGGGCTGTTTCCAAAATAAATTTCACCTTTTGCAATAGGTAAAATTCCTGCGATCGTTTTGAGTAAAGTTGATTTACCCGCACCATTTGCGCCCATAATGCCGATAAGTTTTCCTTTAGGAAGCGTGCAGCTGATATTGTTTAAGCCATAAGGCTGAGAAAGGTTTTCGATTCTAATCATTATCTTGCCAACTTGCGTTGCTCCGTAATTAAAATCCAAATTAAGCAAGGTGCGCCAATGATTGCGATAAGCGTGCCAATATAAATATGTGAGAAGATTGGAATATATTGCACGTAAAGATCCGCAATAAGTAGCAATAATGCGCCAAGTAATGCACTGGTAATGTAAAGTTGCGAAGGACGTTTTTTTAGCAGAAGGCGAGCAAAGTGCGGTGCGATTAAGCCAATAAAACCGATAGTGCCTGTTTGCGGAATCGTTGCACCCACTAATAATGCTACGCCAAAGGTTGTGACGAAAAAGCTACGTTTAGGATTCACGCCCATTGTGCTTGCGGTTTCTTCACCAAAAGTGAGCAAGTCAATATAGCGGCGTTCACGATATAAACAGAACAATCCCAATAATACGATTGGAAATGAAATGAGTAGCGTGTCAAGTTTTGCCCACACAAGAGAGCCTTGTAGCCAGCGGTAGAGTTCAGCTAACGCCCACGGGCTTTCTGCATTCGAAAGTAGCAATGCAACGGAAGCAGAGAGCAACATATTGACGGCTAAACCACTTAAAATCATCGCCGTTGTACCATGATTTTTAGCGATCAAATAAACCAATAAAAAACTAGATAACGCTCCAGCTACACCGCCAATAAGCAACAGACTTAAGGGTACGGAAAAATAGTAAAGCAAAAAGACACTGGTGGTGGTTGCACCGGCACTACTTCCCAATAATCCAGGACTTGCCAGTGGATTTTGGAATATCCCCTGCATTGCATTGCCCGCTAAAGCAAGACTTGCGCCAGTTAAAATAGCTAATCCGAGGCGCGGTAGGCGAATATCAAGCAATACAAGAGAGCGCATATCCGTGAGCACACCATCGGCATTTTTGAGATGAGCAAAATCGCCGAGCTGATGATAAATTGCAAACCCGCTAATCAACAGCAACGCTAAGAAAAGTGCGGTATTTAATTTGAGTGTCTTGGTCAATGATTAATTTCCTATGTAATTCAAATGTCATTTTAACTGTTGATAAATCTTCTCTGCCCCTTGCCACACGCCGTGATCAAAGCAATAAGTATGTTTCATTGGAATACGAAAGTGCGGTCGATTTTTAAAAAGATTTTGCAAAAGCGGATGTTTAAGCAATTCCGCTTGTTCGTTATAACTTTGTTGGTCGCTGATTTCAATCAACACGTTGGGTTCACCTCGTAACACTTTTTCGAGAGAAAAATTTTGTGCCGTAAGCGGTATTTTTAGCGGGGTTAAGCCTAGCAAGTTAAGTAAAGTGGGATACTGTGGCGTATAAGTTTCTACAATACCGGTATCTGAAAGTATTAATGTGTCAGTGAGTGATAGATTGAGGCGAGAATCCTGTAATTTAAGTTTATCGATTAAAGATTTCGCATGCGTTTCGTTACCCGTAAGTTTGCCTAAGTGCAATATTAGCCCAAATAATTCTTCTGCCGTTTGTGGCGTGTCATTAATTGGTTCAATTTTTGCCCCGAGTTTTTTCAAATCTTCTACAAGTTGTGGATAAAAGGTTTCATTGATAAGAAACGTTTTATCGAGATAGGGCAATAATGCAGTGAGTTGTGGCTCAAGTGTTGGCTTATCCACATTGAGTTTATCCAACATCATCAATGGATTTTTAGAATAAGGCGACTGTGCGGCAATTTGCTCAGGACGCGCAATTTCCGACAAAAGACGATCGCTACAAAGCGTGAGCGAGACAAATTGCTCCGACGCATGCGAAGTCAAGGGCAAGAAAAGTGCGGTTAAAATCAAACGAGTTTTTTGCATATAGATAATGATACGCTACGCCATCAAGAATGTAAAAAGGCGTGCTAAGCACGCCCTTATAGGTGGGTAATAATTAGAACGATCCTTTCAATCCAACGTAAACATTACGTCCGTCTTGACCGTAGCCAAGTACATTTTCGTATTTTTTATTGAATACGTTGTTAAGGTTTGCATAAATCGTCAAACTATCCGCCACTTTATAGTTCACGCCTAAGTTTGCCAAGGTGTAAGATGGCAATTTCACTTTATGCGTTGTGTAGGTCGGAGAATAGTAGGTATCCATGCGTTTGCCTGTGTAAGATACATTTACATCTGCACCTAATTTTTCAGTGATTTGGTATGCTACGCCCACGTTCGCCAAATGTTTTGGACGACGTGCTAATTCAGCACCTTTACTGTCTCGGGTTTGAGTGTAGGTGTAGTTTGCATAAGTAGTTAATGTGTCGGTAATTTTGCCGTTATAAGCTACTTCAATGCCTTTAACTTTACTAATACCTTCAAGGTTTATCGCTTGGCTTGCATAAGTAGTAAAGTTGATCACTTTGCTGCTAATTGCGTTTTTCACATTACGAGCGAAATAAGTTACATCAAAGCTGTGACGATCATCATTGGTTTCAAATAAGAAGCCAACATCGCCACCTAAACTTTTCTCAGGTTGTAAATTCGGGTTGCCGATATAGCGTGCGTTGTAACCGTAATATTCAGTGATCGTTGGGTTTTGAATAGCTGAACCAAAACTTGCGTGTGCTTTCACGTTATTGTGTAAACGGTAAGCTCCTGCGATACGGCCAGTCCATGAGTTTTCGTATTCAGAGCTGTCAGTGTAACGGCCGCTAATATTTAAGCTGTGATCTGCATCGTGTAATAGACGATATTCAGTTGCTAAGCTTTTCTCAACAAGCTTCTTATTGCCAGCATTGTTGAAATAAGACGAGTTAAAATCTGTTTTTTGATAGTCAGTTAAGAAGCTTAAACCTTGTGTGAGAGTGCCTTCACGATCAAAATTGACGTCTAATTGATAGTTTGCATTGAGTTTTTTCGCATCGTAAGCCGATGTGTATCCAACGGTATCACTGTCAGTTTTGATATGACTTACACCCACTTTGTGTTTAAGCAATTCATCATCGTTACCCAAGAAACCACTTAATTTGAATAAGGTTTCACGTGTGCGGGTGTAGTGGCCTTTTTCATCCGTTGCGCTGTTATCAAAGTTAGCGGTTTGGCTGCTGTGAGAGGTTAATAAATCAAAACCTTTTTGGTTATCGTCATAGCCGAAACGAAGAGAAGCATTATCACGGTGGAATTTGTCGCGTTCGGTTGAACCACCAGTACTCACTGCTGTGCCATCTTGCGCAGTGTAGTTAAAGCGGTTTTTGCTGAGTGCTGAAATGCCTTTGGTATGGTGGCTGTCACCGTGTAAAGCATAATAGAAACCGTTGTTTGAACCTGAAAGGGTTAATGAACCATCTACCGTACGATTAGAGCCTGTGCCAAAATCGTAATCGACATTGAAGATTTTGCCTTTTTCTAGGCCTTTCTTCGTGGTGATATAAATTACACCACCCATGGCATCACTTCCCCAAAGGGCAGATTGTTCGCCACGTAATACTTCGATGCGGTCAATGTTACTTAATGCTAAGCCACCGAAATCAAAGCCATAACCAGAAACAGGATTCACTTTCACACCATCAATAATGACTGCGGTGTGGTTTGCATCCGCACCACGTAAAAATACGTTGGTCAATGTGCCACGACCACCAGAGGCGCTCACAGCTAGGCTTGGCACAGTTTTTAATACATCACTTACATAAGTCGCATTACGTACTGCAAAATCTTTTTCTGTTAATACGGTAACAGACGACGCTGTTTGGTGAAGGCTGATAGGGGTTGCGGATGCTGAATACACATTGATCGGTTCAAGCTCGGTTTTGGTTTCAGCTTGTACAAAAGCCGATGCACTCAATAAAAGTGCGGTAGTAATTAAGTTAGTTTTCATTAAGTTGGTTCCTCTTTTTAAAAAGTGCGCTATTTTGGCACAATAGAAATTCATTTCCTAGTTGAGAATTTTCATTTACTTTAAAAATTCTGTTCATTTTGTAAAAAAATTCGTTTTTTGACCGCACTTTTTCACCTTTATCCGCCTTGCGCTTTCAAGTATAATGCGGGCATTTTTAATCACATTAGATCAACGATTATGAGCACAAAATTTAACGTAAAAACATTCCAGGGTATGATTTTAGCCTTGCAAGAATATTGGGCAAACCAAGGCTGCACCATTGTGCAACCTTTTGATATGGAAGTGGGCGCAGGTACCTCTCACCCAATGACCGCATTACGCGCATTAGGTCCAGAGCCGATGGCATTTGCTTATGTGCAACCTTCACGCCGCCCGACAGATGGTCGATATGGCGAAAACCCAAACCGTTTACAACACTACTACCAGTTCCAAGTGGTGATCAAACCTTCTCCAGATAACATTCAAGAACTCTATTTAGGTTCCCTTGAAATGCTTGGTTTCGACCCGACCAAAAACGACATTCGTTTCGTAGAAGATAACTGGGAAAACCCAACCTTAGGTGCATGGGGCTTGGGCTGGGAAGTATGGCTAAACGGCATGGAAGTGACCCAGTTTACCTATTTCCAACAAGTGGGTGGCTTAGAATGTAAACCTGTAACGGGCGAAGTGACTTACGGTTTAGAGCGTTTGGCAATGTACATTCAAGGCGTCGATTCTGTGTATGACTTAGTTTGGTCTGACGGTCCATTAGGCAAAACCACTTATGGCGATGTTTTCCATCAAAATGAAGTTGAGCAATCAACCTATAACTTTGAACACGCAAACACAGATTTCTTATTCTACTGCTTCGATCAATACGAAAAAGAAGCACAAGAGTTATTAGCCTTAGAAAAACCGTTACCATTGCCAGCTTATGAGCGTATTTTGAAAGCAGCACACAGCTTTAACTTATTAGATGCGCGTAAAGCGATTTCAGTGACCGAACGCCAACGCTATATTTTACGCATTCGTGCCTTAACTAAAGGCGTGGCAGAAGCGTACTATGCTAGCCGTGAAGCCTTAGGTTTCCCTGGTTGTAAAAAATAAGGCTTAAACAAATTCACAAAAGTGCGGTGAAATTTGACCGCACTTCAGGAGAGCAAAATGAGAAAACCAATTCTTTTTTATGCAGAAACATGCCCAGATACCGCACCATTTGTCGCGGAGTTGGATCGCTTAGGCGTGGATTACGATGAAGCAGAAATAATGACTTCATTACCTAATCTCAAACAATTCATTCGTTTACGCGATAGTAATGCAGAATTTAATAACTCGAAAGCAAATGGCTATTTAGGTATTCCTGCGTTGTTATTACTAAATGGCGATGTTGTTTTAGATGAATCCAAATTAAAAGAGATTTTCTAAAGTGATAAAAAAAACGTTAGCTCTTGCAACTTCAGCGATGATTTTGACCGCTTGTAGCAATGCGCAACCACAAGCTGAAATGCTAACTCTGGGCGGTGAAACAGATGCTCACGGTTGCTTACCAAGTGCGGGACAGTCTTATTCTTATTTGAAAAAAGCCTGTGTACAAGTGTTTGATATGGCGGATATTAAGCTAGACGATCCTGCGAATAAAACCCAAGCGGTTTATGGCATTCTTTCGGAAGATAAACAACAGGTTGAAGTGTTTGCTTCTGATTTGCCTGAAAATACGATTTTAGATGTGGTAAAAGGCGGATATGTCTCCAAAGATGGCAAAGTGCGTTTAATGAAAACCAAGAAAAGTTGGAAGATTAGTAAGTAATGAAGAAGGTCAGTTTTTTACAATTTTTATTTAAAATTGGTGATGACTATTTAATGTTTTTGCGAAATTTAACACCCGCTGTGTTGTTTTTATCACTGGCGTTATTTATGTATTCTGAGCTGAATTGGACACATTGGGCGTGGAGTAATGTGCTAGTGCTGTTTTTAAGTTTGGCTTCAGGATTTATTGCACTCAGCGTCATGGTAATAAATACTGTCGCTTTTGTACGCGAGATGCTGAAAACCTTAAGAACACTAAGCGGAGAGAGCGAACTTGATGAAAATATTGGTACGCTCGCATTATTTAAAATGCTCTGGGTGGAGAGCAACAGTAAACAACTAATCTTTTTTGCGGTAGTCAATATTGTTGCAGTATTTATGGTGTTAGCTTACGGCACCAAATATGCCTTGAATTTTTATAGCTCAATTTCAACATTAAATGATTAGGTATCGAATATGAAAAAAATAACCCTAAAATTCACCGCACTTTTGCTTGGCTCAGTTTTAGCAAGTAGTGCGTTTGCAACAGAAAATGGTCAAACTTCCTCAAGTTCTGATTATGAATTAGAGAAAGTATTGATTTTCAGCCGACACGGATTGCGTTCACCAGTGGAAAAAGATCCGCAAGAAATGGCGAAATATTCCCCGTATGAATGGGCAAAATGGAATGTACCATCTGGCTATCTCACTGCAAAAGGGACGGTGCTAGAAACCTATTTCGGACAGTATTTAGGTCAATGGCTTGCAGATAAAGGGTTACTAACAACAGAACGTTGTGCATCGGGCGAAGGCATTTTTGCTTATGCAAATGGTGTGCAACGCACCATTGCAACAGGGCAAGCGATTGTTTCTGGTGCATTTGCGGGCTGTAATGTTCAACTGCAACATCACGGTAAAATTGGTTCTGAAAAAGATCCGATTTTTAATACACAGGCGCACAATCCAAGTAAAGCCTTGATTGAATCTGCAAAAAATAACGTTGATTTAACCGCTTTACAGCAAAAATTAGCACCGAATTATGCGTTATTAAGTGAAATTATCGATTATAAAAATTCACCAAACTGCTTACAAAAAGGCGAATGTGATTTAGGTGGAAAAGTCGGTGAATACAGTATTAAAGACGGTAAGTCGGTAAAAATTACGGGTTCTATCAGCACCGGAAAGAAAATTGTCAGTGCGTTATTGCTCGCACATTATGTGGGTAAGCCTGATTCAGAAATCGCAAACGGCCGCGTGGATAGCCAAGAAAAATGGCGTGCGATTAACGAAATTAAAAACGAATATTACCGCACTTTATTTAAAAACAACGAAACGTTAGCACAAAATGCGTCATATCCGTTATTGGCATTTATTCAGCAACAGCTAAATAGCGAAAACAAAATTAATTTATTGGTTGGACACGATTCTAATATCGTCGCTCTGCTTGCAGCACTAGGTGTTGAGCCTTATGAGTTGAATGATTCATTGGAAAATATCCCAATCGGCGGTAAGTTGCTATTTGAAGTGTGGAAACATAAACCAAGTGGTAAGCTCAAATTTAAGTTGGATTATGTGTATCAAACCACTGAACAGTTGATTAACATTACGCCACTAAGTTTAGCGATGCCACCAAACCAAACAGCATTAACCCTCAAAGGCTGTAAAAAAGATGAAAATGGTTTTTGTGATTACGAGCGTTTTCAACAGGTGTTGAGTGAGAGTGTTGGAAACAGCAAGCTATCGGGAAGTAGATAATTCTGATATTCATATCGCGGAATATATGACGGTGTTGCCAAGTAAAGAAGTATTGGAGCAACGATTGCATTTGGCGGTGGAAAGAACGGTTATTTACCAAAATAATTGTAGGGTGTGTGAAATAAAGCTTAACACACATAAAAGTGTATCATTTTCGTGTACGTGCATTGTGGCCATTTATATACCAGATAGATTTATTATATACATATTTTTATATATTTAAGAGGAAAGAATATATGGAACATCCAGAAAAGTTATTTGATCTAGTTTATTTCCATGAGATGGATAAAAAATTAGATGAACTATCTTCCTTGGCGGAAAAGGAAAACTGGGATTATCAATATACAAAGACTAACCAGAATAAACCAGTATTATTCAATTATTTACAATATACATATCAAAGATTATCACAGGAAGAGAAGATTGAAATTTCATCTTGTGGGCAATGGTTGACATTTAATACAGGATTAGTGACCGACAATCAAGAATCGATATTCATTTTGTGTGAAAAGAGTAACCATCATTCTCCTAGAGCTCCTTGGCTTTTTAAAGCTTGGAAAAGAAAAGGAGAATATGAAATGCAGAAGTTTCAGACTCTACCCGATATGGCTCATTATTTTGATGACCCATCCCTATTGGTTTTTGATTGTAGAAAAGAGTTAATACCTAATATTGAGCATATGATCGCAGACAATAAGGATAGATTTCCAGAACCATTCAATAGTATGCCAGATTTTACTTTGCAAACTTTACTGAATGGGGCTATAGATAATGCGAAAGAAAGAGTTAGAAGGAACTATAAAACGGCAATTCCTCATTACTATAAGAATAAAGTTCAATTGCTTCTTCCTTTATGTTTGAGTAAGCCAGGAAGGGCTGATTTAGCAATAGTTGTTGAATATATTAAAACTAGTAATGCTTATAGAGCAGCTACCTGTTTAACGCTTGATATGGCATATAATAATGCTAGACAATTAGCTAGACCTGATAGAGATTGGTTAATCCCATAGTATTAAGAGAATCTAAAATGACAACCCAAAACTTCCTAGTAGAAATCGGCACAGAAGAGCTGCCACCAAAAGCTCTCAAAACATTAGCGACCTCTTTTGCGGATAATGTTGAGGCGGAATTAAACCAAGCGGGTTTATCATTCGATAAAATCGAATGGTTTGCAGCGCCGCGTCGTTTGGCGGTGAAAGTGTTGAACTTAGCCACACAACAACCAAGCAAAGAAATTGAAAAACGCGGGCCGGCAGTTTCAGCTGCCTTTGATACAGAAGGCAAACCAACTAAAGCGGCAGAAGGCTGGGCGCGTGGTTGTGGAATTACCGTTGAGCAAGCAGAGAGCATTGCCACTGATAAAGGTGAATGGTTAGTTCACCGTGCAAAAATTGAAGGTCAGCCGACCAAAAACTTGCTGAACGATATTGTGGCAAATGCGTTGGCGAAATTGCCAATTCCAAAACCAATGCGTTGGGCTGACAAAACAGTGCAGTTTATTCGTCCAGTTCATACCGTGACTATGTTGTTAGGTGATGAGTTAATTGAAGGCGAAATTTTAGGTGTGGCAAGTGCTCGCACTATTCGCGGTCACCGTTTCTTAGGCGAGAAAGAATTTGAAATTCAACACGCAGACCAATATTCGCAATTATTGCGTGAAAAAGGTTCTGTAGTAGCAGATTTCAACGAGCGTAAAGCAGAAATTTTGGCAAAATCTCAAGCAAAAGCAACCGCACTTGGCGGCGTGGCTGATATTGAAGAAAGTCTGCTTGAAGAAGTGACTTCGTTGGTAGAATATCCAAACGTTTTAGCGGCTAAATTTGAAGAACGCTTCTTAGCGGTGCCTGCGGAAGCCTTGGTTTACACCATGAAAGGTGACCAAAAATATTTCCCGATTTATGACAAAGACGGCAAATTATTACCGCACTTTATTTTTGTCTCGAACATCAACCCTGAAGATCCAACGGCAATTATCGAAGGGAACGAAAAAGTGGTTCGCCCACGTTTAACCGATGCGGAATTCTTCTTCAAAACCGACTTAAAACAAAAACTGGTTGATCGTTTACCACGTTTAGAAACCGTATTGTTCCAACAACAACTCGGTACATTGAAAGACAAAACTGACCGCATTGAGCAACTGGCAGGCGAAATTGCAAAACAAATCGGTGCAGATGAAGCGAAAGCAAAACGTGCAGGTTTACTGTCAAAATGTGACTTAATGACCAACATGGTATTCGAATTCACTGATACGCAAGGCGTAATGGGCATGCACTATGCTCGTCATGATGGTGAAGATGAAGAAGTAGCAGTGGCGTTAAACGAACAATATATGCCACGTTTTGCGGGTGATGAGTTACCAAAATCACTCGTTGCAAGTGCGGTCGCTTTAGCGGATAAATTTGACACTTTAACGGGTATCTTCGGCATCGGCCAAGCACCAAAAGGTAGCGCAGACCCATTTGCACTTCGTCGTGCGGCATTAGGTGCATTACGTATTATCGTAGAGAAAAATTTACCACTAGATTTAGAAGATTTAGTGAAAAAATCAGCCGCACTTTTCGGTGATAAACTTACCAATCAAAATGTGGTCGCCGATGTGGTGGACTTCATGCTTGGTCGTTTCCGTGCATGGTATCAAGATGAAGGCATTGCAGTGGATGTGATTCAAGCCGTATTGGCACGTCGTCCAACTCGCCCTGCTGATTTTGATGCGCGCGTACGTGCAGTATCACACTTCCGTACTTTAGATTCAGCGGAAGCGTTAGCAGCAGCAAACAAACGTGTAAGTAATATCTTAGCCAAAGCAGATGCTGCAATTGGCGAGATCAATTTGACCGCTTGCGTAGAACCAGCAGAAAAAGCCCTTGCTGAAGCGGTACTTGCATTACGCACTGAAGTACAACCGTTTATCGCACAAGGCGATTACACCGCAGTATTAGATAAATTAGCAAACTTACGCGCACCAGTGGACAGTTTCTTTGATAACGTGATGGTAAATGCCGAAGATCCTGCATTACGTCAAAACCGCTTAGCGATTTTAAATACGTTACAAAACTTGTTCTTACAGGTAGCAAATATTTCTGTTTTACAATAATGATTTAATGCCCAGAAATGGGCTTTTAAATTTCGATTCTAATCAAAAAAGAAAATTATGCTTGAACAAACAAACAAACAAACAAACAAACAAACAAACAAACAAACAAACAAACAAACAAACAAACAAATAAAAGGGTACGTCATTAATTTGAATCGTTCTCCTGAACGATTAAGAAAGTTTTTTTCTCAAGCTTCAGCAAATTTATTTACGCGTATGCCCGCTGTTGATAAGAAATTACTTGAGCTATTTGATTTAGAAATTTTTTTTAATATTGCACAGTGTGAAAGTTTACTGGGACAGAAGATAACTTCAGGCGAAATTGCTTGTACCCTTTCCCATATTGCATGTTGGAAAGCAATTGCAAATGACGATGATTTACTGGAGCGAGATTTTGCTATTATTGCTGAAGATGATGTGCTCTTAAAAGATGATTTACAATCCTCACTTCAAAAAGTGATAGATGTTTTTGAAAACGGATATTTTTTGAACCAAGAAAATGTAGATTTAATTATTTTACAAAGTTTAGCCTTTGATTGGTTTAATTTAGATGAAAATTTCTGTCCTATGTATTATGGTTATAATAATCAGGGATCAAGTTTATATTTAATACGAAAATCTCTTGCAATTGAATTAACTGAAAACTTAAAAAAAGAAAAACCTTATTGGCTAGCTGATTGGTTTGAAGTTTTTTGTGATAAAGAAAGGGTAAGAGGGGTTAAGCCTCATTTGGGTTATATTATTGGAGGGCATAATGCACCTTCTGATTTAGAGGTGGATCGTCAAAGAGCAAGGTGTAATACGTAATAATTTGAGTACTCTCCATAATTAAATATTGCGTAACATTTAGAACACTTCTTTTAATAGTGATAAAAATGGATGATTAATTTTCCATCAATCATCCTTTCTTTTATAGACTTCAAGTGATTATTTCTCTATAATTTCCGCACTTTCCCCCCTTAGCTCAGTCGGTTAGAGCAGGCGACTCATAATCGCTTGGTCACTGGTTCAAGTCCGGTAGGGGGGACCATTCGACTTGTCAAATAACGTCTTTTCTGTCAAAAAACATCATAAAAACAGCATTTTATAATCAACCTTATTGTTGTTTTCGTCTTTTATTGTTTGTCATTGTTCGTTTTTATTGTTCCCTTAAATGTTCCCTCTTTATGAAGGAACAAAAACGAGGGAACAGAAGAACGGTAAATTTTTATTTATTAGGGCTTGAACAATGGCTAGAGACTTTTCAAAAAAATTCACTGATTCTTATATTCATGGAATTAAACTAACTAATAAAGAGCAACTATTTTCTGATAGAGATAAGGCTCGTATATTGGTTTATAAAACTTTAGATGAAGAGGCTTAATTTATCTTAAATATTTGCGTGTCTGATAATTTATCGTTCACGCATTGTATCTTCCATTTAGAAGCTTGCGTCATTTCTCACAGCTATCCTAATTTAATCCCCCTTATTTTCCCCTTTCCTTCTTATTCAAAATCAATTTTTATGCTTCTTTTCGTATTCTGTTCATTGAATTTTTTCATCAATGCAGTAAACTAGCCACCGATTTTTAATCACCCTTCTTTTCACTTTAAATGTTACCCGCGAGTAATAAAAGGACACATCATGACAAACAAAGTAAACAGTTATGGCTGGAAAGCCTTAATTGGCTCTGCCGTCGGCTATGCAATGGACGGTTTTGATCTTCTCATTTTAGGTTTCATGCTTAGTGCAATTTCCGCAGACTTAAGTCTAACACCCGCACAAGGTGGCTCTCTCGTGACATGGACGCTTATTGGTGCCGTATTTGGCGGCATTTTATTTGGCGCATTAAGCGATAAATACGGTCGTGTACGGGTACTTACTTGGACCATTCTTCTTTTTGCGGTATTTACTGGGTTGTGTGCGATTGCACAAGGTTACTGGGATTTACTGATTTATCGCACAATTGCTGGCATTGGCTTAGGCGGTGAATTTGGAATTGGGATGGCTCTAGCAGCAGAAGCATGGCCTGCACGTCACCGAGCTAAAGCAGCATCTTATGTTGCATTGGGTTGGCAAGCTGGTGTGTTAGGTGCCGCATTACTTACACCATTATTGCTCCCGCATATTGGCTGGCGTGGAATGTTCTTGGTGGGTATCTTCCCTGCATTTGTCGCTTGGTTCTTACGTTCTCATCTACACGAACCTGAAATTTTCACTCAAAAACAAACCGTACTTTCAACTCAATCCAGTTTTACTGATAAATTACGTTCATTCCAGCTTCTTATTAAAGATAAAGCCACGAGCAAAATTAGCCTTGGTATCGTTGTACTTACCTCCGTACAAAACTTCGGTTATTACGGCATTATGATTTGGTTACCTAATTTCTTATCAAAACAACTTGGGTTCAGTTTAACTAAATCTGGGCTTTGGACCGCCGTTACCGTCTGTGGCATGATGGCTGGCATTTGGATTTTCGGACAACTTGCTGACCGAATCGGGCGCAAACCAAGTTTCTTACTTTTCCAATTAGGAGCGGTGATAAGTATCGTGGTTTACTCACAACTTACGGATCCTGACATCATGCTTCTTGCTGGGGCATTTTTAGGTATGTTTGTGAACGGAATGATGGGTGGTTACGGTGCATTGATGGCAGAAGCCTATCCAACAGAAGCTCGAGCAACCGCACAAAACGTACTTTTCAATATTGGTCGTGCCGTAGGGGGATTTGGACCTGTGGTTGTAGGCGCGGTTGTACTTGCCTACTCTTTCCAAACTGCCATCGCCATACTTGCGATTATCTACGTAATTGATATGTTAGCGACAATTTTCTTAATCCCTGAATTAAAAGGTCAAGCCTTAGACTAAGAAAATATAAAAGATAAAAATGCTCGCCAAGTGAGAGCATTTTTTATGAAATAAAAGGAAGCAATTGTGAGAACACCTGTTCAGCTGAAATTTCTTTCATTGAACTTGACGATAAATAATACTGATTTTTGCCATAACAGCCAATCAATTTAGGATCCGTTGCGCCATAAAGCGTAATATTGGGCTTATCCAAGGCGGCAGTTAAATGCGCCAAGCCTGTATCCACAGACACAACGGCTTTTGCATTCGCAAGCTGTTTTGCAAGTTCCGTTAAAGTTAACTTCGGCAACACGATCACATTAGAATAAGCTTGAGCCAAACGCTCTGCTCGCGCTTTTTCTAGTTCATTTCCCCAAGGCAAATGAATTTTGCAATCAGAAAGTGCGGTAATTTTTTCAATCAATTTTTGCCATTCTGATTCTTCCCAATGCTTATCTGCCCGAGTTGTAGAATGAATGAATACCACATAGTTTTGTTCTGAAGTTTGATGAAGAAAATGGCGAGCAATACCATAATCGCCCTGAATTTGAGGTAATTCATAACCTAAACTCTGGGCAAAAAGCTGACGAATTCGTTCCACCGCATTCTGTTGATAAGAAATGACATATTTTTTATCGTAGAAAAAAGATGCTAATGGCTCTCGGATACTTTGACGATCATAGCCATGTTTCACACCCTGAGCGAAACGAGTTGCAAATAATGCACTTTTAATGAGACCTTGCGCATCAATTACCGCATCATAGTTTTCAGCCTGCAACAAAGTGCGGTAATTTTTCCACTCATTTCTTGTTTGAATGGAAAAAGGCGATTTTCGCCAACGTCTTAAAGCAATTGGAATAATTTGATTCACTGCAGAATGCCAACGTGGGATTTCTGCAAAATTCTCTTCCACCACCCAATCAATAGAGAGATTAGGAATAGCACGCTGTGCATCAGTCAATGCCGGCAAAGTATGAATCACATCCCCCATAGAGGAAGTCTTAATCACACATACTTTCATTTAATTAACCTTCTTCCCCAGTGCATAATGCCAAGCCCAGATACGGCTAAAATACCCCCAATAATTAAGGAGGAATCCACTTGTTCATTCAACCAAACGGCAGAGAATAAAATGCCTAAAATCGGCACAAGAATAATATAAGCCGAGGCATTGCCTGCCCCTAAGTGTTTCACACCATCAAAATACCATGCATAAGCCAATACCGTTGAGCCAAATGCAAGACCAAGTAAACTAAACCATTGCGATCCATTTAATTGAAATACGGTTGCCCAATCTTCCGCACTTTCCATCCATAATGCTGCCAACGTCAGCATAAAAAAACCAAAAGTAGAAGAAATCGTAGTAGCAGTGAGAGAATCAATTCCAATTAATACTTTACGAGCCAATAAAGTATAAGCAACCCAGCAAACTAAAGCACAAAGCAATAACATTTGACCGAATCCAAAATTTTGTAAGAGGTTAGTTGGATTCCCTTTTGTCATGGCTAACAAAGAACCGCTAATCGCAATAATCATCCCTAATACAACCCAGCGATTCCATTTTTCTTTAAATAATAAAATAGCAAAAAACATCGTAAAGACGGGATTAGAGGCAACGACCATCGTTCCTTGCCCTGCTGGAACATATTTCAAACCCCAAATAAAGAAAGTCGAATAACCAAAGATCCCAAGCAAAGCCGTTAACAATAACCCCACCCATTGATTAGGTCGCAGTTGTTTAGCATATTTGAAACGATTTGCCGCATATAGCCAAATAATGAGTGGAATAATGGCGAAAAAAAAGCGTACGCTTGAAGCAATAAATGTCGGCATAGCTTGGGCAACCACTCGTCCCCAAGGCCAAGAGGCTCCCCATAAAATCACCATTCCAATTAATTGTAAATGTATGCGGATAGGGTTCATTTTGCTAATAATGCCTCTAATTTTTCTAATGCCATTTCCGGCGTAATATCAATCAAACTTTGATGATAACCTCCCTCTTTGTCGCCTTTACGAACTTTAATCAATCCACCTTCAATTAAACGAATAATCGTTGCTTTATCTGAAAGCGGTGGCGTATATTGCGGGCTAGTTGGTCCATAAAGTGCAATCAATGGACGATTGACTGCTGCCGCAATATGCATTAAACCACTGTCATTGGTCACGACTACCGTACAATTTGCAATTAAATCCACCGCTTCATTTAAGTTGGTTTTTCCTGCTAAATTGACACAAAACTCACGTAATTCTTCTGGTAGCGCTTGACAAATTTCTTCGCCCACTAGTTCATCTTTAGCAGAACCAAATAATTCTACCGCATAGCCTTTTTCAATGAGCATTTCTGCCAATTTAGCATAATGATAATGTGGCCAACGTTTTGCAGGGCCAAATTCTGCGCCAGGACAAAAACCAATAATTGGACGTTCGCCTAAAAGTGCGGTTTGTTTTTCAAATTTTTTTAAGGTTTCAGCTTGTTGCGCTGGCTCAACCGTCAAATAGGGTTTTAAGACAGAAATATCATCAGCTTTTGGTACGGCATCTTTTTCAAAAGCCAATGCAACATAACGCTGCACCATCATTGGATAATCTTTTTTATTGGCTCGTAAATCATTCAATAAAATATAACGGCTTTCGCCTTTCCAACCACGACGATGAACAATTTTTGCAAAGAAAGGAATAAACGCAGATTTCAATGAATTAGGCAAAACAATCGCCATATCATATTGTTCACGCAAAGACTTTCCTAAACGATAACGCGTTCCCAATTCAAAGGCCCCGTGCCCTAATGGCATTTCAATCGCCTTACGCACCTCTGGCATACGCGCAAGCAAAGGCTTACACCAATTCGGTGCCATCACATCAATATTGCAGTTTGGATATTGAATTTTCAGTTGCTGGTACAAACTGTGCGACATCATCATATCGCCAACCCAAGAAGGGCCGATAATTAGAATATTCATTTTCTGTCTTTCAGATAAAAGTGCGGTCAAAAATACCGAGATTTTTAACCGCACTTTGTTGATGAGAAGTAGGCAAACCTACGGTTTATTTTCTATTCAACCACGCCATATATTCAGCCACGCCTTCCGCGACTGTTTTGAATGGTTTATCGTAGCCTGTTGAGCGAAGTTTAGTCAAATCTGCTTGAGTATATTCTTGATAACGAGATTTCAAATGCTCTGGGAATGGAATGGTTTCAATCTCGCCTTTACCGTGGAATTTCACTACTGCATCAGCCACTGCACGGAAACTTTCTGCATTTCCTGTACCAAGGTTGTAAATACCCGAAATACCATTTTGCCAGCACCAAATATTCACTGCAGCCACATCGCCTACATAAACAAAATCACGGCGGAAGTGTTCGCTGCCTGCAAATAATTTTGGATTTTCGCCTTTTAAGATTTGGTTATTCAAGTGGAATGCTACACTCGCCATAGAACCTTTATGATTTTCACGCGGCCCGTAAACATTGAAATAACGGAAACCACATACTGGCGATTTTGCTTCTGGCAAAATGTTGCGCACATATTGGTCGAACAAGAATTTAGAATAGCCATAAACATTTAATGGGCCTTCAAATTCACGTTCTTCACGGAATACTTTGGTATCACCATAAGTTGCCGCACTTGAGGCATAGAAAAAAGGAATTTCACGGTCAAGGCAATAATGCAACAACTCTTTAGAATATTCGTAGTTGTTGTGCATAATGTATTTGCCATCCCATTCCGTAGTCGCAGAACATGCCCCCTCGTGAAATACTGCATCAATATCGCCAAATTCGTCGCCCGCGATAATAGAAGCAATGAAATCTTCTTTATCACAATAATCTGCAATGTCTAAATCAACTAAATTTGCGAATTTCGTGCCATCTTTTAAGTTATCTACCACTAAAATATCTTTGCGCCCTAAATCATTTAATGCTTTGACAATATTACTGCCAATAAAACCAGCGCCGCCTGTTACGATAATCATAATTCTGTCCTCTTTAAAATAAGTCTGCGTATTGTAATAGATTTTCTACCGCTTAGCCAAAAAACTCTGTGAAAAACAACCGCACTTTTAATCCCCAATAACTCGTGAGGCCTGTTGTAACAAGATCCATTTTGCCTTTACTCAATAGCACAATTGTGGGCGTCACATTAATTTGCCATCGTCCTGCAAATTCACCTTTAGGATCATTAACCGTAGTGAAGTGGTAGTCATTCTTACTTAAATAATCATTTACGTCCATCTCATTGCCTGAACGTAACGCCACCGATACAACTTGATAGCCTTCTTTTGCTAAAGAATTAATCGCTGGCGAAGTATAGCGACAATAACCACACCAAGTTCCCCAAAAATAAAGCAACGTCGCTTTATTTTGATCAAGACTTTCAAGAGAGAACGTATTCCCTTGAAGATCTTGTAACGTGATTTTATTTATTTCATCTGGCACCACAGGACGACGAACAAAATCCAGTATGCTACTCATCACAATAAACGTTAAAAAGAGGGATAATCCATTCTTAAGTAATTTTTTAATCTTCATTTTCTTTATTCCTTTATTCCTTATCTAGTTGAGATGATTGTAATCAAGCATAAAAGCACAGTCAAAAACAAGGGATTTTTGCTACAATAGGTAAAACATAAATAAGGAGGAAAATAATGACACCGAATCAACTTGCTCAATATATCGACCACACCGCACTGACTGCAGAAAAAAATGAACAAGATATTTTGACACTCTGTAATGAAGCGATTGAACACGGATTTTATTCTGTATGTATCAATTCTGGTTATATTCCACTCGCTAAAGAAAAACTTGCTGGCTCAAATGTAAAAATTTGCACCGTAGTTGGCTTCCCTTTGGGTGCGAATTTAACCTCTGTAAAAGCATTTGAAACACAAGAATCCATTAAAGCAGGTGCTAATGAAATTGATATGGTGATTAATGTAGGTTGGATAAAATCGCAAAAATGGGATGCGGTAAAACAAGATATTCAAGCGGTGTTTAATGCTTGTAATGGCACGCCATTAAAAGTGATTTTAGAAACTTGTTTGCTCACTAAAGATGAAATAGTGAAAGCCTGTGAAATTTGTAAAGAAATCGGTGTGGCTTTTGTTAAAACATCAACAGGCTTCAATAAAGGCGGGGCGACCGTAGAAGATGTTGCATTGATGAAACAAACGGTCGGCAATATTGGTGTTAAAGCATCAGGCGGCGTGCGTGATACTGAAACAGCACTTGCAATGATTAAAGCGGGTGCGACACGCATTGGTGCAAGTGCGGGCATTGCAATTATTAGTGGCGCGCAAGATACCCAAAGCACTTACTAGCCCTCCTTTCACGCGTGGTATTCTCACCACGCGTTTTTACATATTCGACAATTTCTGCAGCAAACGATCCATAGCTCGATAGCCCAAGGCCTCCGCCAAGTGCGGTTGAGAAATTTGTTGTTCTCCTTGCAAATCAGCAATGGTTCGAGAAACTTTCAGAATACGATGGTAAGCCCGAACAGAAAGCCCTAGTTTATTCAGCGCATTTTCAAGGAAAAAGGCATCTTTATCACTTAACTTGCAATCACGTTCAATCTCTTTACTGTTCAAATAAGCGTTAATTTTCCCCGATCTTTCCATTTGAATCTCACGCACTTTTAACACTTTTTCTCGTACTTGCGCGCTGGTTTCGCCACGATCGCCGGTATTTTGTAAGCTTCCTTGTGGCAATAAAGGTACTTCAATAGACAAATCGAAACGATCTAAAAATGGCCCTGAAAGTCGATTCAAATAACGCATAATTTGCTGGGGTGAAGTTCGGTTATGAGTCCCCGTATAATGGCCTGTCGGACTTGGATTCATCGCTGCCACCAATTGAAAACGAGCTGGAAATTGGATTTTGGCATTAGCACGAGAAATAATAATCTCACCACTTTCCAAAGGCTGACGTAGTGCATCTAACACCTTTCGCTCAAATTCTGGAAGTTCATCAAGAAAAAGTACGCCATTTGTTGCTAAGGATATTTCACCAGGTTTTGGGATCGTTCCACCTCCAACTAAAGCCGGCATTGATGCACTATGATGTGGTGCGCGAAAAGGACGCTGTTTCCAATTATGAAAATTTAACTCGTTTTGAACTAAACTCGTTACAGATGCCGTTTCTATCGCTTCTAGATCGGTCATTTCGGGTAAAAGCCCTGTCAATCGGCTAGCTAACATGGTTTTCCCTGTACCCGGTGGGCCAAGAAAGAGCAAATTATGCTGCCCTGCTGCGGCAATGGTCAATGCTCGTTTGGCGTGTTGTTGTCCGATAATATCCGTTAAATCTAATGTATTTTTACCTGAAAAATTTACCGCACTTTCTTTCACAATTTCAGTGGCGAGAGGTAATTTTTCCTGACCATTGAGAAATTGAACTACATCTAAAAGCGTTTGCGCAAAATAAGTATTTTGATCAGACACGAGCGAGGCTTCATTCGCATTTTGCTTCGCGATAATTAATTCTCGCTTTGACTTTTGCGCCGCAAGAATAGCGGGAATTAGACCATGAACGCCACGTAATTGCCCCGTCAGCGCAAGCTCAGCCACAAATTCAAATTGCTTTAAACGGCTCGCATCAAGCTGATCTGATGCGGCTAAAATTCCGATGGCAATAGGCAAATCAAATCGTCCACCTTCTTTCGGTAAATCTGCAGGGGCGAGATTCACTGTGATACGTTTGGCTGGGTATTTAAATTGTGCATTCATCAACGCACTACGCACCCGATCTTGTGCCTCTTTCACCGTTTTTTCGGGCAAACCAACAAGTGTAAATCCTGGTTTTCCGTTGCTTAAATGCACCTCAATGGTGACAAGCGGTGCTTGCACACCCATAGAAGCACGGCTGTAAACAATAGCAAGGGACATAATAATCCTTAAAGTGCGGTAAAAATGAAAATAGTTTTTGCACTATAAAAAAAAGCACATAATGAAATCATTCATCATGTGCTTTTCTTGCGATCTAGATCGCAAAATTTATATTTTATTCCGCAAAAAGTGGCGAAAACCAAAAATCTAATTTCGCTGCAAGTTTATCAATACCAATTTTATTTTGTGCAGAAAAGGCTTCTACTTGAATATCACCTTGGAATGGAAGAATCGCTTCGCGCACCATTTTCACTTGTTTACTACGTGCGCTTTGGCTCAATTTATCGGCTTTAGTAAGCAATAAAAGTACTGGTAAATCTGCAGAAACCGCCCATTCAATCATTTGTTGGTCAAGATCCTTAAGCGGATGGCGAATATCCATCAACACAATCAATCCAGCCAAACATTCTCGTTTTTGCAAATATTCGCCTAATGATTTTTGCCATTGAATTTTCATTTGCTCTGGTACGGCTGCATAACCATAGCCCGGTAAATCTACCAATTTACAATTTGGTTCCACTTCAAATAAGTTGATTAATTGTGTGCGCCCCGGTGTTTTTGAAGTGCGGGCTAAGCTTTTTTGATTGGTTAATGCATTAAGTGCGGTCGATTTCCCCGCATTTGAACGACCCGCAAACGCAATTTCAATGCCGGTATCTTCCGGAATAGAACGAATATTCGGCGCGCTCGTTAAAAAATGAGTTTTATGATAATTAAGTTTAATTTCAGACATAAGGATTCCTTTTAAAATTGCGCTAAGAATAGCATAAATGGAAAATTTCTTGAAATTATGTCAAAATTTGCGCCAAAATTATAACCAATTCATGGCAATTCAGATGACAACAAAAACAACTTACCAATGGCCTCAATCTAAGGATATTTACCCATATCGACCAGGGCGTTTTGATGCACCAAAACATTGGCGTTATAACTTACGTAGCTTTTTAAATCGTGGTTCAATTCGTCGCTTTGAACAATTTATCAATCAGCATCCTTTTCTCGTCGATATTTTTAATACGCACTTGGATTATAGTTATCCTGTTGCTTGTCGTTTTCTGGATAAACGCTTCAATGCATCACAACGTTTTAATGCCGTTTGTGATAACCTTTTATTTTTACCTAAAAAACTTACCGCACTTTCTACGCCGTTATGGGAAAAACCATTAAGTTTTGGCGAGGTCATCCCTGATTTTGAAATGACATTAAGTATGACAACTCATCAACCGATGGAAGGATATTGGGTATTGGAGCTATGGCATAAACCAAGAAATGAATTAGTCTATTTGCTTACTTTTGCCAAATTGGGCGATGCGCTACTTATTGCTGTTGTACAAGGGCCAAATTTTGAAGGTTCAAAAGAAATGGTGAAACAACTCACCAAATCATGCCACGGTTTGCGCCCAGCCTATTTAATGGTTGAAACCATGAAATCACTTACAAAAATTCTAGGCTACGATAAATTGCTTGGCATTCCGCAAAAATACCAAAATAAGTCTCGCTTCATCCAAAGTAAACAATACACTGTGGACTATGATGCAATTTTTGGTGAATCAGGCGGAGAATTAAAAGATTACTGGGAATTGCCTTTAGAAATGGATCGAAATCTGGATGATATTCCAAGTAAAAAACGTTCCATGTATCGTAAACGCTATGCCATGTTAGATGAAATAACTCTCACTATAAAAGACACTCTCAATCTTTAAAATAATGGCGCAGATCAACGCCTGCGCCTATTTTTTCTATCGAAAAATTTTTCCTTTTAAGATTAAATTTATGCTATCGTAGCCGACATTATTCATTCCATTTCACTCGAATAGGAGATACAAATGACAACTCAATTAGATTCACTTCGTCAAATGACCGTTGTGGTCGCAGACACTGGCGATATCGACGCGATTAAAAAATATCAACCACAAGATGCGACTACTAACCCATCATTAATTCTAAGCGCATCTGCACTTCCACAATATGCGCCATTAATTGATGAAGCGGTAGCGTATGCAAAAGCTCAAAGCAATGATAAAACACAGCAACTTATTGATGCAGAAGATAAATTAGCGGTAAATATTGGCTTAGAAATTTTAAAAATCGTTCCGGGACGTATTTCTACTGAAGTGGATGCCCGTCTTTCTTACAACACACAAGCAACGGTTGAAAAAGCGCGTAAATTAATCGCACTTTATAATGCAGCAGGCATTTCAAACGATCGTATTTTGATTAAAATTGCTTCAACATGGCAAGGTATCCGTGCTGCAGAAATCCTTGAAAAAGAAGGCATTAACTGTAACTTAACCTTATTATTCTCTGAAGCGCAAGCTCGTGCTTGTGCCGAAGCGGGCGTTTACTTAATTTCTCCATTTGTAGGTCGTATTTTAGACTGGTACAAAGCAAATTCAGACAAAAAAGAATATGCACCTGCAGAAGACCCAGGCGTTATTTCTGTTACCAAAATCTATAATTACTACAAAGAATATGGCTACAACACCGTTGTGATGGGCGCAAGCTTCCGTAATGTAGGTGAAATTACTGAACTTGCAGGTTGCGATCGTTTAACCATTGCACCAGCATTACTGAAAGAATTACAAGAAAATTCAACCGCACTTGTACGCAAACTAGAATACAAAGGCGAAGTAAAAGCGAAACCACAACCATTAACAGAAGCTGAGTTCTACTGGCAACATAACAGCGATGCTATGGCTGTTGAAAAATTAGCAGATGGTATTCGTAAATTTGCTGTTGACCAAGAAAAATTGGAAAGCATGCTTTCAGCAAAACTTTAATCCGTAATTCAATATAAAAAATAACCGCACTTTTAATTAATAAAAGTGCGGTTATTTCTATTCGAGGACTGAATAAATCATTCAGACTTATTTATTTAATTTCGCTTTGTAAGTTGGATTCATTAAGTTTTCTACAGAAAGAATGTCATCTAATTGTTCTTCTGTTAATAAACCTTTTTCTAACACAACTTCACGTACGCCTTTACCTGTTTGCGCACAGATTTTACCCACTAAGTCGCCGTTGTGGTGACCGATAAATGGATTTAAGTAAGTCACGATACCGATTGAATTAAACACGTAGTTTTCACAAATTTCTTTGTTTACAGTGATGCCATCCACGCATTTGTCGCGTAAGTTCACACAAGCATTCGTTAAGATATCAATAGATTCGAACATTGCTTGACCAATCACTGGCTCCATTACGTTTAATTGTAATTGACCTGCTTCAGATGCGAAGGTCACAGTGGTATCGTTACCAATTACTTTAAAGCATACTTGGTTCACTACTTCAGGAACAACTGGGTTTACTTTTGCAGGCATGATAGAAGAGCCAGCTTGTAATTCAGGTAAGTTAATTTCTTTAATACCAGCACGTGGACCAGAAGAAAGTAAGCGCAAGTCATTACATACTTTAGAAAGTTTCACTGCAGTACGTTTTAATGCACCGTGAACCATGACATAAGCACCACAGTCAGATGTTGCCTCAATTAAGTTTTCTGCTGGTACGCAAGCTAATCCAGTTACTTCAGCAAGGTGTTTTACAACTAATTCTGTATAGCCTTGTGGAGTATTTAAACCAGTACCGATTGCAGTCGCACCAAGGTTTACTTCAAGGAGTAAATCTGCAGTACGTTTTAAGTTACGCACTTCTTCTTCAAGCAATACTGCGAAAGCTTTGAATTCTTGACCAACAGTCATCGGCACTGCATCTTGTAATTGGGTACGCCCCATTTTTAAGATGTTCGCAAACTCTTTTGCTTTATTATCAAAACCGTCGTGTAAATATTGAATTTTATCAATCAATTTTAAGATGCTGTTGTACACTGCAATACGGAAACCAGTAGGATATGCATCATTGGTTGATTGGCTTGCATTAACGTGGTCCATCGGGTTAATCACGTTATATTCGCCTTTTTTATGGCCAATTTTTTCAAGTGCAAGGTTAGCAACTACTTCATTGGTATTCATATTGACAGACGTACCTGCACCACCTTGATATACGTCTGATGGGAATTGATCTAAGCATTTTCCAGTAGTAAGGATTTCATCACAAGCTGCTACAATCGCTTTTGCAATATCACTTGGAATCGCACCTAATTCACCATTGGCTAAAGCCGTTGCTTTTTTCACCATCACCATGCCACGCACAAACTCTGGTACGTCAGAAATGGTTACGTTAGAAATATTGAAATTTTCTACCGCTCTTAATGTATGAATCCCCCAGTATGCATCTGCTGGTACATCACGTTCGCCGAGTAAATCTACTTCTTTTCTAAATTGAGTCATTTGAATCACCTTTTCTGGTTAGTTAATTTGACGCCATTATAGAAATTTTAAGGAGAAAAAACTTGACTAAGATCACATTTTCAAGAAATGCTCTCAAGACATATTTTCATTTTTCGGATTAGTTTTTTTAGGGGAAAATCAGTTGTCTATCAAACTTATGCAGATTTTAACTGCTCACCAATTTTCTCAAACAGGTTCTGAATTTGCTCTGCTCTATGCCCTAACACTCGCACAATCAACCCACCTTCACTCAACTGAGATATACCAAGAAGTAAGGATTTATCTGTTTCTTGCTGTTGAAGCTGTTGCGCTATCTGCTTAATTTCTGCAGATGTTTTTTGTAAGTTAATGTAAACCAATGATCCCTGATGTGAAAAACCTTCCATTTGGCTTAAAGCAGTTAAATTCATTTTAGCCGGTAACCACTGAATACAATCTAACATCAGCGGTTTAACTTTCCCATTTTCTTGCACAAGCTGAACTTTTAAATGAGAAGAAAATTGGCGAAATTCAAAACGTTCATCATTTGCCACTCGCCCAATAGCCACAATTTCACCATAAATGAGCGTACTCTCAGGTTGCATATTGATGAATGTTTTTTGTTTAAATGCAGAATCCTTATGCAAAACCAATGGATGAGGTAAATAAAATAAACGACTTTTCTCAGCAAGTTGAATTAATGTATTTTGCTCGGCAAAATCTCCCTCATTCATTGCCTGAACTCGAGTGAATGCCTGCGTATTTAAAGAAAGTGCGGTTGATTTTTCGAGCGTTATTTGAATATCAATGCGATCTCCAGCTAATAATCCCGGCGATGAAGACATTTGCATTGCACTAAGTCCATTTTCCCAAGAATCGGCATAAGCAGATAACGTCATTACTTTAAAAGGTGGCGTCACAAAGTATTCATCAAGTTGAGTTTTACCGTTTGAGGAAAGTTTGGTGGAAAGGGATAATTTGCTGTTCATAAAAAATAACTAAAAGTTTTCTGTTTAAAATATGATATCCTATTGTGCAAAAAACAAACCATAATTGCGGTTCTTAATTTACGTTTATGAGGAAATTATTATGGGTCGTATGAGACGCTTACATTACGGATTACACTTTATTGTGATCTTTTTTATCTACTTTATTTGTGGTTTTATTGAAAGATTAGCACCGTATAGCGGTTTCCCAGCCATTGTTTATCTTTTGATAATGTGTGGATATATTGGTGCTATCATTTATAGCATTTTTATTGCAATAAAACGTTTTCATGATATGGACAAAAGTGGTTGGTGGGCGTTACTTACCTTACTTCCACTTGTTTCTATCATTATTATTTTTATTCCAGGAACTAAAGGCTCAAACCGTTTTGGTGAAGATCCAAAAGTATCAAAATAAGTAGAAAAATAGGGCTTATACCCTATTTTTTTATCTCACTAATGCCTTAGGTTCTTCTACGTTCTTCAACAACGCATATTTTTCAATCCAACCAATCACGCCATCGAGATTTTCTTTTTTCATTAAATTAGTAAACACAAAAGGCTGACCATTACGCATCCTACGCGCATCGCGCTCCATAATGCTTAAATCCGCACCAACAAATGGAGCGAGGTCTGTTTTGTTAATCACTAACAAATCTGAACGAGTGATACCTGGTCCACCTTTGCGTGGAATTTTTTCGCCTTGAGCCACGTCAATCACAAAAATAGTCACATCCGCTAAATCAGGGCTAAAGGTCGCAGATAAGTTATCACCACCAGATTCGATAAAGACGATTTCAACATCAGGAAAACGCGCCACCATTTCATCGACAGCTTCTAAATTCATTGAGGCATCTTCACGAATTGCCGTGTGGGGGCAACCGCCTGTCTCTACGCCCATAATTCGCTCAGGCGGAAGTAAACTATTTTTAGTTAAAAATTCCGCATCCTCTTGAGTGTAAATATCGTTAGTAATTACTGCTACGCTATATTTACTCGCCATTTCGCGAGTGAGTTTTTCAATTAAGGCCGTTTTTCCCGCGCCAACAGGGCCGGCCACACCAATTTTAATGTAGTTACGCATAATGTTCCTTTTGTTTTTGATGATCACAGAAAAAGCCCATAAGCAATTCTGTGATAGTAAAATCTCAATAAAAAATGACCGCACTTACGACATATAAAGTCGCGTATAAAGTACTTCGTGTTGCATTGCTCGTATATCATTCGCAAACGTTGCAGCACCAAGCCAATCTAAATTGGGTTCTAAACTTAATTCCACTGCTTGAACAAAAGATGCCCGTAAATCGAACAAAATATCTTGCCCGTCCATTTGACTAAGTGGAATAAGTTTTACGCCGTTGGTAATAGAGCCAACCGCGGCATTGTAGTAAAAGGCATAAAGCGTATCTGATTTTGTCAGCCCCATTGCTTGTGCCACCATAGCAAAAACAATGGGAAAGTAACCTTGCACCTCTTTATTTAAAATCGCTTGTTGAAATTGACTTAACATCGGGTGCTGTTCATAGCGGATAAAAATTTTCAACAATCGTACACCGAGTTTAAAACTGCCTTCACGGCTTTCGCGAGCAATTTTTGTTGCAGAAAGCGAATGTTCTAACTCACACAATCTTTCAAAATCATTCTCAGCCATTGCATCAAATGCGAGAGAAAGATACGCCCCGTCATTATATATCCAGTTCTGTAATAACTGTGTTTGGACATATTCTTCAAGGCTTGCTTTAGTCGAAACAACACCTTGCTGCACAAAGGTTTCTAAGCCATTAGAGTGGTTAAATCCACCAATGGGCAACGTTGGATCAACCAAATGTAGTAAAGCCCCTAAATCAACAAGCGAGCGATTTAATGTTGATGCCAATTGCTGTCTCCGTGTTGATGGTAACCTTGTGAATGACTATGAGAATGCCCATGTCCTTGCGCTGAATTTGCTCTTAAGGCTTGGCTCAAACGACGCTCTGCTTTTTGTGGGTTAAACCCTGCTGCGTCTAACCATTCAAACATAGGCTTATCGTAAGGCAATGTGACTTCATCACCATCTAAAAAGAGCGGTGAATGTTTATTGCCAATTTCATAACAAGCTCGAGCCATTTCAGGCAAGGTTTTTGGCGACAACACAATCACTTCGCTTGGCAAGATTTCGATCACAATCGCCAACTCATCACTGATAAACACCACATCATCGTGTTTCAAGCGTTGCCCCTCTTTGAGCAAACGAAATGCCACTTCACGCCCCGTATTTGTAGTTTTACGCAAAATATTCCGTTCGCTTTCATACCACTGCAATGCGACACGTTCAATAGTCTGATTAGTAATTTTGCCTTCAGCCTGAAGGCTAGTTAAATCGCCTAAAATGGTATCCATAATGGGCAGAATAGGGTTGAGGATTTTCATATTTCGTCTTATGCCAGTGGTTTTGTGCTAGACAAAACCTCATATTTTTCATTCATCTCTGCCGCCCAAGAGGTTAAATTTGGAAATTCTTTTGCAAGATCTAATCCAATTTTCTCAGCTCTGAATAAGAACCAATCAATGACAGCGACTGTCATTAGCGTGCCAATATTTAATTCCGTGCCAAATGGTTTTAAATCTTGCTCAAGTCTTGCAAAACTTTGACGATTACGTTCGGTTAGTTGTTGATGGCGAGCTGTCCACCATTCACTTTCAGGGCGAAGCATTTTTTCAGCCATCATCGGTACGGTGTTTTCCATAATGCCATCTGCTAAGTTATGTAAGGCGAGTACCGCCCAACGTGGCTTGCCACTTTCTGGAATGAGTTTAGGCTCTACCTTGCCTTTTTGGTCGAGATATTCGCAAATGAGCAAACTGCCATAAAGCCAATTACCACAATTACGTTCTAACGCTGGCACTCGACCTAGAGGATTTGCCTGATTATGCGGAGAGCTTGCATCAAATGATGAACCAATTTTAATCAGTTCTGTTTTATCTAATAGTTGTTGATATTTCAACGTTACCAGTACTTTACGTACATATGGACTGGTGGTGGAGTACCAAAGTTTCATTGTAAATTCTCCTTAAAATTTGACCGCTCTTTTCTGCTTAGAACATAAAATATCGTTGTCCCAATGGCACCGTATCCACGGGTTCGCAGGTAATGAGTTCACCATCAACACGCACTTCATAGCGTTCTGGATCTATCGTGATTTCAGGCGTAGCATTGTTGTGAACGAGATCTTTTTTACCCACACTGCGGCAGCCTTTCACGGCAATAGTTTCTTTGTGTAAACCGAATTTCGCACGAATATCGGCTTTTTCAGCGGCTTGTGAAACGAAGAACACTGCTGTTTGTGCTGTCGCCAAACCTTGTGCACCGTACATTGGACGGTAGAATACAGGTTGCGGCGTTGGAATTGAGGCATTTGGGTCGCCCATTTTAGCGTAGCTAATAAAGCCTTTTTTAATTACCACTTCTGGTTTTACCCCAAAGAACATCGGTTTCCATAACACAATATCTGCAATTTTGCCCACTTCTAATGAACCGATATGATCCGCAATACCATGAGCAATTGCTGGATTGATGGTGTATTTCGCAATATAGCGTTTAATACGGAAGTTATCGTTTCCTTCATTACCTAGCTCGCCACGTTGCATTTTCATTTTATCTGCCGTTTGCCATGTACGAATAACGACTTCGCCAATACGTCCCATTGCTTGAGAGTCTGAACTCATAATGGAGAATACGCCCATATCGTGCAAGATGTCTTCCGCTGCAATAGTTTCAGGGCGAATACGACTATCAGCAAATGCCACGTCTTCTGGTACGCGTTTATCTAAGTGATGGCAAACCATCAACATATCTAAATGTTCATCAATGGTGTTTTTCGTAAATGGACGAGTCGGGTTGGTTGAAGCGGGCAATACGTTTGGATACATTGCCGCTTTAATGATGTCAGGCGCATGACCGCCACCAGCACCTTCTGTGTGGAAGGTGTGAATCACACGTCCATCAATCGCTTTCATGGTATCTTCTAAGAAGCCACTTTCATTTAGCGTATCGGTGTGAATGGCCACTTGAATATCCATTTCATCTGCCACTTTTAAGGCAGAATCAATTACTGCAGGCGTTGCGCCCCAGTCTTCGTGGATTTTTAAGCCTAATGCGCCTGCTTCAATTTGTTCGCGTAGCGGATCTAAAGTTGAGCAGTTTCCTTTACCAAAAAAACCGACGTTTACAGGCAATGCCTCTGCTGCTTGGAACATACGCTCCATATACCAAGCGCCCGGTGTACAAGTGGTTGCGTGCGTACCATCAGCCGGGCCTGTTCCGCCACCAATTAAAGTCGTAACCCCACTTTCAATCGCATGTTGTGCTTGTTGAGGGCAAATAAAGTGAATGTGGGTATCAATACCGCCAGCGGTTGCAATTAAATGAGCACCATTATGCACTTCCGTACTAGCACCGATAATCATGTTTGGCGTGACGTTATCCATGGTGTCAGGGTTACCTGCTTGTCCAATACCGACAATACGACCATCGCGAATACCAATATCGGCTTTGATAATGCCTAATTTAGCATCAATGATCATCACGTTGGTAATGACAAAATCCAATACATTTGGATTATCGCGAGTTGCGGTACCGCTTTGCGCCATGCCATCACGCACGCTTTTACCGCCACCAAATTTACACTCATCACCTTTGGTTAATAAATCTTGTTCAATGGTTGCCCATAAATTGGTATCGCCTAAACGGACTTTATCACCCACCGTAGGGCCATAAGTTGCTACATATTGCGCTCTTGAAATTGTTAATGCCATTCTGCCCTACCTTATAATTTTCCATCAATTTTATTATGGAAACCGTAAATGATTTGGTTACCACCAAAAGCAACTAATTCTACTGATTTCACTTCACCTGGTTCAAAACGCACTGCGTTACCAGATGGCACATTTAAACGCATTCCGCGTGCTAAAGTGCGGTCAAATTTAAGGGCATTATTGGTCTCAAAAAAATGGTAGTGAGAGCCAACTTGAATGGGTCTATCGCCTGAGTTAGTTACTTCAATTATCACTGTTTTTCTGTCGACATTAGCGAGAATATCGCCTTCGGCTAATTGGTATTCGCCTGGGATCATAGTATTTAAATCCTTCTATTTTTTATCTAATCGGATTATGCACGGTAACAAGTTTTGTACCATCTGGGAAAGTCGCTTCAATCTGGACTTCATGAACCATTTCTGCCACACCTTCCATGACATCATCAACGGTTAAAAGTGTTGAGCCATATTGCATCACTTCCGCTACACTCATTCCGTCCCTTGCTGCCTCTTGTAAATGGCTCGCAATATAAGCAATGGTTTCTGGATAATTTAATTTAACGCCTCTCATTTTACGTTTTGCAGCCAGTTCACCGGCCAAAAAGAGCATTAGCTTTTCTTGTTCTCTTGATGTTAAGTGCATATATTCATTCCTTCATTTATTTATCGCACAAAGAGCGGCGAATTTTACGTAAAAAATCCAAATAGGAAAAACATTTTGTCAGAATTTTTTATGAATAGCCCTTGAAAGCGAAAAAATGTTCCTTATATAAAAACCGCACTTACAAATTCTTAAGAAGGAAATTAATCATGAATATTCGTCCTTTACACGATCGTGTAATTATTAAACGTGAAGAAGTCGAAACCCGTTCAGCTGGCGGTATCGTATTGACAGGTTCAGCAGCGACTAAATCAACCCGCGCGAAAGTATTAGCTGTGGGGAAAGGTCGTATTTTAGAAAATGGCACTGTTCAACCATTAGATGTGAAAGTGGGCGATACCGTAATTTTCAACGACGGTTACGGTGTGAAAAGCGAAAAAATCGATGGTGAAGAAGTATTAATCATTTCTGAAAATGACATCTTAGCAATTGTAGAATAATTAGATAAGGGAAAAGAAAATGGCAGCAAAAGACGTAAAATTTGGTAATGACGCACGCGTAAAAATGCTTAAAGGCGTGAATGTATTAGCCGATGCAGTAAAAGTAACCCTTGGCCCGAAAGGTCGTAATGTAATTTTAGATAAATCATTTGGTGCACCAACTATCACTAAAGACGGTGTGTCTGTTGCTCGTGAAATCGAATTAGAAGATAAATTCGAAAACATGGGTGCGCAAATGGTGAAAGAAGTGGCATCTAAAGCAAATGACGCTGCAGGTGATGGTACAACCACGGCAACTGTACTTGCGCAAGCTATCGTAAATGAAGGCTTGAAAGCAGTCGCGGCAGGCATGAATCCGATGGATTTAAAACGTGGTATTGATAAAGCGGTAAGTGCGGTTGTTTCTGAGCTTAAAAATTTATCTAAACCTTGTGAAACAGCGAAAGAAATTGAACAAGTAGGTACCATTTCTGCAAACTCTGACAGCATTGTGGGTCAATTAATCTCACAAGCGATGGGAAAAGTGGGTAAAGAAGGCGTGATTACCGTTGAAGATGGTACAGGTCTTGAAGATGAATTAGATGTGGTTGAAGGTATGCAATTCGACCGTGGTTACCTTTCTCCATATTTCATCAACAAACCAGAAACTGCAACTGTTGAATTAGATAATCCATATCTTCTTCTTGTTGATAAAAAAATCTCTAACATCCGTGAATTACTTCCTGTGTTAGAAGGCGTTGCGAAAGCAGGTAAACCGTTATTAATTATCGCTGAAGATGTGGAAGGTGAAGCACTTGCAACTTTAGTGGTGAACACTATGCGCGGTATTGTGAAAGTTGCAGCAGTAAAAGCGCCAGGTTTTGGTGATCGTCGTAAAGCGATGTTACAAGATATCGCGATTTTAACTGCAGGTACGGTGATTTCTGAAGAAATCGGCATGGAACTTGAAAAAGCAACATTAGAAGATTTAGGTCAAGCAAAACGTGTTGTTATCAATAAAGACAACACAACCATTATTGATGGTATTGGTGATGAATCTCAAATCAAAGGTCGTGTGGCTCAAATTCGTCAACAAATTGAAGAATCAACCTCTGACTACGATAAAGAAAAACTTCAAGAACGCGTGGCTAAATTAGCTGGCGGTGTGGCAGTAATCAAAGTAGGCGCAGCAACTGAAGTTGAAATGAAAGAGAAAAAAGACCGTGTGGATGATGCATTACATGCAACTCGTGCCGCGGTTGAAGAAGGTATCGTTGCAGGTGGTGGCGTTGCATTAGTTCGCGCAGCAGCGAAAGTTGCAGCAAGCCTAAAAGGTGACAACGAAGAACAAAATGTGGGTATCAAACTTGCATTACGCGCGATGGAAGCACCTTTACGTCAAATCGTAACTAACGCGGGTGAAGAAGCATCTGTTGTGGCAAGTGCGGTTAAAAATGGCGAAGGAAACTTTGGTTATAACGCAGGTACAGAACAATACGGCGATATGATCGAAATGGGTATCTTAGATCCAACTAAAGTAACTCGTTCTGCGTTACAATTTGCAGCGTCTGTAGCAGGCTTAATGATTACCACTGAATGTATGGTAACCGAGCTTCCAAAAGATGAAAAAGCTGACCTAGGCGCAGGCATGGGCGGTATGGGTGGAATGGGCGGAATGATGTAATTCGCCCATCATCAGGTAAAAAGTGCGGTCGTTTTTCCACAAGGAAAAGCGATCGCTTTTTTATTTACAAAGGTTTACACTAATTTCAAATTTACTCAGGACATCTATTATGCTCATTTCTCATTCTGACCTTAACCAACAACTTAAATCTGCTGGAATCGGCTTTAATGCAACAGAACTACACGGTTTTTTAAGTGGTTTACTTTGTGGTGGCTTAAAAGATCAAAGTTGGCTACCGCTCTTATATCAATTCAGCAATGATAATCACGCTTACCCAACAGCATTAGTTCAACCCGTTACAGAACTTTATGAACAAATTAGTCAAACCTTATCAAATGTTGAAGGATTTACCTTTGAACTTGGTTTAACCGAAGATGAAAATGTCTTTGCGCAAGCGGATAGCTTATCTGACTGGGCAAACCAATTCTTACTTGGTCTTGGCTTAGCACAACCTGAATTAGCAAAAGAAAAAGGCGAAATTGGCGAAGCCGTAGATGATTTACAAGATATTTGCCAACTTGGTTATGATGAAGACGATAACGAAGAAGAGCTTGCGGAAGCACTAGAAGAAATCGTTGAGTATGTTCGCACCATTGCTATGTTGTTCTATTCTCATTTCAACGAAGGAGAAATAGAGAGCAAACCTGTATTACATTAAGGAGATCTCGAATGGAATTGGCTTATATGGCTGAATTGCCTAAAGAAGAATTTGAGGAACGCCGCACACGAGTATTCGCTCAAATGCAACCTAATTCGGCATTATTGCTTTTTTCTGAAATCGAAAAACGCCGTAATAATGATTGTACCTATCCTTTCCGTCAAGATAGCTATTTTTGGTATTTAACGGGCTTTAATGAACCGAATGCAGCACTGTTATTACTGAAAACAGAACAAGCAGAAAAAGCCATTATTTTTCTTCGTCCACGCGATCCGTTACTTGAAACGTGGAATGGTCGCCGATTAGGTGTTGAGCTTGCACCACAGCAACTTAATGTAAATGAAGCCTATTCTATTGAAGAATTCGCTACCGTACTGCCCCAAATACTAAAAAATTTGACCGCACTTTACCATGTGCCAGAAATTCATACTTGGGGTGATAAATTAGTGACAGAAAGTGCGGTGAGTTTTAGCGATATTTTAGATTGGCGACCAATGCTCAGCGAAATGCGCCTTATAAAATCGCCTAATGAAATCCGATTAATGCAACAAGCGGGACAAATTACGGCACTTGGGCATATTAAAGCGATGCAAACGACACATCCAAATCGCTTTGAATATGAAATTGAAAGCGATATTTTGCATGAATTTAATCGCCATTGTGCCAGATTTCCTTCTTACAATTCCATTGTTGCAGGGGGAAGTAACGCCTGTATTTTGCACTACACAGAAAATGATCGTCCATTAAATGATGGGGATTTAGTGTTAATCGATGCTGGCTGTGAATTTGCCATGTATGCGGGTGATATTACCCGCACTTTTCCTGTAAATGGAAAATTTAGCCAGCCTCAACGTGAAATTTATGAGTTAGTTTTAAAAGCACAAAAACGTGCGATTGAGTTACTTATACCTGGCAATTCCATTAAGCAAGCCAATGACGAAGTCATTCGTATTAAAACCCAAGGATTAGTGGATTTAGGCATCTTACAAGGTGATGTCGATACACTCATTGAACAACAAGTTTATCGCCAATTTTATATGCATGGATTAGGACACTGGCTAGGTTTAGATGTGCATGATGTGGGTAGCTATGGTCAGGATAAACAGCGTATACTCGAAATCGGCATGGTGATTACCGTTGAGCCTGGTATTTATATTTCAGAAGATGCTGATGTTCCAGAGCAATACAAAGGGATTGGCGTGCGCATTGAAGACAATTTGCTTATGACTGAATATGGTAATAAAATCCTAACCGCAGCGGCCCCTAAAGAAATTGCAGACATTGAAAATTTAATGAATTTTTCATAAAAATGTTTAAATTGTGATCTAGTACACAGTTTTTTATTGCTCAAAATGTTAGCATTAGAACCAGTTAAAAGCCGAACCAATCAGTTAAGGAGTCGATTATGTACAAACACGTTTTAGTGGCAGTAGATCTTTCTGAAGAGAGTCCAGTTTTACTTAAAAAAGCGGTTGGGGTTGCAAAACGCCATGAAGCAAAACTTTCTATCATCCACGTTGATGTAAACTTCTCGGATCTTTACACTGGATTGATTGATGTGAATATGTCTTCAATGCAAGACAGAATTTCCACGGAAACACAAAAAGCCTTGTTAGATTTAGCTGAAAGTGCGGATTATCCAATTTCAGAAAAATTGAGTGGCAGTGGTGATTTAGGGCAAGTTCTAAGTGATGCTATCGAACAATATGATGTAGATTTATTAGTGACGGGACATCACCAAGATTTTTGGAGTAAGTTAATGTCTTCAACACGTCAAGTGATGAATACGATTAAAATTGATATGTTGGTTGTTCCGCTTAGAGATGAATAATTAACAAGAAATTGTTTTTTGAATAATCTGAAATAACTTAAATTTTAACCGCACTTCTCAAATAGCGTCGTGAAGTGCGGTTTTATTTTGGGGTTTTGGCAAAAAGCCTTTTTATAAATTTCAAAAATATGCAAAAATAGTACGGTTTAGTTTTTATTTTTATTATGGGTAACAAGGATTCTTTTTAATGAAAAAAACGGCAGAAATAAGACAATCATTCCTTGATTTTTTCCATAGCAAAGGCCACCAAGTAGTTGAGAGTAGCTCACTTGTGCCGGAAAATGATCCGACTTTGCTTTTCACAAATGCTGGGATGAACCAATTTAAGGATGTATTCCTTGGAATGGATAAACGCCCTTATTCTAGAGCCACCACCGCGCAACGTTGCGTACGTGCTGGTGGTAAACATAACGACTTAGAAAATGTGGGTTATACCGCGCGTCATCATACTTTCTTTGAAATGCTCGGTAACTTTAGTTTTGGTGATTACTTTAAACACGATGCTATTAATTTTGCTTGGGAATATTTAACCTCCCCACAATGGCTTGGTTTACCTAAAGAAAAACTATGGGTAACCGTGTATGAAACCGATGATGAAGCCTACAACATCTGGAATAAAGAAGTCGGTGTGCCTGCTGAACGTATTATTCGCATTGGCGACAATAAAGGTGCACCTTATGCATCAGACAACTTCTGGGCGATGGGCGATACGGGTCCTTGCGGTCCTTGTACTGAAATTTTCTACGATCACGGTGATCATATTTGGGGCGGACCTCCAGGCTCACCAGAAGAAGATGGCGACCGTTATATCGAAATCTGGAACGTTGTGTTCATGCAATTCAACCGTTTAGCCGATGGCACAATGGAAAAATTACCGCGTCCATCTGTTGACACAGGTATGGGCTTAGAGCGTATTTCTGCTGTATTGCAACATGTGAACTCAAACTACGAGATTGATATTTTCAAAACATTAATCGCAAAAACGGCTGAAGTTGTAGGTACGAAAGATTTAAGTAATAAATCATTACGTGTTATTGCTGACCATATTCGTTCTTGTGCATATTTAATCGCAGATGGCGTTATTCCATCAAACGAAGGCCGTGGTTATGTCTTACGTCGTATTATTCGCCGCGCAGTTCGTCACGGTCACTTATTAGGTGCCAAAGAAGCCTTTTTCTATAAACTCGTGCCAACTCTAATTGAAGTGATGGCTGAAGCTGGAAAAGACGTAAAAGAAAAACAAGTAAATGTTGAAAAACTATTACGTTTGGAAGAAGAACAATTTGCTCGTACTCTAGAGCGTGGCTTGAGCTTATTAGATGAAGCCCTTGCTCAAGTAAAAGATGGTGTTCTTTCAGGTGAAGTTGCATTCAAACTGTATGACACCTATGGTTTCCCATTAGATTTAACGGCTGATGTATGTCGTGAGCGCAATATCACTATTGATGAACAAGCGTTTGACCGTGAAATGGAAGCACAACGTACTCGTGCTCAAGCCGCGAGTCAGTTTGGTGTGGACTACAACAGCGTTATTCGTGTAGATGGCGAAACTAAGTTTGAAGGCTATACTGAAGTCGAATCTCAAGCAAAAATCACCGCACTTTTCTATGATGGTAAATCAGTAGAAAGTATTAAAGCAGGTCAAAGTGCAGTTGTTATTTTAGAAAATACGCCGTTTTATGCAGAATCAGGTGGTCAGATTGGCGATAGCGGATATTTAAGCGCACAAGGCGTGACCTTTAATGTTAAAGATACCCAAAAATATGGGCAAGTATTTGGACACATTGGAGAATTAACGCAAGGAAGCTTGAAAGTTGGGCAAACTGTGAATGCTATTGTGGATGCGGAACGTCGCCATAACACATCGCTCAATCACTCAGCAACACACTTATTACACGCAGCCTTACGTCAAGTTTTAGGTCAACATGTTGTGCAAAAAGGCTCACTTGTTTCAGATAAAGCCTTGCGTTTTGACTTTGCACAACCTGAATCAATTACAAAAGAACAATTAACTCAAATTGAAACATTAGTAAACCAAAAAATCCGTGCTAACTTCCCTGTTCAAACGGATATTATGGACATTGATTCAGCAAAAGCTAAAGGGGCAATGGCGCTCTTTGGCGAGAAATATGGTGATAACGTTCGCGTATTAACCATGGGCGATTTCTCAATTGAGCTTTGTGGAGGTATTCACGCAAAACGCACTGGGGATATCGGTCTATTTAAAATTATTACTGAAAGCGCAGTGGCGGCAGGCGTTCGTCGTATTGAAGCTGTAACTGGTGAAAATGCAATTGAGTGGTTACATAATCAACAACGTATTCTGACCCAAAGCGCAGACTTATTCAAATCAGACGTAAATACCTTAGTAGAAAAAATCCAACAACTTCAAGACAAAGCGAAGAAAGTGGAAAAAGAATTGCAAGGTCTAAAAGAGAAAGCCGCAATGCAGGCTGGTTCTGATTTTGTAAAAAGTGCGGTGAAAATCAATGGTGTTTCTGTTATCGCACAACAATTAGACGGCATAGAAACAAAATCATTACGTGTGATGGTCGATGATTTAAAAAATCAGCTCGGCTCAGGCGTAATCGCATTCGCATCAATCTTAGATGAAAAAGTCAACCTTGTCGTTGGTGTAACAAACGATTTAACTACCAAAGTAAAAGCTGGAGAGCTCGTTAATTTAATGGCTCAACAGGTCGGGGGTAAAGGCGGTGGTCGTCCGGATATGGCAATGGCAGGAGGCTCCCAACCAGAAAATGTGGCACAAGCAGTTAAAGCGGCGCAGGACTGGTTAAACAAAAATCTGTAGTACAAGCCGGTTGGTGGGATGCCAACCCTTCCTTGATTGATAGGGATATCTAATAAATGCAAACTAAGGAGATAAAAGATGTTAATCTTGACTCGTAAAGTTGGCGAAAGTGTACTTATTGGAAATGATATTTCTATCACGATTTTGAGTGTACGTGGAAACCAAGTTAAACTCGGTGTAGAAGCGCCTAAAGAAGTATCCGTTCACCGAGAAGAAATTTACCAACGAATTAAACAGATGAAAGATGAACAATTAGACAGTTCATCATAATCGTAAATAATGGATTTTATATTATGAAAGCAATTATTCCTGTAGCCGGTCTAGGTACACGTATGTTGCCTGCCACGAAGGCGATTCCGAAGGAAATGCTCACTTTGGTTGATAAGCCATTGATTCAATACGTGGTAAATGAATGTGTTGCAGCTGGCATAAAAGAAATTGTGCTTGTCACGCATTCATCAAAAAATGCTATCGAAAACCATTTTGATACTTCTTTTGAACTAGAAACAATGCTAGAAAAACGTGTTAAGCGTCAACTTCTAGAAGAAGTGCGTTCTATCTGTCCAAAAGATGTAACTATTATGCATGTTCGCCAAGGTAATGCAAAAGGACTTGGTCACGCCGTGTTGTGCGGTCGCCCACTTGTAGGCAATGAATCATTTGCTGTTGTATTACCTGACGTATTGTTAGCTGATTTCAGTGCAGATCAGAAAAAAGAAAATCTTTCTGCAATGATTAAACGCTTTAATGAAACTGGTGCAAGCCAAATTATGGTAACGCCTGTTCCACAAGAAAATGTGAGTAGCTATGGTGTTGCAGACTGTGGTGGCGTAGTTCTTAATGGTGGTGAAAGTGCAAAAATTAATAACATTGTTGAAAAACCTGCCGTTGAAGAGGCGCCATCGAACCTCGCTGTAGTTGGTCGTTATGTATTTTCTGCTGAAATCTGGGATTTGTTGGAAAAAACTCCTGTAGGTGTAGGAGATGAAATCCAATTAACTGATGCTATTGATATGCTCATTGAAAAAGAAACTGTTGAAGCATTCCATATGACAGGTGAAACGTTCGACTGTGGTGATAAAATTGGCTATATGGAAGCTTTCGTAGAATACGGTATTCGTCACGAAAAATTAGGTAAAGAATTCAAAACCTTTATCAAAAATTTAGCAAAAACGCTATAAATAGCACTAATACAGATAAAATGGACAAAATGAAAGATTTTGTCCATTTTTGTTTTATTATTAATATAGAATATTGCTTAATGCATAAATATGCGCAATAATAGAATAATTAATCAAATTGAAAAGGGAAAGCTATGGCACTTTGGGGTGGGCGTTTTACGCAGGCAGCAGATAAACGTTTTAAAGATTTTAACGACTCATTACGTTTTGATTATCGTTTGGCTGAACAGGATATTCAAGGCTCGATTGGTTGGTCCAAAGCCTTGGTGAAAGTCAATGTATTAACTATCGAAGAACAGCATCAACTTGAGCAAGCACTAAATGAATTACTTATTGAAGTGCGGTCAAATCCGCAAGCAATTTTACAAGATGATGCTGAAGATATTCATAGTTGGGTTGAAAGTAAGCTAATCGATAAAGTAGGTAACCTTGGTAAAAAATTACATACCGGCCGTAGCCGTAATGATCAAGTGGCAGTAGATATAAAACTGTGGTGCAAACAACGTGTGGTTGAATTACAAGAATCAGTACGTAATTTGCAACGACACTTAGTTCAAACCGCAGAAAACACACAACAAGCAGTTATGCCTGGCTATACCCATTTACAACGAGCTCAACCAATCACTTTTGCTCATTGGTGTATGGCATATGTGGAAATGTTCGACCGCGACTATTCACGTTTAACAGATGCGTATAATCGTATGAATACCTGTCCACTTGGTAGTGGTGCGCTGGCTGGTACGGCTTATGCCGTAGATCGTGATTCACTTGCGCACGATCTTGGTTTTGCTTTCGCGACTAGAAATAGCTTAGATAGCGTCTCTGACCGCGATCATATCGTAGAATTACTTTCCATCGCCTCCCTCAGTATGGCGCATCTTTCTCGCTTTGCTGAAGATATGATTATCTTTAACAGCGGAGAGGCAAATTTCGTCGAGCTATCTGATCGAGTGACTTCTGGCTCATCATTAATGCCACAAAAGAAAAATCCTGATGCATGTGAGTTAATTCGAGGCAAAGCAGGCAGGGTGATTGGCTCATTAACAGGCATGTTAATCACCTTAAAAGGCTTGCCACTTGCGTATAATAAAGATATGCAAGAAGACAAAGAGGGAATTTTTGATGCCTTAGATACTTGGCAAAACTGTGTGGATATGGCAACGTTCGTATTAGATGAATTGAAAGTAAATGTTGAACGTACTCGTGAAGCCGCGTTAAAAGGTTATTCAAACGCAACTGAATTAGCGGATTATTTAGTCTCTAAGGGCGTACCTTTCCGAGATTCCCATCATATCGTGGGTGAAACGGTTGTTTATGCCATCGAGAAAGGTAAAGGATTAGAAGATCTTACTATCCCTGAATTCCGCCAATTTAGTGAAGTAGTGGGAGATGATGTTTACGAGATTCTTTCCCTCCAATCTTGCTTAGACAAACGTTGTGCAAAAGGTGGTGTATCGCCATTGCGTGTTGCTGAAGCTATTGCAGAAGCCAAAACAAGATTTGCTTAATCATATTTTAACGCGCATATCACAAGATTTCACAAGACTCCCTTGCAATCCACTGAATAGCCCCAATTATGAGTAGCAACACTTAAATAAGATGATAAAAAAAGTGCGGGAAAAACTACCGCACTTTTTATTTCAATTAGGAATAATCAATGACCAATCAACAAGACTATACTCAAGACAATGACAAGCTTTACCGTTATCTTTTCGAAAATCGTGCGGTTCGTGGGGAATGGGTTCGCTTAAATAAAACATTTACTGATACATTAAACACCCATCAGTATCCTAAAGCAGTACAGGATTTATTGGGTGAAATGATGGTGGCGACTAATTTGCTTACTGCCACACTAAAATTTGACGGCAATATCACCGTACAAATTCAAGGCGATGGCCCATTACGCTTAGCATTAGTAAATGGCAATGATCAACAACAAATCCGCGCCCTTGCTCGAGTGGATGGCAACATCACTGAAAATATGAGCCTACATAATATGATTGGTAAAGGTGTATTGGTCATTACTATTGCACCAAAAGAAGGCGAACGCTATCAAGGTGTAATTAGCTTGGATAAACCGACAATCACAGAATGCTTAGAAGATTATTTTGTACGCTCAGAACAGCTTCAAACTCAATTAATTATTCGTACTGGAGAATATGAAGGCAAGTCAGTAGCAGCAGGTATGTTATTACAAATTATGCCTGATGGTTCTGGTACACCAGAAGATTTTGAGCATTTAACTACGCTCGCAGCAACAGTAAAAGACGAAGAATTATTTGGTCTCCCTGCAGAAGAGTTACTCTACCGTTTATATCACGAAGAAACCGTCAATCTTTATCCAGCACAAGATGTACAATTTTTCTGTGGCTGCTCTGCTGAGCGTTCTGGTTCTGCATTGCTGCTCATCTCCGATGAAGAAATTGACGAAATATTAGCCGAACATAAAGGCAGTATTGATATGCAATGTGAGTGCTGTGGTACACACTATTTCTTTAATAAAGAAGCGATTGAAAAATTAAAATCAACAAAACTTTAAAAACAATCCCGATGCTATGTCGGGATTTTTGATCTACATCATCAATACACCTAAAAATAGGTAATAGAGAGCTATAATTTTTCAAAAATGAGATCTAGTTAACATTTTTTTACATTGACATTCTTTAGAATAGGCGACAGTTAAATTTTAATCTTAAATATTAGAGGTGACTTATGACAGACTTAAACAAAGTAGTAAAAGAACTTGAAGCTCTAGGCATTTATGACGTAAAAGAAGTTGTCTACAATCCAAGCTACGAGCAATTGTTCGAAGAAGAAACCAATCCAGGTTTAGAAGGCTTTGAAAAAGGTACTTTAACTACGACTGGTGCAGTAGCTGTGGATACTGGTATCTTTACTGGCCGTTCACCAAAAGATAAATATATTGTGTTAGATGAAAAAACCAAAGATACTGTTTGGTGGACCTCTGAAGCAGCGAAAAATGACAACAAACCAATGAACCAAGCTACATGGCAAAGCTTAAAAGATTTGGTGACTAACCAACTTTCTCGTAAACGCTTATTTGTGGTTGATGGTTTCTGTGGCGCTAGCGAACACGACCGTATTGCAGTACGTATTGTCACTGAAGTTGCATGGCAAGCACACTTTGTGAAAAATATGTTTATTCGCCCAACTGAAGAACAACTCAAAAATTTTGAACCAGATTTCGTTGTAATGAACGGTTCTAAAGTAACCAATCCAAACTGGAAAGAACAAGGTTTAAATTCAGAAAACTTCGTTGCTTTCAACTTAACTGAGCGCATTCAATTAATCGGTGGTACTTGGTACGGCGGTGAAATGAAAAAAGGTATGTTCTCAATGATGAACTACTTCCTACCACTTAAAGGTGTTGGCGCAATGCACTGCTCAGCTAACGTTGGTAAAGATGGCGATGTAGCAATCTTCTTCGGCTTATCTGGTACAGGTAAAACAACCCTTTCAACCGATCCAAAACGTGAATTAATCGGTGACGATGAACACGGTTGGGATGATGTTGGTATCTTTAACTTTGAAGGTGGTTGCTATGCGAAAACCATTCACCTTTCAGAAGAAAATGAACCAGATATTTACCGCGCTATCCGTCGCGATGCATTATTAGAAAACGTAGTTGTTCGTGCAGATGGTTCTGTTGATTTTGATGACGGTTCAAAAACAGAAAATACTCGCGTGTCTTACCCAATTTATCACATTGATAACATTGTAAAACCAGTTTCTCGTGCTGGTCACGCAACTAAAGTTATTTTCTTAACTGCTGATGCATTTGGCGTGTTACCACCAGTATCTAAATTGACACCAGAACAAACTAAATACTACTTCTTATCAGGTTTCACTGCAAAATTAGCAGGGACTGAACGTGGTATTACTGAACCAACTCCAACTTTCTCAGCATGTTTCGGTGCTGCGTTCTTAACGCTTCACCCAACTCAATATGCAGAAGTGTTAGTAAAACGTATGCAAGCAGCCGGTGCTGAAGCTTACTTAGTGAATACTGGTTGGAATGGTACAGGCAAACGTATCTCAATCAAAGATACTCGCGGAATTATTGATGCAATCTTAGATGGCTCAATTGAAAAAGCTGAAATGGGCGAATTGCCAATCTTCAACTTAGCAATTCCTAAAGCATTACCAGGTGTAGATTCTGCAATCTTAGATCCTCGTGATACTTACGCAGATAAAGCACAATGGCAATCAAAAGCTGAAGACTTAGCAGGTCGCTTTGTGAAAAACTTTGTTAAATATGCAACTAACGAAGAAGGCAAAGCTTTAATTGCAGCTGGTCCTAAAGCTTAATTAAAAATACTAAAAATATTAACCGCACTTTGGGTAACTGAAGTGCGGTCATTTTTTATCTGTTTTCAAGCTGATAAATGTATTCAAAAATTGACAAAAATCCAGTAAAATCACCACGTTTTAACTTTCGTCAATTAAAAGGACAATGTAATGCTTAACCAAATTAAAAAAGATGCTCAAGATCGTATGGAAAAAAGCCTTGAAGCATTAAAAGGCCATATTTCGAAAATCCGTACTGGTCGTGCACAACCAAGTTTACTTGATACAATTCAAGTTGAATATTATGGTGCGGCGACTCCACTTCGCCAATTAGCAAACGTAGTGGCAGAAGATGCACGTACTTTAGCTGTAACTGTTTTTGATCGTTCTTTAATCTCTGCGGTAGAAAAAGCAATTTTAACCTCAGATTTAGGTTTAAACCCATCTTCAGCGGGTACCACAATCCGTGTTCCGCTTCCTCCATTAACAGAAGAACGTCGTCGCGATTTAATCAAAATTGTAAAAGGCGAAGGTGAACAAGGTAAAGTTGCGGTTCGCAACGTGCGTCGTGATGCGAATGATAAAATCAAAGCATTATTAAAAGACAAAGAAATTAGCGAAAACGAACAACATAAAGCAGAAGAAGAAATCCAAAAAATCACAGATATTTACATTAAAAAAGTAGATGAAGTATTAGCGGATAAAGAAAAAGAATTGATGGATTTCTAATCATAAAAAAAATGCGAAAGGCAGACAGTTTTGTCTGCCTTTATTTTATTAGGTATGCGAATTTAGACGTACCAATGAAAATATAATCAACAAAGTGCGGTAAAGATTCTATGCAAAAACAAAACATTGTCATTCTTGGTTCAACGGGATCAATCGGTAAGAGCACCCTTTCCGTTATCGAAAATAACCCTCAGAAATATCATGCATTTGCACTCGTCGGCGGAAAAAACGTAGAAGTAATGTTTGAACAATGTATCAAATTCCGACCGCACTTTGCGGCTCTTGATGATGTAAATGCGGCTAAAATTTTACGTGAGAAATTAATTGCGCATCATATTCCAACGGAAGTATTAGCAGGACAACAAGCTATTTGTGAACTTGCAGCACATCCAGATTCCGATCAGATAATGGCATCGATTGTTGGTGCAGCAGGATTGTTACCGACTCTTTCAGCGGTTAAGGCTGGTAAAAGGGTATTACTAGCAAATAAAGAATCATTGGTAACCTGTGGACAGCTTTTTATTGATGCTGTAAAAAACTATGGCGCGAAGCTTTTACCAGTAGACAGTGAACATAATGCGATCTTTCAATCGTTACCGCCAGAAGCACAAGAAAAAATCGGTTTTTGCCCACTTTCTGAATTAGGTGTAAGTAAAATTATACTCACCGGTTCTGGCGGGCCATTCCGTTACACGCCACTTGAACAATTCACCAACATCACACCAGAACAAGCAGTTGCGCACCCTAATTGGTCTATGGGTAAAAAAATCTCTGTCGATTCAGCTACAATGATGAATAAGGGCTTGGAATACATTGAGGCTCGCTGGCTTTTCAACGCAAGTGGGGAAGAAATGGAAGTCATTATTCATCCACAATCGATTATTCATTCTATGGTGCGTTATGTTGATGGCTCAGTCATCGCTCAAATGGGAAACCCAGATATGCGTACACCAATTGCAGAAACTATGGCATATCCTCACCGCACTTTTGCGGGAGTAGAACCACTCGATTTCTTTAAAATCAAAGAACTAACATTTATTGAACCTGATTTTAATCGCTATCCAAATTTAAAACTGGCTATTGATGCCTTTGCTGCGGGTCAATATGCGACAACAGCAATGAATGCAGCTAATGAAATTGCCGTACAAGCATTTTTAGATCGTCAAATTAGCTTTATGGATATTACAAAAATTAATGCAAAAACAATTGAGAAAATTTCGCCTTATACCATTCAAAATATTGATGATGTACTCGAAATTGATGCACAAGCAAGAGAAATTGCGAAAACGCTAATTGGGGAATAGACCTAGCATAACTAGGTCTAGTTTATTCGATTTAATGGAATACAAATTCCAAAATACACATATAGGCTGCAATACAAAATAAAATAATCGCCAATAATTTTCTTGTTAAAGCCGGATTCATTAATCCACGCAATTTCATTGAGAAGAAACTCATTCCAAATGACCCCAAGGTAACGACACCAACTACAAGAAAATTTACATACCCTAATTGACCACTTAGGCTGATATCATAGGGAAAAACTCTAGTGAGATAGCCGTATAGATTACCAATACCGCCAATAATCATCATATAGTTCGTATAAACGGCAATTTGTTGCGTTTTTACCCCCTTTAATTGTCCGACAAGGGGAGCAAGAATAGAACCGCCTCCAATACCTGTAATACCCGCAATTAATCCTCCGCCACAACAGCTAATGCTACCTTTCGCTCGTTCTATAGGAGACATATTAGGCACTTCTATTTGTGTTCTCGATCTGTTTAAAAATGTTTTAATCGCTAGTGCACTCAAACTTACTGTAAAAATTAAACTAATTATCGCTGTAGAAAAATAAAAACTTAATTCAAAACCAATTTGCACGCCAATAACCATTGCTATAGACCATAAAATCATATTGATATGATCAATTTTAATTTTTTGCTTATGGAAAAATAATAAGTTAATCAATGCGGTACACATCACAATGGTAAGTGATGTAGCTGAAATAACTTGAATCGGCAATTCGGGAAATAATGTACGTAAAATTGGCACGATCAATACCCCACCGCCAATACCAAAAATAGCAGAAACCATATTGGTACAAATACCGCAAATCAGTAAGATAAAAATTGTGCTAAGTGCCATCTTAGATCCTATTTAAAAATTCATTTAATCATACTTCATTTTGACGTAAGAGCATATGTGCAACTTATGATCGCTATCATATACAGTTAAAATTATTCTGTTATGATAAAAAGAATAAGGAGGATACGTAGATATGAATTCATTTCAATTAATGGCAAAACCTACTGGCTCAATTTGTAATTTAGATTGCCAGTATTGCTTTTACTTGGAAAAACCTCATTTAAATCAACGAGCCATGAGTGATGAGGTATTAGAAACCTATATCAAATCTTACATAGAAACAGCCCCTCAACAACAAGTAACTTTCCTCTGGCAAGGCGGCGAGCCAACCATGGCAAGCCTTGATTTCTATAAAAGAGCGGTCGATTTTCAGCATAAATATGCTAATGGAAAACAAATAGAAAATTCACTACAAACCAATGGTGTATTACTTAATGCCGATTGGTGCCGTTTTCTACATGATCATAATTTTCTTGTGGGGCTTTCTATAGATGGCCCAGAACACTTACATGATGCCTATCGTTTAACTAAAAATGGCAAAGGCACATTTCAACAAGTAATAGATGCACTAGATTTACTACATAACTATCAAGTGTCTTTTAATACTCTCACAGTAGTGCATAATCTAAATGTTCTACATGGCAAAGAAATCTATCATTTTCTAAAACGAATTGGATCACCATATATGCAATTTATTCCACTAATGGGAGATTATAAGCAACAAGCCTCTGCAAAGGATTATGGGCAGTTTCTAATTAATATTTTTGATGAATGGTACGCTAATGATGTAGGAAAAATTGGGATTCAGTTTATTGAACAATGGTTTATGGCCTATCTTGGATTACAACCTGGTTTATGTATTTTTCGTGAAACCTGCGGTGATCAATTAGTTATTGAACAAAATGGGGATATTTATAGTTGCGATCATTATGTTTACCCTGAGTACAAGTTAGGAAACCTCATAGAAACGCCACTAGTAACATTGGTTGATAACATAAAACAAAAACATTTCGGTTCAGCGAAATCCTTTCTTTCCGAACGATGCAAAAGCTGTAAATTTCGTTTTGCCTGTCATGGAGGTTGCCCAAAACATCGAACGGTTCAAGGATTTGAAAAACCACATAATCAACTATGTGAAGCCTATTATGCAGCGCTCTCTCATATGGAACCCTATTTGAAAGAATTTGCAAAATGCTTTGGTAAAGCAAAATAACATTATTCATTTAAAATAAAAATTTTGTTACCAAGTTAACACTTTTAAAACTTGCTTATAGCAGATAAAAACAGAAATTTGTATAGTAATCTAAAGTTGTTTATGTAATAAAAGGATATTTATGTCAAGCTCATCACCTTATTTACCTCAAAATTTACACCAATGCATTATTTCTGAAAGTAAAACACTAGGGAAAAACAGCTTAATTTATACTCAAGGTGAAAAACCTAAAGAATTTTATTTTTTAAAACGAGGGCTTGTCCGGCTTTATCATAGCTTAGAAAATGGTAAAGAAACCTTGATTCGACTTTATCATGCTAACGAGTATTTTGGGTTTAGAACAATCTTTAGTGAAACAACTTATCATTGTAGTGCAAAGGTATTACTAGAAGCAGATATTATTCGTATATTTCCTGGAAATCACACTACTTTTATTGCAAATAATCCTGATTTTTCCTGCTATCTTATGAAACAACTTTCGAATGAATTATATGACGCAGAACACCGAGTAAGTAGTACAGCCTATAAACGAAGCTACGAACGTATAATTGATGCAATTGAAAATTTAACTGAAAGTTATCCCGATTATCCTTGGACCTACCGAGAAGTAGCTGAATTTTGTGGATGTGAAACAGAAACGGCTATTCGTATTAGTCAAGAATTAAAGAAACAAGGAATTCTAGACAAAAATACAAGGCATCTAAGAATCTGCTCTTAAATTCAAGATTATGGTTTTGGACTATCCATCCAAATAATATTTTAGTAAGTAAAGTGCTTTTTACCTACATATAAAATAACAATCCGCACGTAAAACATGCGGTTTTTAGGCTACCATATCAGGGCCTATACTTCACCGGCCCCTCAAGGGGCTTGTGAGAACTGACAACCGCAGCTAATTATTTCCTTGATTACCCCTTAAAGGGGTCAACATGTTCTTTCGTTGATAAATTATCTTGAACCATATCTTCTTTTTCTTGGTTTCTTATATAATCCTCTACTGCTTTTGTATTTAACCCTACTGTGCTTACAAAAAATCCTTTCGCCCAGAAATGCCTATTTCCATATCTATATTTTAAGTTCGCGTGTCTTTCAAAAATTATTAGCGCTGACTTCCCCTTCAGATAGCCCATAAAACCTGATACTGATATTTTAGGTGGGATTTTTAAGAGCATATGGATAGGGTCTGGCATTGCATGCGCTTCTATTATCTCCACATTTTTATAGTCACATAACTGCCTCAATATTTGACCTATATCTGCTCTTAACTTTCCATAAATTGCTTTTCTTCTGTACTTCGGGATAAATACAATGTGATACTTACCGTTCTATTTTGTGTGTGATAGACTTGAATTGTCACTGGTTTTACTTACCATGATAACTCCTATATGTTGAATTATGGTTGTCAGCCTTGTTCATTATATAGCGAGGATTTTTTCTGTTCATCGCTTAAGCTATTTGGCTCCATACGCATAGCGTATGGTTTTTGTAGCCAGACTTTCGTCTGGCTATAATAAAAAAACCTGCTAATCAGCAGGTTTTCTTTTTCTAAATTATTTAAAAACTCACCGCACTTTTTAATTTTTTCAGTGCATTGGTTTCTAATTGACGAATACGTTCAGCAGAGACATTATATTTTGCCGCTAAGTCGTGCAATGTAGCTTTGTTATCGTCTAACCAACGAGCTTTGATAATATCTTGACTACGCGCATCTAGGCTTTGTAGCGCTGCACCTAATTGCTCGGTTGCTTGGCTTTCAAAGTTTTCATTTTCCAGCTCTGCAGCGAAATTAGAACTTTTATCTTCCAAATAAAGGGCTGGAGAATAGGTCTCTGTTTCAGCATCATCAGTAGGTAAATCAAAACCTACATCTGCGCCGCTCATACGTGATTCCATTTCGATCACATCTTCTTTGGATACGCCTAACTCGTTTGCCACAATATCCACTTCGTTTTCATTGAACCAACCTAAACGCTGTTTAGTTTTTCGTAGGTTGAAAAATAATTTACGTTGAGCCTTCGTGGTTGCGACTTTTACGATACGCCAGTTACGAAGAACATATTCGTGGATCTCTGCTTTAATCCAATGCACGGCGAATGACACCAAACGTACACCAACTTCAGGGTTAAAACGTTTGACAGCTTTCATTAAGCCGATATTGCCTTCTTGGATTAAGTCAGCTTGTGGCAGACCATAGCCAGAATAGCCACGCGCAACATGGATCACGAAACGAAGATGCGACAAAATGAGTTTTTTCGCAGCATCTAAATCCTCGTGATAATACAAACGTTCTGCCAATTCCTTTTCTTCCTCTGCGGTCAGCATCGGATATTCATTTGCCGCACGAATATAACCTTCGATACTGCCTTGAGGAACTAACATCATTTGTGTTTCTTTATCCATCGTTTCCCTTCTTTATTTTGGCTTTTGCCAATCAATGAACCTAGTTATAGCACAATAAGCTATCTTATTGAACCAATTTGTTAATAAGACAGGTTTTATCAATCAAAAGTTCAATTATTCTAAATAATTCTGATTAATTAGCAAAGTGGAATCAGGGTTAAATTAAGATTTTCATCAATCACTTTAAATAGTAAATCAATATTCGGATGCTTGCCTGGATTCGCTTTAGCATCTTCAACGTGTTCTGCAAACCATTCAACGCCTTGTTGTGCGGAAGTGCGGTTTAATTTCCCGTTAAATTTTTCAGCCAATGCATTATAAAGGCGAAGCGAACCTAATTTACCTGGTATAGCTGGAATGTTGTGGATAATCGTTTCACCATCCATCACATTTAGACCGGTTAAATGCTCGATTGTGGGTAAGGTTTCTAAAATTTCTTTAAAGCTCATGGTTTATTTCCTTAATCTATATAAATTATGAGATAGTTTGCTCGCTATTTACTTCGCCAGTTGCACCGATAAATCGTACTTCAGGCTGTAAATATACGCCAAATTTTTCTGCAACAGTTTGGCGAACATGATGGGCGAGTTTGACCACATCTTGTCCTGTTGCCTTGCTTTTGTTAATTAATACTAATGCTTGTTTTTCATGAACGGCTGCACCGCCAATTTGAAAACCTTTAAGATTGCATTGTTCAATCAGCCAGCCTGCCGCTAATTTCACTGAACCATCTGCCTGTGGAAAGTGCGGTAGATTTTCGTGATGTTTTTTGATTTCTTTAAAATGTTCTGAACTGACCACCGGATTTTTAAAGAAACTGCCCGCATTACCAAATTCATTTGGATTAGGTAATTTACTTTGACGGATATGACAGACTTCATCAAAAATTTGTTTAGCGGTGACTGTTTTTGGATCGAACTCTACAAGCGAGCCATATTTTAGAATAGGCTGCCAATTTTTTGTGAGTTTTAACCCAACCGCTGTCATCACGTAACCTTGTTGATAACGATGTTTGAAAATACTTTCACGATAACCAAATTCACATTGTTCTACGTCGAGTCGGAAGGTTTCATTTGTGTTTAAATTAAGCACATCTACATAATCGCATACATCTTTAAATTCCACACCGTATGCACCGATATTTTGAATTGGCGCAGAGCCTGCACAGCCAGGAATCAGAGCTAGGTTTTCTAATCCATAAATACCATTATTGATAGACCACTCCACCAATTCATGCCAATTTTCACCGCCATTCACATGCAGGTAGTGAAAATCAGAATCCTGTTGGTGAGTAATGCCCATTAAACGATTTAAAATCACCACGCCATTAAAATCATCTAGAAATAGCATATTACTGCCTTGACCTAGAAAAAGTGCGGGTAAATTTTCCGCTTTTGAATGAGCCCATGCTTGTTGTAGTTGTTCAATGTTATGTGCTTCGATAATTTCACGAGCATTAGCATGAATATGGAAAGTGTGAAAAGGCTGTAAATTTTGCATTTAAAATACCATTGTCGGGTGTATAAAAAATTTATCTTTTATACCAGTTGCTATGAATAATTATATCCACCGTAATCAACATAATGCGTGTGGAAGAGTGATTTTCACTTGTGTACCGCCTTGTTCGCGACGGATGATGTTAAATTCTGCGTTAAGTTGGCGACTACGTTCAGTCATAATATTTAACCCATAATGACCTTCAGGCTCTTCAAGGTCTTGAATACCAATACCATTATCTTCAACTAAAATTTCGTATTCGCCTTCTGCATTAATTTTGGCGCTAATTTCAATTGCTGTGCCCTGAGAATGTTTGATCGCATTGGTGGTGGCTTCACGTACAATTTGTAGCACATGCACCAGTTGTTGTGGATTCAAACTTTGTGATGGCAATTGGCTATTAACGTTCATTTGCATCGTTGTTTGTGAACGTAATGAGTCAATCACTTGTTCTAGCGCAAGCTGTAAATTAGCTTCTTGTATAGTTAAACGGAAAGTGGCTAAAAGCTCGCGTAATTGTGCATATCCACTCGAAAGAGCCTGTTCAAAATCACGAATAATGACCAAACTTTGTTCTTTGGATGAATCGCCTTCTTTCTTCAAGTTATGTTTAAGTAATGTAAGCTGGATCTGTAAAAATGATAGCACTTGAGCCAACGAGTCATGCAATTCTCGCGCGATAATTGACCGCTCTTCCATCAATAAGAGCTGTTCTTGTTGGCGTAAACTTTTTTGGAAATAAAGGGCTCGTGCAAGCATTTGAGCAAGGTTTTGCATCATTCTCGGATCGGGACAAGGTAATCCTGCTTGCCAAGAGAGTGCACCGAATTCTTCGTTATCGACAGAAAGTGTCTCAGTTTGCAAAGAGCAGTCTAAATCTTGAGTGCCAAAAGCAATATCCCAATGCTCTGCACCCATAACTTCAACTTTGATATATTTCAAATTCTCGCTGACCAGAATGTGATCAAGCACTTGGCTTAATACTTTATCGTTGAGCGTATTGGCATTAAGAATTTGAGAACTTTGATAAAGCGTAGTCAAAGAGCGGTTAGTTTGGCGTAACTTTTGTGTTTTTTCGTTTACTGTTTCTTCCAAACGTGAATAAAGCTGACCAAGCTCCGTGGACATTTGTGTAAAAATACGCGCCAATGTACCGAGCTCATTTTGTTTCGTTGTATCAAGCGGAATATGATTGAATTGACGCATTTGCACTTGCATACTGGCTTTCGTCATTAAGTGCAATGGTTTTACGACTTCCCGCTGTGTGTACCAAATCACATAAGACACCATGAGTAAAATTAACCACATCGCGAAAAATAGCACCGATACGCCCAAAATCCATTTTTGTTCACTGAAACGTTGTAGCTCAAACACAAAATAATCAACATCCGCCACGTAGTCAGTGAGCTGATTACTATAGTTTTTTACATCGTGTTGACGGGCATATTTTTCCATGTTTGTCCAACGTTGCAAAATGTTTTGATAGGAATGTTTTAATACATTCGGTGTGAAAAATTGATTTTGGACTTCCAATAAAGCAGATGAATGAAGACTTATATGATAACGACGTAAGTTCGTTTCCACACTTTCTGGTTGTTCTTGCATTTCATAGAGCAGGCGATAACTTTGCATCCGCAAAGAACCTGAAATATTAATGGCTTCTGCGTCATATTTATTACTGCTCATAATTGCCAAACTTAGTGAGCTAATTACGCCAGCAACGATGAGAATGATGAATAAATATTTAGCAATACGAGTGGAAACTGAACGTTTAGTATGCACAGGAAACTCCAGTGGAAATTTAGAAAAGTGCGGTGAATTTTTTATTTCTTTTTAAATTTAGCCCAAACTTTATCTTCTTGACCGCGCCATAAACGTTGAACGTTATCGTGATGACGATAAATTAATAGGCAACACACCAGTGCAACGGGAAAAGTAAATTCAGGTTTAAACCACCATACATAAAAAGGCACGAGTAAAGCAGAGATAACCGCACTTAATGAAGAATAGCCGCTGATAAGAAAAACGAAGACCCAAGTGCCTAATGTAGAACCAGCTACAGCCCAAGAAATTGGTGCAATCGCACCGAAAGCGGTTGCGACGCCTTTGCCACCTTTGAATTGGAAGAAAATGGGGAAAATGTGTCCCAAGCAAGCACCTAGTGCGACCATGCCTAATTCAAATTGTGTGAGACCTAAATAGTAACCAACCCATACTGGTGTCATGCCTTTTAAAATATCAATAATCAGTACGGCGAGAGCAGACCAACGACCACCGATACGAATCACATTTGTTGCCCCTGGATTGTGTGAGCCATTTTGACGAGGATCAGGCAAGCCTGCAACGCGACAAATTAGAATAGCACTGGAAATAGAGCCTAAAAGATAGGCACAAAGCATATAAAAAAGGGCGAAAAGGCTCATTTTGTACTCCAGCAAGAAAAATTATTCGTTATTCTACCCAAAGTTGATAGCATACGCCTACAATAATTTTAGAGGAAATTTTATGGATCGTGTTTTTATTGAAGAATTGACTGTTTTTGCTCAAATTGGCGTATATGATTGGGAACAGCAAATTAAGCAAAAACTTGTGTTTGATTTGGAAATGGCTTGGGATTCTAAACAAGCGGCGGAAACGGATGATGTTGCATATTGTTTGAATTATGCTGAAGTGAGCCAAGTGATAATTGATTATGTGGAAAGTAAACCTTTCTTGTTGATTGAGCGAGTGGCTTATGAAGTGGCGGATTTGCTTGAGTCGCGTTATCAACTTCAAGGATTAAAAATTAAACTGAGTAAACCGAAAGCTGTTGCGCAAGCTCGAAATGTTGGCGTATTGATTGTACGTGGATGTTTAAAATAATGTGAAATTTTCGTAAAAACTTGTCGGCCTTTTAAACGAAATTGACTAAAATACTCATGAGTTTTTACTGCAATAAAGGAGATTGCAATGAATATGAAAACCTTATTAGCACTAGCGGTTAGTGCGGTATGTTCAGTTGGTGTGGCGCAAGCACATGATCACAATATGGCACCAAAAGGTGTTTCTATTGAAGTGAAAGTGCAACAACTTGATCCAGTAAATGGTAACAAAGATGTGGGTACAGTGACTATTACTGAATCTAACTATGGTCTTGTGTTTACCCCTAATTTACAAGGATTAAGTGAAGGCTTACATGGATTCCACATCCATGAAAATCCAAGCTGTGAGCCAAAAGAAAAAGAGGGTAAATTGACAGCAGGTTTAGGCGCTGGTGGTCACTGGGATCCTAAAGGTGCAAAACAACACGGTTACCCATGGCAAGATGACGCACACTTAGGTGATTTACCGGCATTAACTGTATTACATGATGGCACAGCAACAAACCCTGTTTTAGCACCACGTCTTAAACATTTAGATGATGTTCGCGGTCACTCTATTATGATCCACGCTGGTGGTGATAATCACTCCGATCATCCAGCTCCACTTGGCGGTGGCGGCCCACGTATGGCATGTGGCGTGATTAAATAAGTCGATTTCTAAATATAAAAAAGTGCGGTCAATTTTGACCGCACTTTGTGTTTAAACGCAATGCAACATCATATCTAGCCATTAGCAGTGGCTTGGAACATAGCTAAAGTAGTAATATATTTAATAATGACTCTACGTATCGGGAGGAGTATTGAAAACTAAGTTATTACTTCAGTATCTTATATTTTGGGTGATTATATTTATTATTTGTTTTACATTTTTTACGTTAGTGTTTAGTTTATTTGAGCTGCTTCTAAAGCTTGATAGTTATTCTTTTTCTGATTTTAAGAAAATGGCATCTTTTTGGTTAAATGGCTCTGCTGCAATGGCGACTTTAGTTTTGATAATTGAAGTTAGAAATAAGCGATGGTAATCTCGAAAATATTTAAACAAGTACGCATTTAAAAATATTGGGTAGCTGGATATTTGAGTAGAATGTAATTTTAAATGTTCAGATATAAAGTGCGGTTAAAATCCACCGCACTTTTGATGTTGAAATTAATCCGAAAGGTTCTGCGGCAATCGCTCTAGAATAGCTTTCCAATAAGTTGAAGAACGTAAATTGTGTTTACGAATACAATCCACCACCGCATCAGCATTTCCCGCAAGGCAAATTTGTTGCATTTCTAAATAGAAGGTTTTTGTAAGTTCTCGGTGTTTTTCTTCTTTAAAAAATAAAAAACCAATTCGTTGGTAAACACCTTTCAAACTATTAAAAATTAAACGATAAAAGGGTTTGTTAGCCACTACGGTAAATTGACGAAATAATTTGTAATCAAATTCTGTGTAATCTTGCGCCGTATTTTGTAATTGCTCTAATTCAGCAAAAAGTGCGGCAGATTGTTGAGGAGAATTTTTTACTGCCTCATAAATATAAGATTCAGACATTTTACTGCGTAAAGACAACATATTGTCAATAATCAAGGGTGCAGACTGCATATCTAAACCGATTAGCGTTTCAATAATATTCGGCCCTGCAGTGTCCCAAATATTATTTACTTTTGTGGGTTTACCGTGCTGAATCGTCAACCAACCATCACGCGCCAAACGTTGTAAAACTTCACGTAAAGTCGTACGCGTTACACCAATCTTATCAGCCAAATCACGCTCTGAGGGTAAATTACTGCCCGCGGGGAAAACATCTTGCCAAATGCTTTTCACTATATATTCTTCAGCTAAAGCGGCGGGGCTTTGAGCTTTCAAAATGTCATTATCATGTTGCATATATTAAAAAAATCAGATAAAAATCAAAAAAAATGCAATTTTATAAAAAAATCACTCACTTTTTATTATCCTTTAAAGGGGGATATATTACAATGTTAGCGGCAATAAAAAAATAATGGAGTGCTCTATGACAAACACACAAGCCTTTATGAAAAACTTTCTTGGAGCGAGCCCAGATTGGTACAAGCTCGCCATTGTCGTTTTTCTCATTGTTAATCCAATTATTTTCTTTTTTATCAGTCCCTTTCTTGCGGGTTGGTTGCTCGTTGCTGAATTCATTTTTACGTTAGCAATGGCATTAAAATGCTATCCGTTACAACCTGGTGGCTTATTAGCAATTGAAGCTATTATTATAGGGATGACTAATGTAGAACACGTAAAAACGGAAATTATGGCAAACTTTGAAGTCGTATTGCTATTAATGTTCATGGTGGCAGGGATTTTCTTCATGAAACAACTGCTTCTTTACGTGTTCACGAAACTACTTGTCAAAATTCGTTCAAAAATCGCACTTTCTTTAGCTTTCTGTTTTAGCGCAGCCTTCTTATCAGCCTTCCTTGATGCATTAACGGTTGTTGCCGTAATTATCAGCGTAGCAATGGGATTCTATGGTGTTTACCACAAAGTCGCATCAGGTAATAATTTAATTGATGTCGTTGATATTGCTGATGATGGAAAAATTGCAACACAACACCACGAAACCTTAGAAAAATTCCGTTCATTCTTACGTAGTTTGATGATGCATGCTGGAGTCGGAACCGCACTTGGTGGCGTAATGACAATGGTAGGTGAACCACAAAACTTAATCATTGCCGAACAAGCCAAATGGAACTTCATCGAATTTTTCTTCCGCATGGCGCCAGTTACTGTTCCAGTATTTATCTGCGGATTACTCACTTGCTTCTTAGTCGAAAAATTCAAATTATTCGGTTATGGTGAAAAATTACCTGAAGACGTATGGAAAATCTTGTCAGATTTAGACCGCACTAATTCAGAGAAAATGTCTAAACAAGACAAAATCAAATTAGGCGTCCAAGCGTTAATCGCGATTTGGTTAATTCTTGGATTGGCATTCCATCTTGCAGCGGTAGGCTTAATTGGTTTAAGTATCATCATTTTTGCAACTGCATTCACAGGTGTGACTGACGAGCACACTATCGGTAAAGCATTCCAAGAATCCTTGCCTTTCACTGCATTGCTCGTGGTATTCTTCTCTGTAGTTGCCGTAATTATTGATCAAAAACTTTTTGCACCAATTATTCACTTCGTTCTTTCTTCAGAAGAAAATATACAGCTTGTCTTATTCTATGTATTTAACGGCTTGCTTTCTTCTATATCTGATAATGTATTCGTCGCAACGGTTTACATCAATGAAGCCAAAGCAGCATTAACGAATGGCGTAATTGCTCCGCACCAATTTGAATTGCTCTCTGTTGCAATCAATACAGGGACAAACTTGCCGTCAGTAGCAACACCAAATGGACAAGCTGCATTCTTGTTCTTATTGACTTCATCGCTAGCGCCATTAATTCGCCTTTCTTACGGAAGAATGGTTTATATGGCTTTACCTTACACGATTGTACTTTCACTCATTGGTTTACTAGCTATTGAATTTATCTTGCCAGCCACGACTATTTGGCTAGCAAGTTTAGGCTTAATTTTGCCAATCTAAGGAGAAGAAATGCTCGCACTTTTAAAACGATTTTCTGAAAAACGTTCTGCATGGTTCCTGCTGGCATTCTCAAGTTTAGCACTCGAATTCACCGCACTTTACTTCCAATATGGAATGGGATTACAACCTTGTGTACTTTGCGTGTATGAACGTTTAGCAATAATTGGGTTGTTTATTGCGGGCATTATCGGTTTACTTCAACCTCGCGCTTTAATCATTCGATTGATCGCGTTGGCATTAGGCTTATTTAGTGGTATTAAGGGATTATTGGTTTCATTCCGTCATCTTGATTTACAAATGAATCCAGCTCCTTGGAAACAATGTGAATTTATTCCAAACTTTCCTGAAACTTTACCGTTTCACCAATGGTTTCCATTTATGTTTAGCCCGACCGGCTCTTGTAATGAAAGTCAATGGTCATTATTCGGGGTGACGATGGTGCAATGGTTGGTATTTATTTTTGCAGTATATGTGATAATTCTTGCTTTATTATTAATAGTGCAAGTAGTCAAAACACGAAAACAAAGAAGAATATTTAATTAAAAAAATACGGTGAAATTTCACCGTATTTTTTATTCACTAGATTTTGTTATTTTTTATCTGAAGGCTGTGTTCTGCCATAATTCGCACAAATAATCTGAGCAGCATTATAAAGCGTTGTATCAGGTGTTAAACTTAACGTATGTTTCTTTTGCTTTTTAGGCGCTGCACGTAAACCCTGCCCCCAAAATTCATCATAGAAATCAGTTCGCACTTGAGTTAAATGATAATTTGCACAATTCAAAATCTTATACTGACGAACAGAACGTGCATAACGTTTAGGCTCAGGATAAACATACAATCCCTTATCTAAATTCACCACTGCATCAAAATGCACAATTTGTGGTTCTTGATTATCCACCCAGATCGATTCACTATCGATATAATAATTTACATTCTTCACCAAACGTATATATCCGCTTCGCACATCAGTCGGCGGTGTCAGCTTTACATCATTTTGTTCAGCCTTTTGAGTTTTAGCAGAACAGGCAGTAAGTAGCCCAAGTGATAATGTTAAAATAATTTTTTTCATTATTTACTCCTTATGTTAGCTGACATTCACTCTAGAATTTTACAGTGTGCCCATAACCTTCTAGGATTGTTTTAATATGCTCTAACGATTCTTTGGTTGGCGGTAATACATCTTCAAGCTCATAATCTAACCCAAGGGTTTTCCATTTATGCGCACCTAATCGATGATAAGGAAGAAGTTCAACTTTTTCAATATTGGTCATACCTTCAATAAACTGACCTAATAAATGCACATCGTGATCGCTATCAGTATAACCAGGAACCACAACATAACGAATCCATGTACGTTGATTACGTTTTTGCAAATATTTTGCAAATTCAAGTGTACGTTTATTTGGTACCCCAATAAGATTTTGATGAACTTGATCATTAAGCTCTTTTAAATCGAGTAAAACAAGATCTGTTACATCTAATAATTCATCAATAATATGATCATAATGACGTACAAAACCATTTGTATCTAAGCAAGTATTAATCCCTTCCTCTTTACAAGCACGGAACCAATCGCGCACAAACTCTGCTTGTAGCACAGCCTCACCGCCAGATGCTGTAACACCACCGCCAGTAGCATTCATAAAATGGCGATAAGTCACGACTTCTTTCATTAAATCTTCGACACTGATTTCTTTACCACCTTCAAGATCCCAAGTATCACGATTGTGGCAATATTTACAGCGCATCAAGCAGCCTTGCATAAATAAAATAAAACGAATACCTGGCCCATCTACAGTGCCACAGGATTCAAAAGAGTGAATTCGTCCAAGAACTGACATACATAAATTTCCTAAAATTAGATATAGCTAAATTTTACCAAATATTTAGTCTATAAAAAATGAGCCTGATTTAAATCAGGCTCATAATTAAAATATATTTATCAAAGTGCGGTCATTATTCGCTGACTTTTTGAAAGGTTTGCACCACTGGCGCTTGTTCACAATACTCGACCAATACAGGTACAATTGAGGTAAAGTGTGGCGTTGCAAAATGTTGTTCTAAATCGGCTTTGCTTTTCCATTGCTCAATAAAAACATAATGATTAGCCTGCTCACTATTTTGTTGTAATTCATAAGATACACATCCTGTTTCTTGACGAGTATGCTTAATTAATTCTTGGCATTGAGCTAGGAAATCATTAATTTTGTCCGCTTTTACTGAAAATTGGGCAATAACTGTTAGCATAATTTGCTCTCCTATATATAAAAATAAACCACTCACAAAACTAGTCTGGGAGTGGTTTATATCAAAACATAATTTTATTTACTTAGAAAGACTCAGTAAATGTACGGGTTACGACGTCTTGTTGTTGCTCTTTAGTTAAAGAGTTGAAACGTACTGCGTAACCAGATACACGGATAGTCAATTGTGGATATTTATCCGGATTTTCCATTGCATCTAACAACATTTCACGGTTTAACACGTTTACGTTTAAGTGTTGACCGCCTTCTACTGTTGCTTCGTGGTGGAAGTAACCATCCATTAAGCCAGCAAGATTACGGCGTTGTGCTTCTGCATCTTTACCTAACGCATTTGGTACGATTGAGAAGGTATAAGAAATACCATCTTTCGCGTAAGCAAATGGAAGTTTAGCTACAGAAGTTAATGATGCTACCGCACCTTTTTGGTCACGACCGTGCATTGGGTTTGCTCCTGGTCCGAATGGCGCACCAGCACGACGACCATCTGGGGTGTTACCAGTTTTCTTACCATAAACCACGTTAGAAGTAATGGTTAATACAGATTGTGTAGGCACTGCATTGCGGTAAGTTTTAAGTTTTTGAATTTTCTTCATGAAACGTTCAACTAAGTCACAAGCGATGTCATCAACACGGTTATCGTTGTTACCATATTGTGGATATTCACCTTCGATTTCGAAGTCGATCGCTACGTTGCTTGCTACAACATTGCCATCTTTATCTTTGATGTCGCCACGAACTGGTTTAACTTTCGCATATTTGATTGCTGAAAGTGAGTCAGCCGCAACAGAAAGACCTGCGATACCACAAGCCATGGTACGGTATACATCACGATCATGTAATGCCATTAATGCTGCTTCGTATGAATATTTATCGTGCATATAGTGGATTACGTTTAAGGCAGTCACATATTGTTTGGCCAACCAATCCATAAAACTATCCATACGGGTCATTACTGTATCGAAATCTAATACTTCATCAGTAATTGGTGCAGTTTTTGGACCGACTTGCATACCTAATTTTTCATCGATACCGCCGTTGATTGCGTATAACAATGTTTTCGCTAAGTTTGCACGTGCACCGAAGAATTGCATTTGTTTACCCACAACCATTGGTGATACACAACATGCGATTGCGTAGTCATCATTGTTGAAGTCTGGACGCATTAAATCATCATTTTCGTATTGAACTGATGAGGTATCAATCGATACTTTCGCACAGAAACGTTTGAAGTTTTCAGGTAATTGCTCAGACCAAAGGATCGTTAAGTTTGGTTCTGGAGAAGTACCCATGTTGTAAAGGGTGTGTAAAATACGGAATGTATTTTTGGTTACTAATGTACGACCGTCTAACCCCATACCTGCGATGGTTTCAGTTGCCCACATTGGGTCACCAGAGAATAATTGATCGTATTCAGGTGTACGTAAGAAACGAACCATACGGAGTTTCATGACTAAGTGGTCAACTAATTCTTGCGCTTCAGTTTCAGTAATTTTACCTGCTTGTAAATCACGTTCGATATAGATATCGATAAAGGTTGCAGTACGACCAAATGACATTGCAGCACCATTTTGTGATTTAATTGCAGCAAGATAAGCAAAGTACATCCATTGAATGGCTTCTTGAGCATTAGTTGCTGGGTTGGAAATATCATAACCATAGCTTGCAGCCATTTGTTTTAATTGGCCTAATGCACGGTGTTGTTCTGCGATTTCTTCACGTAAACGAATTGTTGCTTCAAGATTTACGCCATCTTCTAAATCTTTTTGTAAAGAAGAGAATTGTGCGTATTTATCTTTCATTAAGAAGTCTACACCGTAAAGTGCTACACGACGGTAGTCACCGATGATACGGCCACGACCATAAGCATCTGGAAGACCAGTTAATACACCAGATTTACGGCAACGTAAAATATCTGGCGTATAAACATCAAACACACCTTGGTTATGTGTTTTACGGTATTCCGTGAAGATTTTTTTCACTTTCGGATCAAGTTCACGACCATAAACTTTACAAGAACCTTCCACCATTTTGATACCACCGAATGGCATAATGGCACGTTTTAAAGGCTCATCAGTTTGAAGACCGACGATTTTTTCTAAATCTTTGTTAATGTAACCTGGAGCGTGAGAGATAATAGTAGATGGAGTATGTTCATCAAAATCTAATGGCGCATGAGTGCGGTTTTCAATTTTAATTCCTTCCATCACAGATTCCCAAAGCTTAGTTGTTGCTTCAGTTGGGCCTGCTAAGAAAGAGTCATCGCCTTCATACGGAGTATAGTTTTTTTGGATAAAGTCGCGTACATTGACATCTTCTTGCCAATCACCACCAGCAAAACCAGCCCACGCCAATTTTTGCGCTTCATTAAGTTCTGACATAGTCATTTCCTTTGTTAATTAATAAATAAATATTTAATGAGTTTTGGTTAAATAACGTTGGAATACACCAATACAAATTGCCCCTCCGACAATATTTCCCAACGTTACAGGGATTAAATTCTTCACAATGAAATGATACAAATCTAAATCTGCGTATTTCATCGGATCAACGCCGATTTGTTGCCAAAATTCAGGTGTACTAAAATGTGCGGTAATAATTCCCATCGGAATCATAAACATATTAGCCACCGAGTGTTCAAATCCTGACGCAACAAACAAACCAATCGGCATAATCATAATAAATGCTTTGTCTGTAACAGTCTTACCAGAATAAGACATCCAAACCGCCACACACACCATAATGTTACATAAAATACCTAGGTTAAAAGCTTCAAACCACGTGTGATGAATTTTATGTTGGGCGGTTGCAAGAATTGTTAAACCCCATTGGCCATTTGCCGCCATTGTTTGTCCACCAAACCAAATAACAGCCGCAATAAATAAACCACCAACGAAGTTGCCTAAATACACCACGATCCAATTTCGAATCATTTGTGTTGTGGTGATTCTACCGCCCACTCGGGCAACTAAAGTTAAAGTAGAAGAAGTGAATAATTCGGAGCCCAGAATTACCACCATAATCACACCTAATGAGAATACTAACCCACCCACTAACTTGGTCAGCCCCCAAGGTGCTCCGGTACTAGCAGCTTGTGTTGTCGTGTAAAATACAAATGCTAAGGCAATACAAGCTCCGGCGTTAATGCCAGACATAAATGATAAAAATGGACGTTTTTGCGCTTTATACGTACCCACATTTTCTGCATAATCCGTTGCTTCAACTGGTGTGAGAGCAACAGAAGATTGATTTAGATTTTCTGATGCCATAATGTAACTCCAAATATTAAAAAAGTTGATGAAAATTTAATACTTCTAATATGTTTACAACTTCAAATACTTCTACCACCGAGGACATTTTACTCTTTTAATTTTTCATTTCAAAGAAATGCTACGATTTATTCTAACAAAATTTGATATTTTACAAGATTTTTTCAGATAAAATAACCATAACTCTTTAGTGATAGTTTTTAGGGTAAAAAAATAACCGCACTTTTATCAAAAAAGACAAAAGTGCGGTTTGTTTTCTAGTTATTTTAGCAATACTCAGGACACATTAAGGTACAAAATAATGAGGTATAAAATGGCTATCATTCCCCGTTACTGCAGTAAAATCTTCACGTAAGCCCATTCCACAAGCCACATCACCCACAACCCAAGAGCCGATAATGGGATACATTCCATCAAAACTCGGTAATTCAAATTTTTGTTGATAAACATAACCTGAATTACCATAAAACGTAGAGTGTTCGCTTCCTTTTGCTGCAAATTCTACACCATTGTTTTTCTCATAATAGAAGACATTGGCACCTTCTCGACCTAACAATGGTTTTTTCACCCACATTGATAAATCTTTTGGTAATTCGAAGGGCGTAAAATAAGCTGGCAATAAATTCGGATGATTAGGATAACGCGCCCAAAGTTTTGCCAATAGTGCTTTATTACTTAACAACATTTTCCACGCTGGTTCAATAAATCGTGTTGAAGCCGTCGTAATATGGCGAGCAAACTCAGCGTGGCTTAGCCATTCCAGCGGATACAATTTAAATAACATTTCAATAGGCTGATCATTTAAATCTACAAATTTTTTTGTTTCGCTGTTATAGCCAATATCTTCCACCGCTAATTGATGAATATTCCAACCCGCGTTATAAGCCACATCAGCTAAATAATCTACATTGCCCCAATCTTCACGGCCAGCATCTTGCATGGCACTCAAATGGAAATCTGTTTTGCCACTTTGTTGTTTCAAAAATTGGAAATGTTTAATTAATTCTTCATGAATCCAGTTGAACTGATCACGGTGTTTTAAGCCCTCAATTTGTTCTAACCACTGCCATTGAACAACCGCAGCCTCCAACAAGGATGTTGGTGTATCGGCGTTATATTCAAACATTTTTAGGTTGTCGCCATCATAGCCAAAATCAAAGCGTCCATATAAATAAGGATCTTGATTACGCCAAGAGCTTTCAATAAGCTGTTTTTGCAACTCCGTAAAACGATAATTTTCATAATCGCCTTTTTTAATTTCATCCGCCGCAAAATCTAAACACATTGAATGCAATTCATTAGTTGTATCCTCAATGCGATCAATTTCAGCTAAAGTAAATTCATAGGCAACATTATCAGACCAATAATGAGATCCATCACTAGAAGGCAAGTTATAATAATCAAATCCAACATTAAGTAGCTGCTGCACCATATCTGGTCGAGTAGGAAACCCAGTTACACGTTTCATTTAGCCCCCACTGCTACGATTAGTATTATTTGGGCTACTAAAACCACCACGAGATACAGGTTTGCTATTCATGCTTCCTGCATTTCCTTTCACAAGCATTGGTTTTCCAACAGAATGATTCGTTTGCGGTTGCACAACTTGTCCTGTTGGCGTGGTGACAGCTCGATTTCCAGGATGATAGCTTGGGCCAAGGAAACTACTAATTGCACGAGCCGCCATATACCCCATAACGCCACCAGCAATCGCGGCCCCTAAAGAAGGATCGGTACTTTCAGCTTTTGCAGTTGATTCAGCATTGTTCTCGCTTTGATTAGCTTGCACATTATTTTCAGCTGAATTTTTTACCTCACTTTCTGCATTACCATTATCACGAATATTTAAACCAAGCCCCTGCTGTGGTGTGGTTTCAGTTTTCTGAGTGCTCTCGGTGTTTTTATCTGCCTCACAAAGCTCAATTTTTTTCCAATCAGCTAAACAATCGTCTAAAGACTGATACACATCACGTTGTACTTGTTCTTCTGAACAGCCTCCTAATAAGGCCACAATAGATAAACTAACTAAAATCTGATTTTTCTTTTTCATTGTTCTCAATTTTTATCGAATGGTTTTCACGCCTAGCCATTGCTCGGCCTGTTTATTGGTAATTTCCTCATGAGTCCACATGCTCATTAAATCTGGTTGTGGATATTTATTGCTGTTATAGCCGACTAAACGGGCAAAATCAAATACGGCGTGAGGATAGCCATTAATAAGCAACAATGCTAAATAACCACTTTCATCCCAACAAATTTCAAGTTTGCGTGCCTCATGATGATTAGAGGTTGAATCAACATTATACACGTGCAACATATCAACTATCGGTTGAGCATTTTGACGCATATCAAGTGCATAAAAATAGCCTGTTTCACCGTCATCTTCAAACATCACTGCCAGGTGATCATGCACAATCGAGTGTGTACCTACTTGCTTTGGTTGACCGAGAAAGAGTTGATCTTCGAGGGTTAAGTGTAACATGGTATTTCCTATTGAATTGAAGTTTTTTAATGATGCTAATCACATATTGATATGATATTAATATCTCTATCTAATTCTATCTCTATATACTCAGCTGGTAGATCTGGTAAATTATATTCTTCAGGACTAAAATCACTTTTTCTAAGAGATATTATTGATAAGTTTGATTTTATATTGAAACTTATGTCTGTGATACCATAAAGATAATCTAAAACACTGGCTTCTTTATAAAGACTAAACTCTTCTGCATATTCTATTTCTAGATATTTAAATAGATGATTACTAATTTTATTTTTGTTTTTATAAATTTGTTCAAACCATTTGTTACATTTAAAAGTAAAGAGGTTTGTTTCTTTATGGAATATTTTATTTATTCTATTTAATAATTTATGTTCAAATTCAATTTGATAAATCAACATAGAATTGATTTGGTATTCTTGGCAATTATACCTTTCACCTAATAGTACAGCAGAATTGATATCATTAGGTAATACATCAAACATAGATGTATTATCATCTATAGGAATTATTTGTAAATTTTTTCCATTAAATACAACATTCTCTAGAATTTCATCAGATAAAAATAATGCTTCTTTTCTAGTTTTTGCTAGTGCTAATTCATAAATATTATCTTCATATTCTTGTTGTATAAGATAAGTGGTAGCCCATTCGGTTAATACGGAAAAATCATTAATATTTCTTTCAACACAATAATATCTTCTGTATAGCTCTAGTTTTGCATTCATGATTTTTACTGAGTTTAATTAGTTAATCAGATAATATTTAGATAAAAATAGTAGGCAAGCTATTGCTTTGCAATTTAATAAAAAACACCGCACTTTTATACAAAGTGCGGTGAGATTTTACAGTAAATTCAGCGTGAATTACGCTTGACCTTTAACCGCTTTTAAGCCTGGGAATGCTGCTGGAGTACCTGCGCGTTCTAATGCTTCTTCAATACGAATTAATTGGTTGTATTTCGCAATACGGTCAGAACGGCTCATAGAACCAGTTTTGATTTGACCTGCTGCTGTTCCAACCGCTAAATCAGCGATAGTCGCATCTTCGGTTTCACCTGAACGGTGAGAGATCACAGCGGTATAACCTGCATCTTTAGCCATTTTAATTGCTGCTAAAGTTTCAGTTAAAGAACCGATTTGGTTGAATTTGATTAAGATAGAGTTTGCGATACCTTTTTCGATACCTTCTTTTAAAATTTTGGTGTTAGTTACGAATAAGTCATCGCCCACTAATTGAACGCGGTCGCCTAACACTTTAGTTTGGTATGCAAAACCTTCCCAGTCAGATTCATCTTGACCATCTTCGATAGATACGATTGGGTATTGTTTGGTTAATTCTTCAAGATAGTGAGTGAACTCTTGAGAAGTGAATGAACGGCCTTCGCCTTTCATTTCATATTTGCCAGTTTCTTTGTTGTAGAACTCAGAAGATGCGCAGTCCATCGCTAAAGTCACGTCTTTACCTAATACATAACCTGCTTTTTCTACAGCTTCTTTGATACATGCTAAAGCGTCAGCGTTAGACGCTAAGTTAGGTGCGAAACCACCTTCGTCACCAACTGCAGTGCTCATGCCTTTAGATTTTAATACTTTCGCAAGGTTGTGGAATACTTCAGCACCGATACGAAGTGCTTCACGTAATGTTTTCGCACCAACTGGTTGAATCATGAATTCTTGGATATCCACGTTGTTATCTGCGTGCTCACCACCGTTGATGATGTTCATCATTGGTAATGGCATAGAGTAAACGCCTGGCGTGCCGTTTAATTCTGCAATGTAAGCGTAAAGTGGTAAACCTTTAGATGCTGCAGCTGCTTTTGCGTTTGCTAAAGATACCGCTAAGATTGCGTTTGCACCAAAGTTAGATTTGTTTTCGGTTCCGTCTAAATCGATCATGATTTGGTCGATTTCAGCTTGGTTAGACGCATCTTTACCAAGAATTGCTTCAGCAATTGGACCATTTACTGCTGCTACAGCTTTTAATACGCCTTTACCTAAGAAACGAGATTTGTCACCGTCACGTAATTCTAATGCTTCGCGAGAACCAGTTGATGCACCAGATGGGGCCGCTGCTAAACCAACAAAACCACCTTCAAGATGAACTTCAGCTTCAACAGTTGGATTACCACGTGAGTCGATGATTTCGCGACCAATCACTTTAACGATTTTTGCCATTTTTATTTTCCTCAATTAAGTTAATTAAAACGGGTTAGGCGAGCCTAAAACAGGCGATATGATAAAGCTATTTTGAGATTTTGTCTTGTAAAAAATGCGTATGCTTTGATCTTTATCTATTTTTACAAAATAAAAGAGCGGTGAAAAAATTTGTCGTTTCTCACCGCTCTTTTTACTCTAATTTAATCCATTACTTCACTGATTGTTTATGGTTTTCATAGGCTGCTTTTACAAAGCCTGCAAACAACGGATGACCATCACGAGGCGTAGAAGTAAATTCTGGATGGAATTGGCAAGCGACAAACCAAGGATGATTTGGCACTTCGATAATTTCTACCAATTTTTTATCTGCAGATAAACCCGTTACTTTCAATCCTGCTTTTTCAATTTGTGGAAGCAAGGTATTGTTCACTTCATAGCGATGACGATGACGCTCTTCAATGGTTTCTTTGCCATAAAGCTCGCGAGCGCGACTGCCTGACACCAAATGACATTGTTGTGCGCCTAAACGCATTGTTCCGCCAAGATCAGATTCATCGGTACGTACTTCAGTATTCCCATCAGCATCTTGCCATTCCGTGATTAATGCAACCACAGGTTGTTCACAATCTTTATCAAATTCAGATGAATTGGCTTTAGTTAAACCCGCTACATTACGTGCATATTCAATCAACGCGATCTGCATACCCAAGCAAATGCCCAAGTAAGGAATTTTGTTTTCACGTGCATATTGTGCAGTACGAATTTTACCTTCCACACCACGATAACCGAATCCACCAGGAACAAGAATGCCATCAATGCCTTTTAATACTTCAACACCTTTGGTTTCAACATCTTGGGAATCAATATATTTAATGTTAACGCTTAAACGGTTCGTTAAACCTGCATGCTTCAACGCTTCATTTACAGATTTATAAGCATCGGGTAACTCAGTATATTTACCCACCATCCCAATGGTCACTTCACCCACTGGATTTGCTTGTTTGTAAAGCACTTGCTCCCATTCAGAAAGATCCGCTTCAGGGCAAGTTAAACGGAAACGTTCACAGACAAAATCATCTAAACCTTGAGATTTTAATAATGCTGGGATTTGATAAATCGAATTTACATCTTTTAATGAAATGACTGCACGTTCTGGAACGTTACAGAATAAAGCAATTTTCGCACGTTCATTTGGTGGAATCATGCGATCTGAACGGCAAATCAACACATCAGGTTGAATACCAATAGAAAGTAATTCTTTTACAGAATGTTGAGTTGGTTTAGTTTTTACTTCACCCGCTGTTGGAATATAAGGTACTAAAGTTAAGTGCATAAATAACGTATGTTCACGACCAACTTGAACGGCTAATTGACGTAATGCTTCTAAGAATGGAAGTGATTCAATATCCCCAACGGTACCGCCCACTTCAACAATCACAACATCGTGACCTTGAGCACCTGCAATAACGCGATCTTTAATTTCATTGGTGATATGTGGAATCACCTGAATTGTTGCACCAAGATAATCGCCACGACGCTCTTTACGTAATACTTCAGAATAAATTTTACCTGTGGTGAAATTATTGCGTTTAGTCATTTTCGTGCGGATAAAACGCTCATAGTGACCTAAGTCTAAATCTGTTTCTGCACCATCTTGTGTAACGAAAACTTCCCCGTGCTGGGTTGGACTCATCGTACCTGGATCCACATTAATATATGGATCTAATTTCATAATAGTTACGTTTAAACCACGAGCTTCTAAAATTGCCGCCAATGATGCTGCCGCAATGCCTTTACCTAACGATGAAACCACACCGCCAGTGACGAAAATATAATTTGTAGCCATAGGGAACCTAATCTGTATTGGGATATAAATGATTATAGCTAATCATCTTACAGACAAAATCAACCCAAAGTGCGGTCAAAAATCGAAGATAACTAGCTATCAAAGACGGGACGGTAGTTTACCTGATTTGGTCAATGAACTCAATTAGAAAACCACAATTAGCATGTAAAGCCTTGTTATACTTATCTATCCTCTAGGATGAAATCTTTCATGCAATCGTTTCAATCTCTCTTTTGCCACATGAGTATAAATTTGTGTTGTAGATAAATCTGTGTGCCCTAGCAACATTTGCACCACGCGTAAATCCGCACCGTGATTCACTAAATGGGTGGCAAAAGCATGGCGAAAAACGTGAGGGGAAAGTGCATCAGCATCAATATCTGCGAGAATGGCATAATGTTTTACACGATGCCAGAAAGTTTGACGAGTCATTTGCTGTGCGCGCTGACTTGGAAACACAACATCAGAACTCTGCCCATTTAATAGAACAGGGCGACCATAAAGCATAAATTGACGAACCCAATAAGCCGCTTCTTCCCCCATTGGCACAATGCGTTCTTTGTTCCCTTTACCAATCACTCGCACCACACCTTGTTGCACGCTCATGTTTTCAATCGTCAGCGAAACTAACTCCGTTACACGAAGCCCCGTAGCATAAAGCAACTCTAACATTGCTTTATCACGCAATTCCAAAGGGACTTCCACATCTGGCGTATTGAGCAAATCTGACACTTGTTGCTCAGTTAAATATTTTGGTAGGCGACTGGGTAATTTAGGCGAACTTAGCACCGCACTTGGATCATCCACTCGGTATTTTTCCCGATATAAATATTGGAAAAGTTTACGCATCGCACTTAACATTCTCGCGGTGCTCGTGGCTTTATAACCTTTCTCCAAACGTTCACCTAGAAAACCTTGCAAATCTACAGCATCTAAAGTTTCCAAAGACAAGTCATTTTTATCCAACCAATCACAAAGTGCGGTTAAATCCAAACGATAAGATTGAACGGTATTTTCTGAAAGCCCTTTTTCAATCCAATATTCGTTAAGAAACAAATCAATGAGCGCTAGATTTTTCATATTACTTTTCTACAAGGCAAGCGATGCGTCCTATTTATGCTGAACAATCAAAAAAGCATTTAACTTGCGTGGAATCACAAAAAATGCAGCAGCCGCGATGATACTCATAAATACAAATGTCATCGCTGGAGAAGTTGGATAAATCATACCTGCAATCGCGGTGAAAATGGCAATAAGCACACCATTCGATAAACCATTATACAAACCTTGTAACTTCGCAATATGGCTTTGCGGCTGGGTGGTGATATAGCGAACAATCGCATAATGGCACACGGCATAAGTCAAACTATGCATAAGTTGCAATAAGAATATCAACCAAAAATCTTCAATATATCCCATTACAGCCCAGCGTCCGATGCACGCAAGCGTAGAAATATAAAGCAGCACACTGATAGAAATATTTTGAAATAATCGACGAGAAAAGAAAAATAATACAATTTCCGCTAATACGCCAATGCCCCAAAGTAAGCTAGTTTGAGAAACAGAGATCCCAATACTTGTCCAATAAATTGTGCTATAAACATAATAAGCCGCATGAGAGCCTTGAATCAGTCCTACTGCAATCATGACTCGCAATGTAATGGGATTTTTCAGTAAAGCAATAAAACCAACATCATTTGGAGCGCCACCTTCAGGTATTTCATCTTTTGGGGGAATAGTTGGTTTTAAAAGCTGAATGATAGTATAGAAAGATAAAAGTGCGGTTAAAATCCACACGATATTTTGCTCACCAACCCAACCAATCATACCACCGAACACTACTACACCAAGAATAAAGGCAGCAGAGCCAATCAAACGTACTTTACCGTAATCCAAGCCGATTTGGCGTTGCCAAGTGGATGCCAACGAATCCCCAATCGGCATTCCTGCTGAATTCACAGAGGCATATAAACCAATAGCGATAAATAACAGCCAAAAATTATGCGCAACTAAACTCATTGCAGCCATAATAATGGCCGATGCTAACGCCAATAGGCGTAAGGAATTAATAATATGATTGGCTTTTTTAATCAGCGATGAAAAAAATAATCCGCCCGCAAATCGGAAAATATAAGCACTCCCGATCACTAAACCAATCATTTCTTCGCCATATTGTTGTGATTTCAACCATGCTGGGAAGAACGGCAAAAATACGCCATAAGCGCAGTAGTAACCTAGAAAGCTCAGGGCGAGCCAATAAAAAGGACGAACTTGCATCAGAATAAAGTTTCCATTTCTTGTGAACGAGACAAACAAGCCTGCATAGCTTGCTCTATTGTTTGATTAAAATGTTGTGCATCAAATACCGCTAACGCTGCCGCAGTGGTGCCACCTTTCGAGGTAACATTTTCACGCAAAGTTGAAAGTGCAATTTGCGGATTTTCTATCACCATTTTTGCTGCACCAAACATTGATTGCTGCACTAATTCACGCGCAGTTTTCTCATCAATATTCATTTTGATTAAGGCTTGCTGCATCGCTTCCAGCATCAAAAAGAAATAGGCTGGACTACTTCCTGACGCGGCAGTTACTGCGTGCATTTGAGTTTCATCACTCACCCAAACGGTTCTTCCAACGGCCCCCAACAAATCTTGTGCAAAAGTGCGGTGATTTTCGCTCGTATTTTTAGGTGCGAATAACCCCGCCATGCCTTCCCCCACCAATGCGGGCGTATTTGGCATGACGCGCACTATCGATTTTATACTTGGAATTAATGCGTTCAAGCGTTCAGTTGAAATCCCCGCAGCAATGGAAATTAATAATTTATCGGAAAAATCCACCGCGCTTAGCGGCAAACAGACATCAGCCATCATTTGAGGTTTTACCGCAAGCAATACAACTTCCGCTTTGATTACACTTTCCACATTATTTTCTGAAGTTGCCACGCCAAGATTGGCAAAAAATGCTCTTTTTTCCTCATTCGGATCATTCACAATAATTTGTTTGGCAGGATAACCTTGTTTCAATAAGCCAAGAATAATCGCCTGTGCCATATTGCCGCCGCCAATAAAGGCAATCAATTTGTGTTGCATCGTTTTTCCTACTTTTATGGGCTATAATGCCGCACATTCTACCCTATATTGAAGGAAGTGTTACGATGTGGTTCAAAAATTTAATGACTTATAGGCTGACTAAACTGCTAGATTGGGATCTTGCACAGCTACAAACTCAACTGGAAGATTGTCAATTCCACCCTTGCGGTGCTCAAGATCAAAGTAAATTTGGCTGGTCAGCCCCATTACGAGGCGCTGATTTACTCTATTTTTCTGTAGGAAAGCAAATTCTATTAATCGCCCAAAAAGAAGAAAAAATCTTGCCGGCAAATGTGGTCAAACGTGAACTAGATGAACGCATTGAAAGCCTTGAACAAAAAGAAAATCGCAAACTTAAAAAAGTAGAAAAACAAACATTAAAAGATGATGTTGTGATGAATTTATTACCTCGTGCATTTAGTAAAAATCAGCATACAGCACTGTGGATTGATACGGAAAATAATCTTGTTCATGTTGATGCCGCATCAAGTAAACGCGCGGAAGATGCGCTCGCATTACTGCGTAAATCCTTAGGTTCACTACCTGTTGTCCCTTTAGCATTTGCTAATGAACCCAGCACGATTTTAACTAATTGGATCCTTCAAGATAGCTTACCGCATTGGTTAATTGCATTAGAAGAAGCCGAGCTTCGTGGCAGTCAGGAAGACAGCGTTATCCGTTGCAAAAAACAACCTTTAGAAAATGAAGAAATTCTCGCACTTCTGCAAGATGGCAAAAAAGTAGTGAGCAAATTAGCCTTAGAATGGGAAGATACCTTAACTTTCGTTTTTAACGAAGATTGCACCCTCAAACGTTTAAAATTTGCAGATAGTGTACGCGAAAAAAATGATGATATTCTGAAAGAAGATTTTGCACAGCGTTTCGATGCAGATTTTGTACTGATGACTGGTATTTTAGCCAAACTCACCGAAAATTTATTAGATGAATTTGGTGGCGAAAAAACTAGACTGTAAAATCATATTATAAATTTACCGCACTTTTTGCTTGAACAATGTTTGCCTAGACAGAGGTTAAATCAAGCATAGACAAGAGCCTTTCCAAAAATATGAGGAAAGGCTCTCTAATTATTGCTCAGTATTAGAGTTGCTGCTCGGCTTACGTCGTTTTCCGATATTTTTCGTATTCTTATGACGTAATTTTACTTTTTTCTTCGCCTCTGTTTTTTTCTTTTCTTCACGTTTTTCTTTAGTACGTGCCTTTTGTTTTTTGCTTACAGACTTCACTTCACCGTCTTTTGGTGGCTTAGTGCGAGGTTCTAAACCTTCTAAAAGGCGCGCCTTTAAAATTTCCTCGGTATAGCGTTTGATTTTACCCAGTAACTTGTAATCATGGGCTTCGACAAAAGAGACTGCCGTGCCCTTTTTGCCTGCTCTCGCTGTTCGTCCAATTCGATGCAAATAAGTATCCGCACTATACGGTAAATCAAAATTCATCACATGGCTTACATCATCAATATCAATACCACGCGCAGCTACATCCGTTGCAACCAATACCGTCACAATACCTGATTTCAATTTATCAATCGCATTGTTACGTTGAGTTTGAGCCATTTCACCTTCTAAATACGCGGAACGAATGCCTCGTTTACGCAATGTTTCAGAAAGTTCACGCGCATCTTCACGACGACGCACAAACACAATTCCACGCGTCACTTCTTCAGTTTCAATAAAACGCGCGAGCAATTTGATTTTGTGTTCATTGCTGTCTGCGTGATAATACCATTGATTGATTTTTTTTCTTTCTCGACGGCTTGGTTCGGCATCCACCTTAATAGGATCATTCAACAAACGCTCCGCGAAATCGACCAACAACTCCCCTTCCAAGGTTGCAGAAAACAACAAGGTTTGTTTCCGCCAACGGGTTTCAGCCGCAATTTTTTCCGCATCTTGCCCAAACCCCATTTGTAACATTCTATCGGCTTCGTCAAAAATCAGCATTTCAACGGAACGGCAATCAAAATTTTCTTCCTTAATGTATTGCAACAAACGACCAGGCGTAGCTACCACCAAATCTTGATTGGTATTGAATACATCACCGTGATTTTGATACGCCACGCCACCCGTAATTGTCGCAATATTTAAATGGGTGAACTGCGCTAATTCTTCCGCTTGTTCAGCCACTTGCATTGCCAATTCACGGGTTGGCGTTAATACCAAAATACGCGGTGGGCCTGGTTTACGACGAGGATAATCCAATAGATGTTGTAGCGCAGGTAATAAAAAAGCAGCCGTTTTCCCCGTTCCCGTTGGAGCAGAGCCTAATACATCACGCTCTTCCATTGCTGCTGGAATGGCTTCCATTTGAATAGCTGTTGGGCGGGAATAACCTTTTTTCTCAAGCGCCTTTAAAAGTTTGGGAGAAAGATCAAATTGTTCAAATTGGGATAAATTCATTATTGTGCGGTTCTTTGTTAAAATTGGCGGGGATTATACCTGAAAGCGCGGTCAATTTACGAAAAATTTATGAGCGGATTTACCTTTAAACAATTCCATATCAACCAAGATTCTTGTGCGATGAAAGTCGGCACTGATGGCATTTTGTTAGGTGCTTGGGCAGATGTAAAGCATTGTAAAAATATTTTAGATATGGGGAGCGGCACAGGATTATTGGCTTTAATGTTGGCACAACGAACTGAAGAAAACTGCCAAATTCAAGCGGTTGAGTTGGATCCCATTGCAGCAAAACAAGCACAAGACAACATCAATGATTCAGTGTGGAAAAATCGCATTCAACTTATTCAAACAGATATGCAACATTTTTTACAAGCCACTGAACAAACCTTTGATTTAATTGTGGCAAATCCACCTTATTTTGAACAAGGTATTGCCTGTAAGAATGAGGAACGAGAATTGGCTCGTTATACCAAGCAAAGCCACTTAAATTGGTTAGAATGGGCTGCCACGCGCTTATCGGAAAATGGGAAAATAAGTTTTGTGTTGCCTTATGAGGCAGGCAAAACGCTTATAAAATCTACCGCACTTTTTTGCATAAAACAGACGAATGTCATTACAAAAATGGGGAAAACGCCCCAGAGAATGCTACTTACCTTTGCCAAACAGCCTGAAGTTTTAACACAAGATCGATTGGTGATTTATGATGAGGATGATCAATACACTGAAGCGTTTATTGAATTGACTAAAGACTTTTATTTGAAATTTTAAAGGGGAAATCATTTTCCCCTTTAATCATACACTATCTAAAATACCACTTCGCTAACAACACACCCGCATTCACTGCAATATTTAAGCCTGATTTAATTGGGCTTGCGAGCGTTAAACGCACTTGTGTGTCTTCTGGAGTCGCTAAACTTTCCGTAGAGCTTTCACTTAGCACAAAAACCACTTTATTTTTTAACCGCACTTTATCCAACGGCTCGCCTTGTCTATTGTGCGATACGTGAATAATTTGATAGCCTGATTTGCGCAATTGCATTAGAGCCGAATCAATATAATCCGTTTCTAACACTCGAATATATTCTGCACCGCCTTCTGCTACGCGCATTGAAGCTGCCGAATACAGATTTTCCACATTATCGGCGACAATATTTTTCACGCCAAAATAAGCACAAGTACGCAAT